>NZ_MUXB01000160.1:0-1560 GCF_001994935.1 Herbaspirillum sp. VT-16-41
ACATCAAATGATGGACAAAAAATAACTTACGGAAAAATATTACTGCCTACAGGGTTAGAAATTGATGCATTTTCCCAATATCTCGATTATCCTTGCGAGCTTGTTCATGATGCCAAATGCGCCGCAACAACAGAGTTGTGGGTAAGAAATGATATTGGCGATGCTGTTTATTTGTCTATTGGTATACATCTTGGGGGTGCGATTATTATAAATGATCAACTTTATATGGGGAAAGACGGCCACAGTGGTACAGTTGAACATATGATAATTAATCCCGAAGGCCCTCCTTGTTATTGTGGAAAAAGGGGTTGCATGGAAACCTACAGCTCTATAAGCGCGCTTCTAGAGGATGATGAATCATTAGATTACTTCTTTCAACAGTTACGTTCTAATGTCCCTTCTTATGCGGATCCCGCTATAACGCCGATGGAAACTGGAGCTCATTGTATGCCATGGCGTTTAAGGACTCCCACAACAAATGGGAACCCATTATCGGCTACGGCTGGGAAAAGGGCTGGTATCTGGACCAAAACCGCGATTTTCGTCTGGGGCTTGGTTTGACGGCAGCGGTGACCGCGCGACAAGATTTCGCCAATTATGTTCCTCTGCCTGTCGTGCTGCCGCTGCTTTCTGCAAGTTATAAACAGGCCAGCGTGCAATTTACGTATATTCCAGGCACTTATAATAATGGCAATGTCCTCTTCGCCTGGTTCCGCTACGGTTTTTAACCGCAGGCAGATTACGCAAAAGGATGAGAGTCGTGTATGTGAGCACTGCGACTCGTGGGAGAAAGCGCCGGTGTTTATCGGTATGGCGATACAAGACATTGTAAAAAAGATAATCGTATATTCACCAAATGAGATAGGATTTCATTTGAATTGTAGCATTACACTTAGAGAAAGGATTGATCGCTAATGGCACATACACCTTTTGGATATGCAATAGTAAACGGAAAAATTGAAGTTCATGCCAAAGAAGCTGAGCAATTAAAGCTTTTAATCGCATCATACTTATCGGGCCAATCTTTAGCTAATGCAGCAAGGGAATCTGGTATTAATCGGTCACATGGCGGAATTACTAGAATATTAACAGATGAAAGGTATCTAGGAAATGAATTGTTTCCGAGATTAATTTCAAAAGAACAATTTGAACAATTAAAAAACGAAAGATTTAAACGAGCGAAAAAACTAGGACGATTAAATAGAACGAAAGAGGAAGAGTCATTTACTAAAGTGTCGGCATGTACATTGTCCAATTCAACATACAGCACTAAGGCTTTTAAACGTTTCAATCTCAATAAAGCACTGGGCATCCATTTGAGGGCTGGCATAATATTAACGTATGAATAGCCAATGGAGCCTGGAGAAAGACAAAGTCTAACTCAGTAAGAATTTCTTTACATATAAAATGTAAAATATACATTTTTAATTGTAAAGCTGTGGAATTTCATTGTCAAGGGTTTGTCCTATAGGCTTTTCTTAATATTTCGATTGGTTTGAACACTTTTGATCATTTAGTCAATTCATTTTTTTATGTCTTAAGATTACAACTGGTTACAAT
>NZ_MUXB01000161.1:0-1793 GCF_001994935.1 Herbaspirillum sp. VT-16-41
GGTCGAGCATCTGATGGGCTTCATCGAACAGATCACCGACCGCGTCATCGTGCTCAACGCGGGCAAGGAGATCTTTGAAGGCACGCTTGCCAGCGCGGTGCGCGAGCCGCAGGTGATTGAAGTGTTCCTGGGAGGCGAGCATGCCCACTGATGCAGCTTCGCTTCTCGACGCCAGGGGCGTCGATGCCGGCTACGGCACCATGCAGGTGTTGTGGGGCGTCGATCTCGACGTCCGCCCCGGCGAGACCGTGCTGCTGCTCGGCGCCAACGGCGCGGGCAAGACCACCTTCCTGAAATCGCTGGTCGGCCTGATCGAAGCCCGCAGCGGCCACATCAGGCTCGGCGGCGAGGACATCACGAAGATGCGATCGTCGGATCGCATGAAGCGCGGCATGACCTACATGTCGGAAGAGGATGGTGAGATCAAGGTGTGGGCGGGTTTTGGTCAAAGACCGGACGGCATGCTAGATCATGGGATGCGAAGGTAGTGCCGAGGGGGGCACTACCGATGTGAAGCAAGAGGAGGTCGGCGAGGGAGGGTGCGAGCATGATTGGGTTAGTGAGAGGCAGGGAGAGAAGACGGCATACGAGATCACGAACGGCACCCCTCGCGCCATCGCCTCAGCAGCAACGAGCCCGAACGGCTCCTCCCACACGGAGGGGAACACTGCCAGGTCCACCTGGTCGAAGAACTCTTCCCGGCGCACCCAGCCAAGAAGGTCCACGGCTCCCGTGAAAATTGTCTATTATCGCTAACAAGCTGTTCGAGACTTTGCAGAGCTGGTCCGGTTAAATATGATACTTGACTGCCAAAACCGGCTTTAGACAGATTAGTATTCGCTAATTCTGCGTAGCTCTCCATAAGTTCAAGGGAAGTTAATGTTCCTGACCGATCGAGCCCTCTGGCTAAGCAAATCCCGCTATACCCCCCAAGGGCCCCGATCTCCAGGACATTTTTTGCCCCTGACATGGATACTAGCAGCGTAAGAAGCTTACCAGTAGAAGGAGATACTGAGATGGATCGCATACCGTTCTCTTTTATGGAATTAAGAACCTCCTCTAAAATATCATCTTGGCTGTAAAAAACTGAATCGATATATCTGTTAATTTGTTTCATTTTCCCCGCCCCTTTTTATTTTTTCTTTTTAATGGCATGGTGATGGCTGTGCGTCATGATGCGGATCGCGTGTGTGGCTTCCAGTTCCATCCGGAATCCATTCTGACTTCGCAAGGCGCCCGCTTGCTGGAACAAACCCTGGCCTGGGCGCTGCAGAAACTGGAGCAGACCAATACCCTGCAACCAGTACTGGAAAAACTGTATCAGGCGCAAACCCTGTGCCACCAGGAAAGCCACCAGCTTTTCTCTGCCGTGGTGAGCGGCGAGCTGAAGCCTGAACAACTGGCCGCAGCGCTGGTCAGTATGAAAGTGCGTGGTTAGCACCCCAATGAAATCGCCGGGGCGGCCACCGCGTTACTGGAAAATGCCGCGCCGGTCCCACGCCCGGACTATCCGTTTGCCGATATCGTGGGCACCGGTGGCGACGGCAGCAGTCTAATGGTATGAAGGCGATCCTCCAGTTTTGGAGAGATCGCTTTTTCTTCTTTGTGTCAATGCGTTTCGGCCCATAATATGAACTAATAGTTAGATAATCCGTTTCTGCTTGTAAAAAAAAAAGTAAACATATCTACTGTCAACTTCCTCCCACCCACCCCTCATCACTTTTGCCTCCCACTCATCCTTTCACACTTCTCTCCACCCGCAACAATTTGTCATCTCGTCTACATTATTTTTC
>NZ_MUXB01000088.1:0-735 GCF_001994935.1 Herbaspirillum sp. VT-16-41
CTCGATCATCTCCTCGGGTAGGGGTCGCTGCTCGGGATCGGCCTGCAGAGCGGAGCGCAGCCACTGGGCCAGTTCCGTCGGCGTGCCGTCCACGTCGATCTCCCCGCGCTCGGCCCGCAGGAACACCAGGTCGGCCCGGCCGCCCCCGTAGGGCTCCCGGCCGGTGGCGGCGAAGGCCAGCAGCGCAGCCCATGCCCACCAGTCGCCGGCCTCGCCGGTGTGGTTGGTGCGCACCACCTCCGGGTCCAAGTACGCGGCGGTGCCCATCACCAGGCCGGTGGAGGTCAGGCGGGATTCCTCGGCAGCGATGGCGATGCCGAAGTCGATGATCACCGGATCCAGGCGGTCCCCGTCCGGATCGAACACGGCCAGGTCGCCCTCGGTGGCCCCACGCAGCAGCACGTTGCTCGAACCTGTTTGCCCGTAACGAGCGCGTCATTTGCTTGTTCGATACTGAATTCGGCCCGATGGCGCAAATTCTGGTCGGAGCCACGATTGTCGGCAGTATTGAAACAGTCTGGGCCGGTACGATCACCCCGCCGCGCGAAGGCATCATCAAACGCTGGACCTTTCCTGCAGGCGAGAGCGATGGTGCAGTTGCGCTGCTGAAAGGCCAGGAGATGGGCCGCTTCAAACTGGGTTCAACGGTGATTAACCTGTTCGCTCCGGGTAAAGTGAATCTGGCAGAACTCCTGCAAAGCCTGTCTGTGACCAAAAGCGGCGAGCCGCTGGCCG
>NZ_MUXB01000144.1:0-65017 GCF_001994935.1 Herbaspirillum sp. VT-16-41
CGTAAAACTGGTCATAAGACTATCCTCTATTTTAAGAGAGTCTTCGTGTCCTGAGATTCAAGGGGCTATTCCAAGCCACATCGCTTGGCCAGAAGCGCTAAATGCAAATCAAGAACGCCGGCAATTAAATTCGAAAGAACTGGTGAACAGGGGCTGCCTTGGGGGAGACAGTTATCAAAGCATGCGATATGAGCGATGGCTGTAGCGACATCTTTATGCAGATTGAAGTCGCGGTCTTTGATTAGGAAACCTCGAATTCGCCTTCCCGTTATGCTCGGGAAGAAATCTTTCAAGTCGATATTTAAAACATAAAGCCTATTTCGGTGAACTGCAGCGTTTGTCAAAATGCTTTTGCCGACACGGAACCCATGTGAAGCTGAGTTTGCCTTAGCCTTATTGCTTAGGGCTATTTCCACCATGCATTTTTCCAGCGTATCAGCTAACTTGCGCTGCAACGATCGCACCTCGTCAATTGGCGCATGAATTGCCCTTGTCCCACCACGCTTTTTAGGGATTAAAAAACTCTTGTAGTTGCTCGCCTCCCCTTTCACATAAAGAAGATAAGTTAAATCTTTATGCTTAATTTCCAGAATTCTGGCCAAGTCGGCGCGAGAATTTGCTGCTTTAAGAAGGGGGAGCGTGGAATCAGGTATTGTCATTTTTTTAGGCAACGCTCGAAGAGAGCCTTGTAGACACTCTATTGCGATTACGGCATACCCTCCTAGTCGACTTCATGGGGCTATATGGAGGGAGCATAGGTCCTAACATTACTTCCAAATGCCACGATACGTGGCACAAACTCTGTCTACAAGGCGACAAGATGATAACTCTTTGCAAATATCCTGTGAAGCCCCGCAAATACTAGCGAGCATTCAACTTCGTTGTTTGTGACCGAGAATTTTCATTTCTTGCAACGGGCCTGAATATATCGCGCTAGCGTCACGTCGCATCTTGTCCGGCGGCAAATCTACCATCGCAGCTTCAATACAAGACCCCGCTTATAGACATGGTCCGACACAACGTTTGTTGCAATACATTGGCGATCAATAGATTTCTGAATACAACCTAATTTTCTCGATTAAAGTGTGTTCAGGCTGTGCGTCTAGGCTCTAGCACCCTTAAGTGCTCACATCGTCTCTTCGTAGATGAGCTACTTACTTTTTAGTTAAGCTATTTACAAGTAGAATTGTCGACAAACTGTTAGTGATAACCCAAAGGCCATAGGGAAATGGCGGCTAATTGCAGATGCATGCAAATCAAGAAAATATATAACTGGACATGCCATGACAGACAGAAGTGCAGTTGACACTATAAGAGGTTATTTCTACCAATTCGATCTATCAATTCTCAGTATTTTGCGACTGACGTCGCCGAACGACACTGTTGAGATAGAGTGCATCGAGGATGTGGATATTCGGACTGCAACTGAACTTACGGCCACGCAGTGCAAGTATTACGCGAAGACCGAATACAACCACTCCGTCATCAAAGACGCTATAAAACACATGGTGTCTCATTTCAAGGAAAACTTGACAGGAACGAAGCCAAAAGTCTCGTATTCCATAAAGGGCCACTATGCCTCTGGTCAGGAAAAACTGGATGGTGGTATCGACGTTGATTTCCTGAAGAAGCACTTCTTGACTTACACGAAGGAAAAAATCACCCACTACCATCACTTAGACTTAGGTCTTTCCGATGGCGAACTTGAGGAGTTTTTGAAGCGCCTAACTGTCAACGTTAGATCGCAGGCATTCGATGAACAGTTTCGCGACATAGTCGGAGCCCTCCGAGCTATATTTGGAGGTACTCAATTCTCTGCCGAATACTTCTACTATAACAACGCGCTAGCGCTTATTCGCACGCTCTCAATCAAAGCGGATCCAACGGAACGGACAATCACGAAGAAGGATTTCCTGGCGAGGATCAATACATCCGCCGTTCTGTTTAACGAGTGGTTCGTCGAGAAGAAGGGCAAGAAGGTCCATCTGGCCGCACTTCGCAAAGAATATTTCACGGAGCTAAATGTGTCTCCGTTCGAACGTTTCTTTCTAGTAGAAGCAGACGCGAACTCCTACGATCGAAGCGACCTCAAGGACCTAGTCTTCGAGATATCCAAGAAATGGGCAAAACTGTCCGCTCGAGAGCCCTCTCCCTTCTGCCCATATATTTATGTCCACGGGGTACCTGACAGTGAACTTCTCGCGCTGAAGAGGGAGCTCAGCACCGAAGGGTTTAAGCTCATAGATGGCCACGAATTCCAGGGTGCAGACTTCAGTCTCCATTCTGTCATGCAAAAAGCCACACATGGCAACGGGATAAAAATCAAATTCCTCAATACGCTTCCCAACGTAGAGCAAACCGTGGATGCGGTTACCAAGACCCGGCGCATTTACCAGTTCTATCTGGGCGATAGCTACTACGCCTACGACAAGCCGGAAGTTCGACACATCAAAATTCAGATTGAACGACTCTCGGACGTCAAATCAATAATCTAACCATAGGCGCATTAGCATGGCACACGAAAAGGAAGAAGAACAAATCAACGCCCAGGTAATCGCGGTCTTCCCCGACAAGGTGCGTATTGTCGTGGAAGACCTCGAAGACTTCAAGATAGCGGAAGAATCGCTGAAGGTCGGCTCATATGTGAAGATAGCTGACAATGAGAATGCGGTCCTCATAGCCATTATCGAAAACTTTCAAATCGCCGTCAGCGCGGACGGAAAGCGAGAGCACATCATCGAAGCCTTCCCGCTGGGCATACTAAGGGACGGAAAATTCGAACGCGGCGGAGACTCACTCGCGATTCCCCCGAAGGAAGTTCAGCCCGCAACGATCGCAGACATCAAAAAAATTTATGACGACTCTGTCCTTGAGGCGGAGAGATTTCGCTTTGCAACGCTGACGTCGAACAAGGGTGTTCCGGTGCCTGTCAATGGAAACAAGTTCTTTAACAAGCACATCGCAGTGGTCGGTTCTACCGGCTCCGGAAAATCGCATATCCACCGAAAGGCAGGTCAAATGTAACTGTCATTGATCTGAGCGGGGTTCCGTTCGAGGTACTAAGCATCACAGTCTCGCTCATTTCGCGCCTCGTTTTCGAACATGGATACATCTATAAACGCATGCGCTGCGCCAAGGATCCTAACGAAAAAATCAATAACGACGTCCCAATCCTGCTGGTCTATGAAGAGGCACACAAGTATGTTCCAAACAGTGAGCTGTCTAAGTACCGCTCGTCCAAAGCCTCCATTGAACGGATCGCGAAGGAAGGCCGGAAGTATGGTGTCACTTTGTTGCTGGCGAGCCAGCGGCCATCCGAGATATCTGAAACGATCTTTTCCCAATGCAGCAACTTCATTGCAATGCGCCTCACTAATCCGACCGACCAAGGTTATGTGAAGAAGCTTCTTCCTGACTCGCTCGGCTCTCTAATCGACAAGATGACGTCATTCCGGCAAGGTGAAGCCTTGTTAGTCGGAGAATCCATCATCCTGCCGTCAATCGTTCAGATCGATCCATGCACTGATGCCCCATCCTCTAACGACATCCCGTACTGGCAGCTATGGAAAGAGGAATGGAAGGAAATGGACTTCGAGGCGATCAAGGCTGAGTGGTACAAGTAGGTCCTACGAACCGTGTTCGTGCAGAAGTCTGGCGAAAAAATTCGCCGGCCATATTTCCTTCCGAAGAGAACGAGACATCCAAATGACGATTGCAGCCGCATGGGTGCGTACGCTCGAGAGCGGCGCAGAAGAATTGGTCTTTTGCTCTGATAGCCGCTTAAGCAACGGAAAACGATTCGACCATTGCCAAAAGACTTTTCGCTTCGCACGTTCGGACGCCGCGATTTGCTTTGCAGGTGGAACTGATTGGGCCTATCCGATGATAGTAGCTGCGATCAATGCAGCGGACCTTCATTTGCCATCACAAACGCGAGCTTTAGGATTATCAAAATTCAAGTCGCATATAGTGAACATCCTGAACCAAATGCAGCGCGAGGTACACAACTTCGTCCATGGAGAGAACGTTCCAGACGTCACTTTCCTGTTCGGTGGTTATGACTGGTGGAATAAGGAATTTAGGATCTGGCGCATTGAATTTGACGAAACATCAAACACATTTAGATCAGACGAGCGTGTGGGAAGTAACAAATTAGGAGGACTAGGAAAAGTAGAAATCGCAGGCGATACGGAATGGATTACCACTATGCGTGCGAACCTAAAAACGCTCGTTCAACAACGATATGGCCTAGATATGCGCCAGCCTCCTTCTGCAAAGTTCAATCTAGAGCCGTTTGAAGTGATCCGCGATTTGCTTCAGAATGCAGATTCCAATGAAAGCATCGGTGGTGCTCCGCAAGCCGTTAAGATCTACCAGTTCATGAACTCGGCGGACGTCGGCATCTTCTGGCCTAACATCGATGAGGGGAGGTTGTTCATGGCCGGCCGACCGCTCCTTGATTACGAATGTGCGACTATCAAATCAGTTTTGGATCCAATATCACTGAACTCCACATGGTCAAATGGCAGTACGGCTGAAGCAAAAGAGCAGGCGCAGAAAAGTAATGAGGCGAAACGGATACGCTCTCCCGACCCAGACCAAGGAGTCCCAGAGAGCGCCTAAGCAAAGAACTGGCCGATCCAACAACCAAGCAGATGATATCCACGACCGGGCGCTAGGCCTCTTAGACTTGACGGCAATTATGAAAAATAACAAACAACGTTACTTGATTGATGGGCGACTTCCCGATGTTTTAGCGCTAATTCAGGTTCTTGCGCTATCACCAAAAACGCGGCGAAGCGAAGACGGTCTCATTAGCGAACTGCAAGGCGCCCCAACCAGTGCGGCGAGCTGGGTTGAAGTAGGCAGTCAGCACCGCGAGTTTTTTCGAGTAAGACTGGCGGAGCGGAAGCAAGCACATGTTTCACTTGTTGCGAGAAACGTCCAAGAGATAGTTGAACGCGAAGATGGTGATGAAGTTCGTCCACTTTTATCCACCGAAAATACAGCCCAACTAATGCAACTGGCCATTGACCTTCACGCCAAGGAGATGCAGAGAAACGAATCTTGGAAGACAGTTATTATCCCAATCACGATTGCCGTTCTGGCCGCAGTCGCTTCGATATCGGCAGCCGTCATCAGCTCCACGCTAAAACCTCCAGGGGTCATTTGCGAACCGGCACAACAAGTCCGAGGAAATACGACACTCAAACGCTAGATTACCTGCCAGTACAGTCATTTGGTTATCCGAATGAAGAGAAATAGATAATGGACCAACAAATACCTTGGGGAAAGCCTCTTCCGCAGAAGGAGCCGCCGACTCTGAATGACCTTCCCCCAGTGTCACGGACACTTCAGCTAGGCGCTTTTTAGATTTTCAAACTGTGCTGGGCTGAGATAGCCGAGGGTGAAATGGCGCCGACGTGGATGGTAAAACCTCTCTGTGTAGTCGAACACATCAGCACGTAAGTCATCTCTTGTGCGGTAATGTTTTTTGCTCAGGCGCTCAGTCTTGAGCGTGGAGAAGAGACTCTCCATGGCGGCGTTGTCCTAGTGACCTGCCCCGGAATTTTCGGACCGCTGAAAATTTGAGAAGATAGCTTCCAATCAGAAAGGAAGCCATGAAAAAGAGTCGATACAGCGATGAGCAAATTGTGCGGATACTGCGTGAAGCCGATAAGGCGCCAGTCGCGGAGGTGGCCAAACGCCACGGAGTGAGCGAGCAAAGCATTTATGGCTGGCGCAAGCGATTTGGTGAAATGGATGTGAGCGATGTAAAGAACCTGAAGACCTTGGAGCAGGAGAACGCCCGGCTGAAGAAGCTACTGGCTGAACGTGACCTGGAGATCGAGGTAATGAAGGAAATATCGTTAAAAAAATGGTGAGCGCACCGGCGCGTCGAATTGCTGCGTTTTACGCAATTGAGCGAGGCATTGCGAATCGAGTCTCCAGTCGAATGCAATTAACCCTGCATTCATGCCACAAGATTTCACAGCATTGTCGAAATAATGCCCCGGATGGAGTGATATTGCGACGTCGCTCACGCGACGTGAGCGAATGGCTTAACCTCTTCGGCAATACGTCCGGCAAGCTCAATTTCAGCCATCTTGAGATCGTAAGCCAATTGTAGATTGAGCCAGGACTGGGCATCTCCGCCAAAGAAACGGGCCAGGCGCAATGCTGTATCAACAGTTACAGCGCGCTCCTCCCGCAGGATCGCAGAAATACGAGGCGCATCAACGCGCAGTGCTTTGGCCAGCGCGTTGCCGCTCATGTTCAGTTCAGCTAAAAATTCTTCCCGCAGTATTTCGCCCGGATGGATGGGGCGCATTCCGTTGACTGGTGCATTCATGATGTTTCCATCTCAGTGGTAATTAGGTTTTTTAATTACGTACGCAGAATGTGTACATGGATCTGAATAAAACCACAAATCAGGGCAGTTGGCGACGTTTCACCCAATGGCCGAATTGCCTACTGAGCAGACGTGCAAGTGGGCAAGTGGCAGAACGTCCCTACAGGACGACATGATAAGGGGAACGGCCTCGCGGCCGTTCCCCTTGCACTTTTCAACGATCAGAATGAGGCGACGATCAAGCCGGCATCATCTGCGCGCTGGTCATCTGCGCGCCGTCGTCACCGGCTTTGCGGCGGCGACGATAGGCGGCGAAGCCGACCAGGCCCAGGCCGCCGATCATCATGGCGGTGGTGGAGGCTTCCGGTACCGGTGCCACGCTGATGTTGCCGGCGAAGCTGCCGCCAGCCGAACCCAGCACGGTGCCGGCCACCGACAGGGTGTACAGGCCGCTGGTCAGGCCGTTGGTGCGCAGGCTGAAGGTCTGCAGGTCACCGCTGGAGAGCTGGGTGCCGGTGTAGGTCTGGCCGTTGCCGCTGAGCGTAAAGCTGCTGATGCCCACGCGGGAGAGGCCATCCAGTGCGATCGAGACCAGGGCCGACGACACCGCAGTGCCAGCACCGCCGACGTTGAAGGTGAAGTTTTCCAGGAAGCTCTGGCCGGTGGTGCCATCGCCATAGCGGGCGCTGAAGGTCGACGTGGCGTCGGTCCAGACCAGTTCGCGCGTGCGTTCCAGATCGGCGGCGCTGGCCGAGGATGCCATGGCGACGAAGGCGGACGCGATCAGGAAACTGCTCAACAGCTTTTTCATTGGGATACCTCTTTCGGGTTCGATTGATTGGTTGATTTTGAAAGCACTGCAAGGGGGATTTTTACGTCGACGGGTTTTATTGTTGATGTTGGCGAGGTCGACGCGGGGGCGTCCCAGTTTGTGATTTTTGTTCGACGGGACGTGCAGAGAATAATAGAAAATTACTAACTATTACAACTAAATATTACGTTTTACCGGTAACCGGTGTTGCGCTGTAGGAATCCTGGAAGTCGCTCTGGTAAAGGGTTTCCGACGATGAGCTTAAATTTCCGTACGGATTTGTTTGGATGCGGAAACTAAGTTTTTCTCGAGCACCAAGGCATTCCCGTGGGCTGGAAATTTACGGTGGGAATGCGTCAGGAAATCTGACTTGTCGATGCGGATGAGCTCGATGAAGCTCATCCGTAGAGGCAAGCTCTGCAGTGGTCGTCGCGATCCTGCAGAGCCAGAGGAGGAGGGATTACTTGAATTACTTGAAGCGGTAGCTCACCGCCACGATGGCGGTGTCGTCGGTGTGGCGGCGTACCAGCGGGCTGTCGCTGACGCTGTTGTCGAGCCACTTGCGACGCCAGTGGAGGTTCAGGTGCCAGTCGCCGGTGAGGGGTACATCGGCTGCCAGTCCCAGGGTGGGACTGGTGGACGCGCCGGCACGGTACTGACGCACGCCGCTGGCGGCGGATTCGCTGGCGGAGACGCCGAAGAAGTAATCGTTGTAGCTGGCGCTGCGATATTCGACGCCGAGCTGCGGGTAGAAGCTCACCGGTCCGATATCGAACTGGGCGGCATAGATGGCTTCCGCCAGGGTGCCATGAGACTTGTTGAAGTCACGGAAGACGTTGAGGAAGAAGGCCCCGAACGGGGTTTCCTGGTAGGTGCCCAGGCCCAGAGGGATGGGATCGGAACGACGTTGCAGGCCGCGGTCGGCATCGAAGCCTTGCAGGTCCACGCGTCCGGCCAGCTCCAGGTAGCCGTAGCCCATGCGCGCGGTCTTGATGCCGAAGGTATCGAGCCGGGCGAAGAAGCGCCCATAGTCGAAGTAGGCGTAGGGCAGGACCGTGTTGCGGGCACTGCGGTCGAGGCCGTTGCGTTCGAGCCGGTAGACGCCGGCACCGAGGTCACCGGTGATGCGGTCGTGCAGTTGCAGTGGATCGGCGTTGCCGTTGCCGGTATCGGCTTGCTGGGCCAGGGCGGGCAGGGCGCAGCAGGCCAGGGTGAGGGTGGCGAATATTGTTTTCATGATGGGCAGTGGTGATGGGGGCAGATGGCATTGTAGCGGTCGCCAGGGCGCTGCGCCGGCTTGTGTGCCATGGCGCTGGCCGGATGCGGTCGGTCAGCCACAGCCGGGGCAACGTGGCAATGAACAACGATGAACAACGACGAACAATGGCCTGCCATTGCGGCAGGCCATTGTCGGCGCGTGTTGAGCCTTCTTCAGCCTTCGTCAGCGACGAAGCCTCAGGACGCTTGCAAGGTCGGATAGTCCGTATAGCCTTCGGCGCCGCCACCATACAGCGTGGCCTGGTTGAAGTCGGCCAGTGCAGCCCCGGCCTTGAAGCGTTCCACCAGGTCGGGGTTGGCGATGAAGGGGCGGCCGAAGGCCACCAGGTCGGCCCGGTTGCCTTGGCGCGCCTTGGCGGCCATTTCCAGGTCATAGCCGTTGTTGGCGATGTAGATGCCCTGGAAGAGGTCGCGCAGTACCTGCAGGTCGAAGCCGCCGGCCACTTCGCGCGGGCCGCCGGTCGCGCCCTCCACCACGTGCAGGTAGACCAGCTTGTAGCGGTTCAGCTGCTGCACCACGTAGCTGAAGAGGGCCTTGGGATCGCTGTCGGCAATGTCGTTGGCCGGGCTGATCGGGGACAGGCGGATGCCCACGCGTTCGCTGGGCACCACCGAGGTGACGGCGGCCACCACTTCCAGCAGCAGGCGGGCGCGGTTTTCGATGCTGCCGCCATAGGCGTCGGTGCGCTGGTTGGTCTTGTCGCGCAGGAACTGGTCCAGCAGGTAGCCGTTGGCCGCGTGGATTTCCACGCCGTCAAAGCCGGCCTGCATGGAGAGCTGGGCGGCGGTCTTGTATTGCTCGACGAGGGCGGGCAATTCAGAGAGTTCCAGCGCGCGCGGTTCGACGAAGGGCTTGAAGCCGGTTTCGGTGAAGGCATTGCCTTCGGGCTTGACGGCCGAGGGGGCTACCGGCAGGGCATGGCCCGGTTGCAGGTCGGGGTGGGAGATGCGGCCCACGTGCCACAGCTGCAGGAAGATGCGGCCGCCCTTGGCGTGCACGGCATCGGTGATCTTCTTCCAGCCGGCTACCTGGGCCTGATCGTAGATGCCAGGGGTCCAGGCGTAGCCCTTGCCCTGCGGCGAGATCTGCGTGGCCTCGGCGATGATCAGGCCGGCGCTGGCGCGCTGGGCGTAGTATTCGGCCGCCAGTGGCGTGGGGACATCGCCAGCCTGGGCGCGGCTGCGTGTGAGCGGGGCCATGACGATGCGGTTCTGTAGTTGCACCGCGCCCAGCTGCATGGGCTTGAAGAGGTCACTGCTGGCGTGGACGTTGGCATTGGCATTGGCACTGGTATTGGCGTTGGTCATGCTGTTCCTTTCTTGTTGGCATTGAAGGGGGCGACAGTGGTCGACCCTGTTACCGACCACGGCGGATCGGCGGCGTTCCGGAAATGGATCAACAGTCTAGACGGGAAGCGCTTTGCTTGCTGCCGGTCGGGCATCTGCCTGGATCTTGTCGGGTGGCAATTCGCGATGCGGGGACGAAAAAAAACCACCGCTTGCGCGGTGGCGGGTACTGCGGTTGCTGCGCGAGCAGGGGCCAGCTCCTGCCTTGGCCCTGCCTGAGCGGTGTGCCTGAGCGGTGTGCCTTAGCCGCGTGCCGAGCGGGCGCGCGCCTGGCCGAGCAGCCAGGTGGTCAGCAGCGGCACCGGGCGGCCGGTGGCACCCTTGGCGGCGCCGCTCTTCCAGGCGGTGCCGGCGATGTCCAGGTGCGCCCAGGTGTACTTGCGGGTGAAGCGCTCCAGGAAGCAGGCGGCGGTGACGCTGCCGGCGGGCTGGCCGCCGATGTTGGCGATATCGGCGAAGTTGGACTTCAACTGCTCCTGGTAGACGTCCTGGATCGGCATGCGCCAGGCGGTGTCGCCGCTGTCGCGGCCGGCGGCCAGCAGGCCGTTGGCCAGCTGGTCGTGGGCCTCGTCTTCACGGGTGAACAGGCCCGTGTTGTGATGGCCCAGGGCGACCACGCAGGCGCCGGTCAGGGTGGCGATGTCGATCACGGCGGCCGGCTTGAAGCGTTCCACGTAGGTCAGGGCGTCGCACAGGATCAGGCGGCCTTCGGCGTCGGTGTTGAGCACTTCGATGGTCTGGCCGGACATCGAGGTGACGATGTCGCCCGGCTTGGTGGCGCGGCCGGAGGGCATGTTTTCGCAGGTCGGGATGACGCCGATGACATTGAGCTTCAAGCCCAGTTCGGCGATGGTGCGGAAGGTTCCCAGTACGGAGGCGGCGCCGCACATGTCGTACTTCATCTCGTCCATGTTCAGGCCCGGCTTGAGCGAAATGCCGCCGGTGTCGAAGGTGATGCCCTTGCCCACCAGCACCACCGGGGCGTCCTTGGACTTGCCGCCCAGGTGCTTCAATACGATGAACTTGGGCGGCTGGTCGCTGCCGTTGGTGACCGACAGGAAGCTGCCCATCTTGAGGGCTTCCAGCTGCTTGCGATCCAGCACTTCCACGCCCAGCTTGAATTCCTTGGCCAGCTTCTTGGCGGTATTGGCCAGGTAGGTCGGGGTGCAGACGTTGCCGGGCAGGTTGCCCAGTTCCTTGGTCAGCGCCATACCGTTGGCCAGGGCCACGGCTTCGCCCAGGGCGGTCTTGGCGGTCACGCCGTCGGCGGCGTTCACCAGCAGGGTGATCTTCTTGACGCCGGTGGGAGCGGGGTCCTTCTTGCTCTTCAGGGTGTCGGAACGATAGATCGCATCGCGGCCGGCCAGCACCACGTTGCGGATGGCCCAGGCCAGGTCGCGGCCCTTGATGCCATCGAAGGGCAGGGCCAGGGCAGCGTCGTCGCAGCCCAGGGTGGCCAGGCAGCGCACCAGGCCGGCGCTGGCGGCGGCAAAGCTCTTGTCGGCGATCTCTTCCTCGGCGCCCAGGCCCAGCAGCACGATGCGTTCGGCGGCGATGCCGGTGACGCCGCGCAGCAGCAGGGTCGAGCCCGGCTTGCCGGAAATGTCGCCCGACTTCAGCGCGGCGCTGATCGCGCCCAGCTTGTCCAGCGCCCCGGCTGCCTTGGACAGCTTGCGGTTTTCATAGATGCCAACGACCAGCGCGCCGGTCTTGACGGCGGTCACGGCGTTTTTTGCGTCCAATGTTTTTGTGCTAAAGTCCATCGTTCGTCCTTTGTATGAATTACCTGGCGATTATAGAGCCCATTTCGACGCCACGCGCGCGTGAGTTCGCGCCAGCCCGGCCAGTGCCGGATGCGTCGCAGGGCCAGGCCACCGATTCATTGACCCCGATACCAGAGACAATTCCAGCATTCCCATGATTTTCCAGCGCGCTCTGCGTCGCGAACTGACCAGCACCGCAGGTGGGGTCTTCACGACGCTGTTTACCATCACGCTGACCGTGATGCTGATCAAGATCCTCGGCCAGGCGGCCGGCGGCCAGGTGGCTTCGCAGGACGTGATCGCCCTGATCGGCTTCCAGTCCCTGAATTACATGCCCATCATCCTCATCCTGACCGGCTTCATCTCGGTCTTGCTGGTGATGACGCGCAGCTACCAGGATTCCGAGATCGTTGTCTGGTTCGCCTGCGGTCTGTCGCTCACGCGCTGGATCGTGCCGATACTGAAATTCGGCTGGCCCATCGTGGCCCTGGTGGCGACGCTGTCCTTCGTGGTCACGCCCTGGGCCAATGAACAGAGCAGCGAATACCGCAGCCGCTTCGAGCAGCGCGAGGACATCGCCCGCGTCTCCCCCGGCAAGTTCCAGGAATCGGCCGCGGCCAACCGCATCTTCTTCGTCGAAGGCATTTCCGGCGATGCCTCCAAGGTGCGCAACATCTTCGTCAACACCATCAATGCCGACGGCAAGAACAGCGTGGTGGTGGCCAAGGAAGGCGAGACCGTCATCGATCCCGATGGCGAGAAGTTCGTGGTCATGAACAAGGGCCGCCGCTATGACGGTTCGCCCAGCCTGCCGGATTTCCAGATCGTCGACTTCGAACGCTATGGCCTGCTGATCGGCAACCAGTCGCAGGCGGCCGCCGGTGAGCGTTCGGCCCGGGCGCTGCAGATGGGGGAACTGGTAGCCAAGAGCGACGGCTATGCGCGCGGCGAACTGCTGTGGCGTATCGCCTTGCCGCTGATGGCACTGGCCCTGATGCTGCTGGCCATTCCGCTGTCCTTCGTGAACCCGCGTGCCGGCCGTTCCCTGGGGCTGCTGGTGGCGTTGCTGCTGTTCGTGGTGTACAGCAATACGGTGAGCGTGTTCCAGGCCTCGGTGGCGCAGCAGCGCACCAGTTTCATGATGGCCTGGTGGCCGGTGCACGTGATCGTGGCGGCACTGATCGTGGGCATGTTCGTGCTGCGACTCAACATCAACCACCCCTGTCACCCATCCCGGTTGTGGAGCCGTATACGCCGCGCCATGACGTTCCAGCGCGAGGCCTGAGATGAGAGTCATCCAACGTTACTTCACCTCCGAGATCACGCGCTCGGTGCTGTTCGCCCTGGCGGCCTTCCTGGCGCTGTTCGCCTTCTTCGAAATGATGGGCCAGCTGGAGCAGGTCGGCCGCAATGGCTACAAGCTGCAGGAGGCGGTGTTCTACGTGCTCATGGGCTTGCCCGGCAACGTCTATGAACTGATGCCCACGGCCGTGCTGATCGGCACCATCTATACCTTGTCGCAACTGGCGGCGCGCTCCGAATTCACCATCATGCGGGTCTCCAGCATGTCCACCGGCATGGCGGCCAAGGTGCTGCTGCGCATCGGCGTCGGTTTTGCGGTGCTGACCATCGTCTTCGGCGAGCTGATTGCGCCCAAGGCCAGCGAGTGGGCCGAGAAGCTCAAGTTGCAGGCGCAGGGGGCGTCGATGTCCTCGCAGTTCCGCTCGGGCATGTGGGCCAAGGACGTGATCAAGGACAAGGGCCTGGAAGGCAATGTTACTGGCAGCCGCTTCATCAACATCCAGACCGTGCAGCCGGATGGCCGCATCGAGGGCGTCAAGCTCTACGAGCTCGATACCGACTTCCACATGGCCCGCATGATCACCGCCAAGTCCGGCCTGTACGAGGGCAATCACCAGTGGGTGCTCAATGAGGTGGTGCAATCCGATTTCACCGGCGGCCGTGACCGCAAGATCACCGAGCCGGTCAAGACCGTGAAGACGGCGCAGATGAAGCTGGTCTCGGAGGTGACGCCGGAAATCCTGTCGGTGCTGTTCGCCGACCCGGACCGCATGTCGGCCTATGACCTGCTGGCCTACACCAAGCACCTGGAAGCCAACAACCAGCGCACCGACCGCTATGAAATCGCCTTCTGGAAGAAGATCGTCTACCCGCTGTCCATCTTCGTGATGATGGCGCTGGCGCTGCCCTTCGCCTATCTGCACTTCCGCGCTGGTGGCGTGAGCCTGAAGATATTCACCGGCATCATGATCGGGGTGTGCTTCCAGTTGATCAACAGCCTCTTTTCGCACCTGGGCCTGCTCAATACCTGGCCGGCCTTCGTCACGGCGGCGCTCCCCAGTCTGCTGTTCATGGCGCTGGCGATCGGCGCACTGTGGTGGGTGGAACGCACCTGATCTCAGTTGAACCCAGCTGATCCTGTCCCAACCTGAACCGATGTCCTTATGCAACAAAGCCTGATCCTCTTCGCCCATGGCGCTCGCGACCCGGCCTGGGCCGCACCCTTCGAACGTCTGCGCGCGCTGACCCGCGCCGCCATGCCGGCCGTCGGCGTGGAGCTGGCCTTCCTGGAACTGATGCAGCCCGACCTGCCCAGCGTGGTGGCGCAGCAGGTGGCGGCCGGCAGCCGGCGCGTGACGGTGATTCCGGTATTCCTGGGGCAGGGCGGTCATGTACGTCGCGACCTGCCGCAATTGCTGGAGCAGTTGCGCCAGGCCCACCCGGAGGTGGAGATTCGCACCGTGCCGGCGGTGGGTGAGGATGAGGCCGTGTTGCAGGCGATTGCCGCCTATTGCATCGGGACCTTGCAGAGCTGAGCAGTTCGCCCCCCGGCAGTACAAAAAGAAGATGGCCCGTCATGATGACGGGCCATCTTCTTTTGGGGCAGCTGACCTGGCGGTGGCCGGATCAGAACAGGCGCGCGCCGTTCGGCACTGCCTGGTCGGGCTTGAAGAGGACGACCTCGCCCTGGGCATCGGGGAAGCCCAGCGTCAATACTTCCGACATGAACTTGCCGATCTGGCGCGGCGGGAAATTCACCACCGCCGCCACCTGCCGGCCCACCAGCTGGTCCAGCGTGTAATGCGCGGTGATCTGGGCGCTGCTCTGGCGCACGCCGATGCCGGGACCGAAGTCGATCTTCAGCTTGACGGCCGGCTTGCGGGCTTCGGGGAAGGCCTCGGCCGCAATGATGGTGCCGATGCGGATATCGACCTTCAGGAAGGCGTCGAAATCGATGGCTTCGGCGGCGGGGGCGTTGGTGTCGTGCAGGAGGTGCATGGGACAGTGATCTCAGCAACAGTAGTAAATCAAGTCGACAACCGTTCGTACTGAGTCGGCCCTTCAGGGCCGTACGCGGCGTTGCCGCTACTCAGGTCGAACGGTCAGTGGTGAGCCCATCAATGGGGGCAGTTCCTTACTCCCTGTCTGCCAATGCCGGACCGATCATCACCAGCACCGGTCCGCTGCAGGCTTGCAGCCCGGCTTCCAGGCCGGCCAGTTGCAGGTGGTAGATGTGCTGGTCGGGGCGGCTGCAGTTTTCCACTACCACCACCGGGGTCTCGGGCGCGTGACCCAGTGCCAGCAGGCGCTGCGCGGTGGCCGTGGCTTCGCGCCCGCCCATGTATTGCACCAGCGTATCCCCGTTGGGCATACGCACTTCGTCCGGCTCATCCACGCCCGTGCTGGAGGTGAACAGCGACACGCTACGCGCGATGCCGCGCCGGGTCAGCGGGCGCTTGGCGGCCGAGGCGGCGGCCAGGGCGGCGGTGATGCCGGGGACGATCTCGTAGGGGATATGGTGTTCTTCCAGGGCCCGCATTTCCTCGTCGGCGCGGCCGAAGAGCATGGGGTCCCCACCCTTGAGACGCACCACACGGCGGTATTGCTGGGCGGCTTCCACCAGTTTCTGGTTGATGACCGGCTGGGCGGTGGAGCGCTGGCCACTGCGCTTGCCCACCGACACCTGCACCGCCTGCGGACAGAGGGCCAGGATTTCTTCGGTGACCAGGGCGTCGTGCAGCACGATGTCGGCCTGCGCCAGCAGGTGCGCGGCGCGCACCGTCAAGAGGTCAGCCGCACCGGGGCCGGAGCCGATCAGCCACACCTGGCCCGGATGGTCCGGGCTGGGTGCGGGAGTGTCGGAAGAGGATGAGTTTGCTGCCTGTTCGGTGGCCATGGCCTTGGTACAAGGTACGATTGCGGATCGAAGGAAAATCAGTCGATCCGAATCATACCAGCGGCGACCGTCTGGTGGCTCACTTCGTCGATCAGGATGAAGGCGCCGGTGGCGCGGATATCCTGGTAGGCATCGGCGGCGATGGGCTGCTGCACGTTGACGCTGATGCGGGCGATGTCGTTGAGCTTCAGGGTCTCGGCCGGGCGGCGTTCCTGGGTATTGATGTCCAGGAGCGTATCGACTTTGGCCACGCGCGCGGCCACCTGCTTGGTGGTGTGCTTGAGCCAGTACTTGCGGCGCAGGTCCAGCGGTTCCTCGGAGAGCCAGCAGACGTCGGCGTTGACGGTCTTGAGGATGGTCGAGGGCTGGGCGGCGGCGGCCAGCAGGTCGCCGCGCGAGATGTCCAGGTATTCGTCCAGCAGGATGGTCACCGACTGGCCGGCCGTGGCCGACTCCAGGGAACCATCCAGGGTCTGGATGTCCTTGACGGTCGCGCTCTGGCCGCTGGGCAGCACCACCAGCTTGTCACCACGGGCGACCTTGCCGGCTTCGATGCGGCCCATGTAGCCGCGGAAATCATTGGCTTCGTGACCGTTGTGGCGCGCCACCAGCTGCACCGGGAAGCGGAAGGCTTCTTCGTGCGCATCTTCGTAGACCGAGAGCGACTCCAGCAGGGTGATCAGGGTCGGACCCTGGTACCAGGACAGGCGCTCGCTGGCGGTGACCACGTTGTCCCCGGCCAGGGCCGACAGCGGAATGGCATGCACATCCTTCAGGCCCAGTTGCTGCGCGAACTGCTGGTAGGCGCCGACGATGCGGTCGTAGACGGTCTGGTCGTAGTCCACCAGGTCCATCTTGTTGACGGCCACGATCACGTGCTGGATCTGCAGCAGGTGGGCGATGGTGGAGTGGCGCTTGGTCTGGGTCAGCAGTTCCACGCTGCCATCGTCGCCCAGCTTCACCTTGGACACGTCCACCAGGATGATCACCGCGTCGGCCGTGGAGGCGCCGGTGACCATGTTGCGGGTGTACTGCTCGTGGCCCGGGGTATCGGCGATGATGAACTTGCGCTTGGGCGTGGCGAAGTAGCGGTAGGCCACGTCGATGGTGATGCCCTGTTCGCGCTCGGCTTCCAGGCCATCGGTGAGCAGCGACAGGTCCACCGTGTCACCCACGGTGCGCTTGTGCTTGGCGCGCGAGATGGCGTCGAGCTGGTCGGCGAAGATGCCCTTGCTGTCGAACAGCAGGCGGCCGATCAGGGTGCTCTTGCCATCGTCCACGGAGCCGGCGGTGATGAAGCGCAGCAGGCCGCGTTCGTGCGCGGGCGCGGCGGCGTTGGCCAGTTGTTCTTGGGTTGCGGCGGCGTTCATCAGAAATATCCTTCCTTCTTGCGTTTTTCCATCGAGGCTTCGGACGTCTGGTCGTCCATGCGGGTGGCGCCGCGCTCGGTAATCTGGGTCACTGCGGTCTCGGCGATGATGGCTTCCACGGAAGCGGCGTCAGAGGAGACCGGGCAGGTGCAGGAGATGTCGCCCACGGTACGGAAGCGCACCACCTGTTTTTCCACGGTCTCGCCGTCGCGCGCCGGGGTCAGGTCAGTCAGTGGCACCAGCAGGCCATTGCGCGGGATCACTTCCCGCTCGTGGGCGAAGTAGATCGAGGGCAGGGCCAGCTTCTCGCGGGCGATGTATTGCCACACGTCCAATTCGGTCCAGTTGGAGATGGGGAAGACGCGCATGTTCTCGCCCGGATGAACGCGGGTGTTATACAGGTCCCACAGTTCGGGGCGCTGGGCCTTGGGGTTCCATTGGCCGAATTCGTCGCGGAAGGAGAAGATGCGTTCCTTGGCACGGGCCTTTTCCTCGTCGCGGCGCGCGCCGCCGATACAGGCGTCGAACTTGAATTCCTCGATGGTTTCCAGCAGCGTCACCGCCTGGGCCGCGTTGCGCGAATCGGTCAGCGGATTGCGCAGGCGCACGGTGCCGCGCTTGATCGAATCTTCCACCGAACGCACCACCAGGCGCTCCCCCAGTTCAGCAGCACGGCGGTCACGGAACTCGATGACCTCCGGGAAGTTATGGCCGGTGTCGATGTGGACCAGCGGAAACGGGAACTTGCCCGGGCGGAAGGCCTTCTCGGCGATGCGCAGCAGCACCACCGAGTCCTTGCCGCCCGAGAACAGCAGCGCCGGGTTGCTGCACTCGGCCGCGACCTCGCGCATGATGTGGATGGCTTCCGATTCCAGCCAGTCGAGGTGACGGTTGCTGGCGTTGTCCAAAAAGAGTTTGTCTACCGCAGTGTTCATGCCGGGCCTTCCGATGCTTTGCTTGTTGTGGCTTTGATTGTTTCTGTTTGTGGCTCTGCTTGAATTCTGGTTCAGCCCGCCGCGTGCGCCTTGATACGCACCAGCTTGCCATCGACCACGTGCAGGCCGCATTCCTTGGAGTCCGGGTTCTCCCACCACCAGCGGCCGGCGCGGATATCCTCGCCCGGCTGGATGGCGCGGGTACAGGGCTCGCAGCCGATGGACGGGTAACCCTGGTCGTGCAGCGGGTTGTAGGGCACGTCGTTGGCGCGGATGTAGTCCCAGACGTCCTGTTCCGACCAGTCCGCCAGGGGATTGAATTTCTCCATGCCGTGGGCGTCATCGCGTTCCTGCACGTGCAGTTCGGCACGCGTGACCGACTGTGCACGACGCTGGCCGGTCACCCAGGAGGCCTTGCCGGTGAGGGCGCGGGTCAGCGGCTCCATCTTGCGGATGTGGCAGCATTCCTTGCGCAGTTCCACGCTGTCGTAGAAGGCATTGGCGCCGTTCTTCTGCACATAGGCGTCGACCGCCTCGGGCTGAGGACGGTAGGGTGCGACCTGGTAATCGTAGGTCTCGCGGATGCGGTCCAGCATGCCCACGGTTTCCTTGTGCAGGCGGCCGGTTTCCAGGGTGAAGATGCTGATCTTGTCCTGCAGCTTGCCGCGCAGGATCAGGTCGGTCAGCACCATGTCTTCGGCCGCCAGGCTGGAGGCCAGCGCCGCCGGGGCGTATTCGGCGGCGATGCGTTCCAGCGTGGCCTGGGTCTTGGCGATCAGTTCTTGCAAGGCTTGGTTCGTCATCTTTGCTCTTCCTTCCACCGTTCGGACTGAGTAGGCCCTGCAAGGGCCGTATCGAAGGCGCTGTGTCGGTGCGTCACTTCGACAGGTTTCGATACGCGACTGCGCCGCTACTCGGCCCGAACGGGGAGAGATGGTTCCGGCTTGGTTCAATCCGCCGTTTGCACCGCTTCGCGCTTGACGCGGCGGAACAGCGGATTCTTCTCGTCCCAGGAGGTCTGGTACTTCTCGGAGAAGTCGGTCAGGCCCTTGACGGCGTCATGGATATTCTTGTCGGCGCGCACGGCAAAGGCATCGAAGCCCACGCGCTGCATGTAGAACAGCTGGTCGCGCAGCACGTCGCCGATGGCGCGCAGCTCGCCGGTGTAGCTCAGGCGGGCGCGCAGGTTGTAGGCGATGGAATAGCCACGGCCGTCAGCAAACTTGGGGAAGTCCACGGCGACCACCCGGAAATTCTCCAGCTGGCCCTTCAGCTCTTCGGCACGCTCGTCGCTGGCCAGCCAGACGCCGATCTCGGGGCGCGACTTGAGTGCCTCGCCCTGTGCCTGCCAGACCTTCAGCGGCACGATCACGCGGCCTTCGGGGATGGTCACGCTCTCTGCGCTCTCGCCTTCAGCCAGGCGCAGCACGCTCCAGTCGTCACTGACGACGGTCTTGTTCTTGATGATTTCAGGCATTGGCGTCTTCTCCTGCGACATATTCGGCCGAACGGATCGGCGTTGCGTATACGAATTCCTTGAACGGGGTCACACCGATGCGGCGCACCGTATCGATGAAGCGTTCTTCCTCATTGCGCTGCTGCACGTAGACCTGCAGCAGGCGGTCGATCACGGTGGGCATCTGGGTGGCGGAGAACGAGGGGCCGATGATCTTGCCGATCGAGGACTCGTTGCCCTGGGCACCGCCCAGCGAGACCTGGTACCACTCGGAACCGTCCTTGTCCACGCCCAGGATGCCGATGTTGCCCACGTGGTGGTGACCGCAGGCGTTGATGCAGCCGGAGATGTTGAGTTCGATGTCGCCGATGTCATGCTGGAAATCGATGTTCTCGAACTTCTCGGCGATGGCCTGGGCGATCGGGATCGACTTGGCATTGGCCAGCGAGCAGAAATCGCCACCGGGGCAGCAGATGATGTCGGTCAACAGGCCGATGTTGGGCGTGGCCAGGCCGTGCGACTTGGCGGCTTTCCACAGCGCGTACAGTTCGGACTGCTTGACGTCGGCCAGCACCAGGTTCTGTTCGTGGGTCACGCGCAGTTCGCCGAAGCTGTACTGGTCGGCCAGGTCGGCGGCGAAGTTCATCTGGTCAGCCGTGATGTCGCCCGGGGGTACGCCCGGCTTCTTCAGCGACAGCAGCACGGCGGCATAACCGGGCTTCTTGTGCGCCTTGACGTTGCGCTTGATCCAGTTGGCAAAGCCACGGTCTTCTGCCTTCAGACGTTCATATTCCGCGTCCACGGCAGGAAGGTTTTCGTAGGCCGGGTCGGTGAAGAACTTGGCCACGCGCTGCAGTTCTTCCTCGGTCAGGGTGGAGGGGCCGTCCTTGATGTCGGCCCATTCGGCCTCGACCTGGCGCGCAAATTCCTCGGGGCCGATGGCCTTGACCAGGATCTTGATGCGGGCCTTGTACATGTTGTCGCGGCGGCCATGCTGGTTGTAGACGCGCAGGATGGCTTCCAGGTAGGACATGGCGTGCTTCCAGGGCAGGAAGTCGCGGATGACGCTGCCCAGGATGGGGGTGCGGCCCATGCCGCCGCCGACCAGCACGCGGAAGCCCACTTCGCCGGCCTCGTTCCTGAGCACGTGCAGGCCGATGTCGTGCACGGCGGTGGCGGCACGGTCTTCGGCCGCGCCGCTGATGGCGATCTTGAACTTGCGCGGCAGGTAGGCGAACTCGGGGTGGAAGGTGCTCCACTCGCGGATCAGTTCGGCATACGGGCGCGGGTCCACGATCTCGTCGGCGGCCACGCCGGCCAGCTCGTCCGAGGTGGTGTTGCGGATGCAGTTGCCGGAGGTCTGGATGGCATGCATTTCCACGCTGGCCAGCTGCTCCAGGATTTCCGGGGATTCTTCCAGCTTGATCCAGTTGAACTGGATGTTCTGGCGGGTAGTGAAGTGGCCATAGCCGCGGTCGTACTTGACGGCGATCTCGGCGAACTTGCGCAGTTGGTTGGAAGCCAGCATGCCGTAGGGGATGGCGATGCGCAGCATGTAGGCATGGCGTTGCAGGTACAGGCCATTTTGCAGGCGCAGGATGCGGAATTCGTCTTCGGCCAGCTCATCCGACAGGCGCCGACGCACCTGGTCCCGGTATTGTGCGACTCGCTCTTTGACGATCAGGTGATCGTATTGGTCATAGCGGTACATCTTGTTTTCCCTGTTAACGTCTTGATGGGCGACCCGTGAAGCAAGGTGCGCCCGATTGAAAATCAGCCTACCAAATCAGCTTGACTGCAACGCTCGTCAGCGTAATGGCCAGCAGGCCACGCAAGAATTTCTCCGGCACCGCCCGCGCCGCGAGCGAACCGATGGTGATGCCCGGTACCGACCCCAGCAGCAGGGTGGCCAGCAATTCCCAGTTGATCGACCCCAGCCACCAGTGACCCAGTGCGGCAATGGCGGTCAGCGGGACGGCATAGGCAATGTCGGTGCCGGCGATCTCGGCCGGCGTCAGGCGAGGATACAGCAAGACCAGCAAGGTCGCGCCCACCGCACCGGCGCCGATGGAGGAGATGGTCACCAGCGTGCCCAGCAGGACGCCGGCGGCAATGGTGGCGTTGGACAGGGTAGCGCCTTGCAGCTGGCGTTGCGGGTTGGCATTGAGCCAGGCCTGCATGCGCGAACGGAACAGCAGCGCGATCACGGTCAGGAACACCGAGATGGCGATCGAATAACGGATGGTCAGGGCGATGCCCTCGCTGACGGCGCCGAAATGCTTCAGCAGCAGCGTAGTCACCAGCGCAGCGGGCAGGGCGCCATAGGAGAGGCGACGTACTACGTCCCAGCGCACTGTCCCCTTGAAACGGTGGGCCAGGGTGCCGGCGGTCTTGGTGGCCGAGGCAAAGGCCAGGTCGGTACCGACCGCCACGGAAGGGTGGATGCCGAACAGCAAGGTCAGCAGGGGCGTCATGAGCGAGCCGCCGCCGACCCCGGTCAGGCCGACCAGCAGTCCTACGGCAAATCCGCTTACTACATAAGAAACAGTCATAACACCTCGCCCATTAGTCTGCGAATCGTAATAAACTTATGTTTCAAACCAAACTACATAGTATTTATTTGCTTATATACGCCTTTGGCATATGGAAATGCGGCAAATGAGGCAGGCGGACGTCGCAAATACAAACGCAAACGCACATGCGGACGCCGCGCAAGGTAGAAGCGAAGGAATTTCCACATGAATCTTCATCAGTTCCGTTTCGTACGTGAAGCGGTAAGGCAGAACTTCAACCTCACCGAGGCCGCCAAGGCGCTCTACACCTCGCAGCCGGGCGTCTCCAAGGCCATCATCGAGCTGGAAGAAGAGTTGGGTGTGGATATCTTCACCCGCCACGGCAAGCGCATCCGTGGCCTGACCGAGCCGGGCCGGGCAGTGCTGCGCTCGGTGGAGCTGATCATGCAGGAGGTGGATGGCCTGAAACGCATCGGCAAGGAGTTCGCCGCGCATGACAGCGGCAGCTTTACCATCGCCACCACCCATACCCAGGCGCGTTATGCCTTGCCCAAGGTGGTGCAGGCCTTCACCCAGAAGTATCCGAAAGTGCATCTTTCATTGCTGCAGGGCAATCCCAAGCAGATCACCGAGATGGTCCGCAACGACCAGGCCGACATCGCCATCGCCACCGAAGCCCTGGCCTCCGGCGAGGGTCTGGTGTCACTGCCCTGCTATCAATGGGAGCACGTGGTGGTGGTGCCACCGGAGCACCCGCTGCTGCAGTCCAGGAGCCTGACGCTGGAAGAGATCGCGGGCAATCCGCTGATCACCTATGACTCGGCCTTCAGTGGCCGCAGCAAGATCGATCACGCCTTCTCGCTGCGCCAGTTGAAGCCCGACGTGGTGCTGGAAGCCATCGATGCCGACGTCATCAAGACCTATGTGGAACTGGGCATGGGCGTGGGCATCATCGCCGGCATCGCCTTCGATGCCGAGCGCGACCGTGGCCTGCGGGCGATTCCTGCGGGCCACCTGTTCGGTACCAATGTCTCGCGCGTGGCCTTGAAGCAGGGTGCCTACCTGCGCGGCTATGTCTATACCTTCATCGAATTGCTGGCACCGACCCTGAACCGCAAGCTGATCGCCCAGGTGATGGAGGGAGAGAAGGACATGTACGAGCTCTGAGCCCGCCAAGGGGGTGATGACAAGACAAAACGGCCGGATCGATGACGATCCGGCCGTTTTGCCTTGTCCGTACTGCAGTGCGGCTTATGCCACGGCAGTGCGTTCCATGTCGCGGCAGCCGTCCAGCAGGAAGGACAGGCCCACCACCAGCACCAGTTCGCCCTCGGCCGAGCGGGCCGTACCGGTGATGCCGGCAGTGTGGATCGCGGTCAGCGGCTTGATCACCAGGTCGGCCGTGCCTTCCACCGATTCCACCCCCAGGATGTAGGGATGCGGTACCGCCATGACGATGCCCACGCGCTCATTGCCCGGCTCGTAGCCCAGGACACCGGCCAGCGAATTGACCGGCAGCGGACGACCCTGGTCGCGCAGCACCGGGGCACCGCCGACCTCGTCGAAGGTCTCCGGCAGTTCCACCACGCGTTCGACCACCGCCATCGGCAGGGCCAGCGGGGCGCCGGCGCAGCGCACCAGCATGGTCGGGATGATCGACAGTTCGATCGGCAGGCGGATCGAGAACTTGGTGCCCTTGCCGATGGTGGAGTCGATGCGGATGGTGCCGCGATGCTTTTCCACGGCGGTCTTGACCACGTCCATGCCCACGCCGCGTCCGGAGACGCTGGAGGCCACTTCCTTGGTCGAGAAACCGGGCAGGAACACCAGTTGCAGCGCCTCGTCCGAGGTCAGCGCCTGGTGTTCGGTGATCAGGCCCTTGGCCAGCGCCTTGTTGCGCAGCATGTCCGGGTCCATGCCCTTGCCGTCGTCGAACACTTCGATCATGACGCTGCTGCCGGCCTGCCAGGCGTGCAGCGAGATGGTCGCCTTGTTGGACTTGCCGGCGGCGGCGCGGTCCACTTCGATGCCGTGGTCCAGCGAGTTGCGCAGCATGTGCACCAGCGGGTCGTAGAGGCTGTCCACCACCACGCGGTCGACTTCGGTATCGGCACCAGTGATGACCAGGTCCACGTCCTTGCCCAGGTCCTTGGCCAGTTCGCGCACCAGTCGCGGGAATTTCTGGAACAGTCGGCCCACCGGCTGCATGCGGGTGGACAGGGTGGCACGTTGCAGTTCGCTGGAATAACGCGAGGCGCGGCCCAGGGTTTCGGCCAGGGTCGACATCAGCGCGGCAGCCGTGCCTTCGAACTTGAACTGTTGCAGCTTTTCCAGCAGCACGGCGGCCTGGTTGGCGGCCTGCACCGATTCGCCGGCCACTTCCAGCAGGGCGTCGAGCTTGCCGGCATCGATACGGATGCTTTCTTCCTTGGCACTGCCGCCCGTGTCACTGGCGCGACGGTTGTGCTGGGCGGGTGCTGCGGCCTTCGGTTCGCCATCGGCAGCCGGGGCGGCGGCCGGAGCAGCCGCTGCTGCGGCGGCCACAGGGGCTGCTGCCGGCGCGGCGTCGGTCGCAGCCTCAGCCGCAGGTGCGGCCACTGCGGCGCCTGGCACCAGGGCCTGGTACAGCGCGGGCCAGTCCAGTTCGCCATTCTTCATCACGCTGGCGCTGCCATCGACGCTGGCCGCCGGGGCGCTGGCGGCGGCCGCAGCCACCGGCGCGACCGCGGCCGCAACCGGTGCCGCAGCAGCAGGGGCGGCGGCCGGGGCCGCATCGCTCTTGCCTTCGATGGCCTGGGTCAGGATGTCCTTCAGTTCGGCCGGCATCGAAGCCAGGCTGTCGGGCGCGGCGCCATTGGACAGTTCGTTCAACTGGTCGGCCACGAAGCCGCTGGCCTGCAGCGCCGCTTCGATCGCCAGCGGCGTCACCGGCGCCTTGCCGGTACGCAGGGCGTCGAACAGGTTTTCGGTCAGGTGGCAGGCCGACACCATGGCCGGCAGGTTCACGAACCCGGCGCCGCCCTTGATGGTGTGGAAGGCGCGGAAGACCGCATTGAGGATTTCAAGGTCATCAGGATGTCGTTCGAGCGTCAGCAGATGCTCTTCCACGTTGGTCGCCAACTCCAACGCTTCAACGACAAAATCCTTGAGCATTTCGTCATCCATTAGAACCCCAGGCTGTCGAGTAAGTCGTCCACATCGGTCTGGCCCATGGCGGTACCCGGCGAGGCGGGGCCGTTCATCAGGGTAACCGGCTTTTCTGCCTCGATCTGGGCGCGCACTTCAGCCGGCGCATTGTCGCGCAGCAATTGCGCCAGTTCGCGTTCGGCGGTGGTGGTGATGCCCACGATCTTCTTGATCAGCTGGCCGGTGATGTCCTGGAAGTCCTGGGCCATCATGATTTCCAGCATGCGGGCCTTTTCCGCTTCGGTCGATTCGATCACCGAGGTCGAGAACTTCTGCGAGTCGCCCGCCAGTTTCTTGAATTCTTCGATGTTCAGCTGACCGGCATAGAGCTTGGCCCAGCGTTCGTTGATGTCCTTGGCCTGCTCCTGCAGGCGGTCCTGCGCGGGCATGCCGGAGTCCAGCGCATTGAGCACCTTGTTGGCGGCCTGCTCGGTCAGGGTGGCGATGTGTTCCAGGCGGTTCTGGGCGTCGCCGATCTGCTCGGCCACATCGGTCAGGGAGCGGTCGTAGCCCAGTTCGCGCATCGAATCATGCAGCAGACGGACGATGCCACCCAGGCGTTCATACATGGGCTTGTCGCTCTGATCTTCCTGCGCCTGCTGGGCATCGTCGCCCGCACCGGCTGCCCCACCAGCGGCACCGGCAGCCGCGCCAGCCTCGCCGGCGGTCATGCCCGGTAAGGTCTGCGAGGAAATTTCGTCAAACAATGCTTCCAGATCAACGTCGTCGCTCATGATTACTGATTCTCCCAACAAATGTGGTGCGCTCGGCGGCGCACTGCTATGCAAAGTTGCCCGTAGGCGGATCAAATGCGTCGTTCCGGGAGGCACAGCAACCGTCCCATCCGGGATATCCAATAGATATCGGCAGGCAAGGGCGGAGTCTGAAGGCTCGCAGACCACGACAACGATTCAGGGATGACAGGTGAGGCCAGCGGACCAGACGGTCAGCGGGTCGACGATGCCATGGCGCCGAGTATAGGGCCGGGTACAGCCATCTCATCGGCCAAACAGCGAGTGAAATCCCCCCATTTGTTTCGTTTTTTCGCCCCTTGTGGCAAGCCGGCTCGGGGCGTCTCTCCGAAATAAATTCGTAAAAAATCGAATTTTTTCGATATAAGTTCGAATTCTATCTGGCTTTTTCTTTAAAGCAATACGCATGCCGGGCTTGTGCTGATTTACATCAGGATGGCCTGTGGTCTTAAATTTGGCCGATTTTTGCCTTGTATTTGGCAGGCGCCGGCCTGTAGCGACTTGTGATGCCCGCCTGGCACGCCTACAATGGCGCCGTTTTGGTGCCCGCCGGCGCGTTCTTGCCGGCAGTTAAACGGGAAACACGCACCAGTTCGGTTCGCGGCACGCGGGCGGGGCTGGTCAAGGTGTGCTGCCCCCGCAACGGTAACCAGGCGCCGGCGATACAGTGACACCATGACGAGACGTCACGTGTTGCCGGCAACACCATCCCCCATGCCACTGTGCAGGTTCCGTGTCCGGTTCAATCGGCCAGCGCTGGCCGGCTGACGTACACGGCGCTGCATGGGAAGGCCGATGGTCATGCCTGCAGCCCGGAGACCGGCCAGAACGGGAGGAAACTGCGCGTGGCGATGCCGGTGCGGCTTCCGTTGATTCCGGCCCGCGGGGAAGCAGGCCGGACCACTTCACCGAGTCTTTTCCATGCATAACGTCAATTCCCCGGCCAGCCACGGCGGCCAGCGTCCCCTTTTTGCCCTCAGCCTGGGCAGCACCCTGATCCTGTCGGCCCTGGCGCAGGCATCCCTGGCCGCGACCGGCACCCCGGCTATCGAGCCGGCGGCGGCACTCGCGCCGGTGGTGGTGTCGGCCTCACGTTTTCCCAATGACCCGACCTTCCCGCCGGTGGCGGCCACCGTCATCACTGCCGAGCAGATCCGCGAAGCCGGCATCGACAATGCCAATGAAGCCATCCGCAAGCTGGGTGGGGTGTATGGCCGCCAGAGCCTGGCCGGGCCCAAGGACTTCCCGCTGGACCTGCGCGGCTTCGGCACCAATGGCGACCAGAACATGGTGGTGCTGCTGGACGGCGTGCGCATTTCCGAAAACGAACTGAGCACACCGCTGCTGTCCTCCATCCCCATCGAGAACATCGAACGCATCGAGATCGTGCGTGGCGGCAGCAGCGTGCTGTACGGCAGCGGCGCCACCGGCGGCACCATCCAGATCATCACGCGCCGACCGCAGGCCAACAGCGGCCACGGCACTGTGGTGGGCGAGGTCGGCAGCCAGGGGCTGCGCGGCGGGCGGGCACTGGTCTCGCGCGGCTGGGACAACTTTTCCATCGACGCCAGCTATGCCAAGTCGCGCAGCGACAACTGGCGCGACAACGCCCAGTCCAGCCAGGAAAACCTCAGCTCCACCGTGCAGTGGTTCGCCAGCGACTGGCGCTTCGGCCTGCGTGCCACCCTGTCGCGTGCCGATTACGGCCTGCCCGGCAGCCTGACCCAGGCACAGTACGAGGCCAATGCCCGCCAGACCAGCAAGCCGCTGGACCGCGGCTCCTACGACAACGACAGTGTGACGGCCTTCCTGGAACGCCGTTTCGGCGCCTTCGATGTCGCCGCCGAGCTGGCCCACCGCGAAAAGATCTCCCGCTCCAGCTATGTCAGCAGCGGGTCAACTACCCAGGTCAATATCCGCGGCACGCAATTCTCGCCGCGCCTGCGTCATGTGATCGATCAGGGGGCGTGGAAGAACGAAGCCATCGCCGGCATCGACCTGGCCGAATGGACGGCCTATAACAACGCCAGCTACGGCAACAGCGATGCCGCCCAGCGCTCCAAGGCACTCTACCTGCGCGACGAAATCGAATTCGCCCGCAACGCCCGCCTGGCCGCAGGTGTAAGGCGCGAAGTGTTCAACCAGCAGAGCGATTCCGGCCTGTACGACCGCAACAGCGCCGTCAATGCCTGGGACCTGCAGGCTAGCTATGCGCCGCTGCCACTGCTGCGCGCCTTTGCCAAGACCGGCCAGAGCTATCGCCTGGCCACGCCGGACGAAAACGGCTACACCGCGCTGCCCACCGGTGCCGTGCTCAAGCCCCAGGTGTCGCACGACCTGGAGCTGGGGGCCACCCTGGGCAAGACCGGGCAGCAGCTGACACTGCGCTGGTTCCGCCACCGTCTGCGTGACGAGCTCTATTACGATCCCACCGCCAATGGCGGCTTCGGTGCCAACAGCAACCTGGCGCCCACCCGCCACCAGGGCGTGGAAGTGGAGGGGCGCCTGCAGCTGACCGAAACCCTGGGCGTGAACGCCACCTACCAGCACATTGACGCCCGCTTCGAGGAGGGGGCCAACAGTGGCAATCAACTGGCGCTGGTGCCGGCCAATACCTTCACCACCCGGCTCAACTGGAAGTCCGGCCAGCACAGCGCCGATGTCGGGGCGCGCTGGGTGGACCGCCAGCGCATGGGCAACGATTTCGCCAACACCTGCGCCAAGATGCCTTCCTTCACCACCTTCGACGCCCGTTACGCGCTGCGCGTGAGCGCCTGGGAATTTGCCCTGACCGGAACCAACCTGGCCGACCGCAAGTATTACTCCCAGGCCTATGACTGCAGCGGGGGTTCGGTCTCGGGCATCTACCCGGAAGACGGCCGGGCGGTAAAATTCACGGCCCGCTATGACTTTTGATGCGGACTTCATGAATTTTCCTTCCTGATCCTGGCCTGCCGCCGATGCGACGCTTCCTCCCCGTGCTGTGCACCTTGCTGCTGCTGTCCCTGCTTTCGCTGACGGCAGCGGCCTTGTGCGGCAGCACGGGTTGCCTGCGTCCCTCGGCCTCGGCCGACTCGGTCTCGCTGCTGCTGTCCCTGCGCGTGCCGCGTGCGTTCACGGCCTTTGCGGTAGGCGCGGCACTGGCCTTGTCGGGCGCATTGATGCAGGTGCTGTTGCGCAATCCACTGGCTGACCCTTATGTATTGGGCCTCTCCGGTGGTTCGGCAGCGGGCGCATTGCTGGCCATGTTGGCGGCGCTGCATCTGGGCTGGCCGGTGCAGTTGGCGACCGCCCCGGGGGCGCTGCTGGGCGCGGCCGTGGCCATGCTGCTGTTGTTCGGCCTGGTGCGCCAGTCGCTGCGGCATCTGGCCATTTCGCCCCTGCTGTCCAGCCAGCGCCTGTTGCTGACCGGGGTGATGCTGGCGGCGGGATTTGGCGCGCTGATTTCGCTGGCCTTGTCGGTGGCCCCTGACGCGCAATTGCGTGGCATGGTGTTCTGGCTGATCGGCGATCTTGACGATGCCCGCTTGCTGCCGGTGACGGCAGCGGTATTGATACTGGCCTTGCTGTGGGCCCTGCGTTACGCACCGGCGCTGAACCTGCTGGCGCGAGGCGATGCCTTTGCCCAGTTGCTGGGCGTACCGGTGCTGCGGCTGCGGGTGATGGTGCTGTGCACGGCAGCGGCCTGTACCGCCATGGCGGTGGCCATGGCCGGCACCATCGGGTTTGTCGGACTGGTGGTGCCGCATGGCCTGCGCCTGTTGATCGGCAACGACCAGCGACTGCTGTTGCCCGGAGCCATGCTGGGCGGCGGCGCGGCGCTGACCCTGGCCGACCTGCTGGCGCGCACCGTGGTCGCCCCGGTGCAGTTGCCGGTGGGCGTGATCACGGCGCTGATCGGGGTACCTTGCTTCTTGTGGTTGCTGGCGCGGGGGCGTTCATGAGCGCGCCAGCTTCTTTCATACTGCAGGCACAGCAGGTGTCGCTGCAGGTGGGCTCCCGTATCCTGCTGGAAGGTTTGGACTGGCAGGTGCGACCCGGGGAATTCTGGTGTGTGCTGGGGCGCAACGGCATCGGCAAGAGCACATTGCTGCACGCCGCCGCCGGCTTGCAGCCGACCCATGCCGGGCAGTGGCAACTGCTGGGGCAGCCACTGCAAGGCCTGTCGCCGGCGGAGATGGCGCGCCATCGTGGCCTGCTGCTGCAACAGCAGCACGACGCTTTTTCCATGCCGGTGATCGAGGCGGTGCTGGCCGGACGCTTCGTGCATCACGGCGGCTGGCAGGCGACTGCCGAGGATGAGGCCCTGTCGCTGGAGTCGCTGGAGCGCGTAGGTCTGTCGTCGCTGGCTGCGGCGGACTTGCTGCAGCTCTCCGGTGGCGAGCGCCAGCGTGTCGGACTGGCGACCTTGCTGGCACAGGACCCCGAGCTGTATCTGCTGGATGAACCGACCTCGCACCAGGACGTCGCCGCGCAACTGCAGCTCATGACCTTGCTGCACGACCTCGCCGCAGGGGGCAAGGGCGTGGTGGCAAGCTGCCACGATATCAACCTTGCCAGTCGTTTTGCGACGCATGTGCTGTTGCTGGCCGAGGGGCAGCGCTGGGCAGGGCCGGCACAAGAGATATGCCGGCCTGCGGCGCTGGAGGCAGCCTTTGGCTGCCGCTTCGTGCAGGTTGAGACAGACGGGATGCTGCAGTTCCTGCCCTTGCCGCCCGGCTGAATACCACGTCGCTTGCGCGCTACATCCACGTCACGAAATTCACTTCAATCTCAAGATCTAACGATTTTGATGTCGTGAAACTGCGAGATTTTGGTCGCCTTTTTTCTTCGCGCTTTTCCCTGCATTGCCCCACTTCTATCATCGCTGCCCGCTATCCGGTCCACGTACTTCGTGTTTCCGGTAGCCCCGCCCGGCCAGTCCATCCAGTCTGCCGGGAAGTTTCTTTCACATCATGACAAGAGGAACAGATGAAGAAAATGCACCTAATGGCTGCCGGCTTGCTGTCGGTCGCCTGTGCCACCGTGGCGGCACAGGCCGTGAAGTCCGGGCCAGGCTTTTATGTCGGTCTAGAAGGCGGCGCAGCGCACTACGATATTGATGTCGAGCATTCGCCAGGCACCATCGAGAAAAACGATGCTGGCATGTTTCGCTTTGGGGGCGGGTATCAGTTCACGCCCAATTTCTCTGTCGAGATGGGCTACTTCCGTATTGGCGAAGCCAGTATTGAAGACAGCGACCGCTTCTCGCGCGACACCGCGAAGGTGCGCGTCAGCGGTTTCGATCTGACGGCCGCCTACAAATTCTCCAACGTTCTGCCGGGCGTCTATTTCAAGGCGGGGATCACCCAGGCCAAGTTCACCGAAGATGTTCGCTATGAGTATAGTGGTTTTGGATTTTCCGGCAGCGTCAGCGAGCGGGCGTCCAAGTCGGGGACCGGCTACCTGCTGGGTCTGGGCTATGAATACGATCTGACCAAGAGCTTCAGCATCAACGGCGGCTACACCCGTTATGAAGGTCTGGGTGGCCAATCCAAAGTCGACGTCAATCTCTTCGCAGCCGGCCTGAAATACCGCTTCTGAAGATCACTCCCTTATCCTCGACATCCCTCCTGGCGAGGGATGTTTTTTATGGAGCAGGCGCCATCCGGCGCGCCTGCTCCAGCTTCCCGCAGACCTCTTCGGCGGCCTCCAGCACTCTCGGCCCGGCCCGGTTCATCCAGTCCGCATTGATCGTGTAAAGCTGCCCGTCGCGCACTGCGCGCAGGCGCGGGAACTGCTTCCAGCGTTCCAGCGGCTGGTCACGAGCGTCACCGGGGGTGAGGATGACCTGGGGATCGGCTGCCAGCACGGCTTCCACGCTGATGGTGGGTGCCAGTTGCGGCAGATCGGCGAAGAGATTGCGACCACCGCACAGGCGCAGCACTGCCGAGGCCATGTGCTGGCCGTTGAGCGTCATCAACGGCTGGCTCCAGATCTGGTAGAACACGCTTACCGGCGCACGGCCCTGGTAGTGCGTGGCCAGTTCTTGCCAACGGGCGCGGAAGCTCGCAGCCGCAGCTTGTGCGGCGGCATCGCTGCCCGCCAGGTGACCCAGCTTTTCCAGAGAGCTTGCCACCATGCCGAAGTCGGCCGGCTGGCTCTCATAGACGGGGATGCCGAAGCTGCGCAGGCGCGCAATCTGGAGCGGCTTGTTGCCGCTGTGCCAGGCCACGATCAGGTCCGGTTTCAGGCTGAGGATGCGCTCCATGTCGAGCGCGTTGTAGCCGCCCAGGGTGGGCAGGCTGGTCGCTGGCGGGGGGTAGTCGCTATGGTTGCTCACGCCAACCAGTCTGGCGCCGGCACCGGCCGCATAAAGCAGTTCGGTCACGTGCGGCGCCAGGCTGACGATGCGCTGTGCCGGTTGCGCCAGGGTCACGCTCTGGCCCAGGTCGTCCTGCACGGTGATTGCCGCATGGGCAGCAGCGCTGCTGAACAGGGCCAGGACGGCCAGTCCGAATGACGCGGCCGCCCGCATGCGTCAGACTTCGAGGTTGTCGATCAGACGGGTCGCGCCCAGCTTGGCAGCGGACAGCACCACCAGCGGCGTACCCTGTTCCATGTCGGCAGCTGTCGGCGGTTGCAGGTCGATGCGCTTGCGCACGGCCACGTAGTCAGGCTGCCAGCCGCGACCGGCCAGGCGTTCCATGGCCAGTTGCTCCACCAGCGCCACATTGTGCTGACCACCGCGCACTTCATTGGCGACGTCGTTCAAGACCTTGTAGAGCAGCGGCGCCTCGGCGCGTTCGGCCGGCGACAGGTAGCCATTGCGCGACGACAGCGCCAGGCCGTCCTCGGCACGATAGGTCTCGGCGCCGACGATCTCGGTGGGCAGGGCGAACTGGCGCGCCATGTTGCGCACGATCATCAGCTGCTGGTAATCCTTCTTCCCGAACACCGCCACGCGTGGCTGCACACAGGAGAACAGCTTCATCACCACGGTCGATACGCCGGTGAAGAAACCGGGACGGAACTCGCCCTCCAGGATGTTGCCCAGGTCGTTGGGCGGCTGCACGCGGTATTCCTGCGGCTCCGGATACATGTCCTTTTCGGTCGGCGCGAAGAGCACGTAGACGCCTTCCTTCTCCAGCTTCTCGACGTCGGCCTGGAAGGTGCGCGGATACTTGTCGAAGTCCTCGTTGGGGCCGAACTGCAGGCGATTGACGAAGATCGATGCCACCACCGGGTCGCCATGGGTGCGCGCCAGGCGCATCAGCGAGAGGTGGCCTTCGTGCAGGTTGCCCATGGTCGCCACGAAGGCGGTGCGCAACTGGCCGCGCAGGTGGTCACGGAGTTCTTCGATGGAGGAAATGATTTTCATGCGGAGTCTCTGGTTGCGGGGCGGACGGCGCGGCTGCCATGTGTGCGCTGCCCGGGGATGTCAGTGATCCTCGCCAGCCTAGCTGGGCGAGTACGACAGTCTGACATAGATGGGGGCGAAGGCTTCGGCCTGGGTGATTTCGATCAGCGTCTCCTTGGCCAGCTCGAGCAGGGCGATGAAGTTGACCACCACCACCGGGACGCCGCGCGAAGGATCGAACAGGTCCGAGAACTCGACGAAGCGCGCCGTCTGCAGGCGGCGCAGGATGCCGGTCATGTGCTCGCGCACCGACAGTTCCTCGCGGCTGATGTGGTGGTGCTGGGTCAGCTTGGCGCGCTTGAGGATATCGGCCCAGACCGCCTTGAGGTCGTCCATGTTGACCTCGGGCCAGCGGGTGACCACGGTCTGCTCGATATGCACCTGGGTGCGTACGTAATCGCGGCCGACCTGCGGCAACTGGTCCAGTTCCTGGGCGGCCAGCTTGATCTGCTCGTATTCCAGCAGGCGGCGCACCAGCTCGGCGCGCGGGTCTTCGGGTTCCTCGCCGGGCTCGGCCTTCTTGGCCGGCAGCAGCATGCGCGACTTGATTTCGATCAGCATGGCCGCCATCAGCAGGTATTCGGCGGCCAGTTCCAGGTTCTGCTTGCGGATCTGTTCGACGTATTCCAGGTACTGGGCAGTGACCTGCGCCAGCGGGATGTCGAGGATGTTGAAATTCTGCTTGCGGATCAGGTACAGCAGCAGGTCCAGCGGCCCCTGGAAGGCTTCCAGGAACACCTCCAGCGCATCTGGCGGGATGTAGAGGTCATTGGGCAGCTGGAACAGCGGTTCGCCATACAGACGTGCCAATGCCACGCCGTCGATCACATCGGGCGTGCTGTCCTGTTGTCCTGCGGGGGTGATGTCGATGGCGTCGGCGCTGGGTTCCGCGCCGGCCTGGCCGGCGGATTCGGCGCCACCTGCTTGAGCCGTCATGCGAAAAGCTTAGTGGCTCTGGTAGACGTAGGGCTGTTGCGCCACGCGCGAGGCCTTCTCACGGGCGGACTTGTCCAGGTCCAGCGGTTCCTTGTCCCACAGCAGGGCGCGGCCGTCGCGCTGCGATTCTTCCAGCTTCGGGTTCTTCGTCTTCAGTTCGTCGATGAACTGGGTGATCTCAGATACGTAGGTGGTCTTTTTTCCGAAGAGCATGATATTTTCAGGCCAAATGTTACACAGAGGCCGTATTTTACCTTGTCTTCATCAGGGATAATCAAATACCTATGCGTGAACCCTTATTCATACGCTTGCGTCGCCATGCCGGCAAATTTGGTGCTTTTCTTGCTGCTTTGGCAATGTTTGGCTGCGACCGCAACGGCAATCCCATCCAGGAGTTCGGTTTGGACAAGCTGCAGAAGGGCATTTCCAGCGAGGCCGACGTGCGCGGCGTCATGGGCCAGCCCGATACCATCTGGGACGACGGCAACGGCGCCCGCACGCTGGAATATCCCAAGGGGCCGGAAGGCATCCGCACCTGGATGTTCGCCATCGGCGCCTCCGGCACCCTGGTCGATTACACCCAGGTCTTGACCCAGGAACATTTCGACACCATCCGCCCGGGCATGAGCGCCGAGCAGATCCGCCGCCAGTTCGGCCGCCCGCGCAGCGTGGTGCAGTTTGCCCGCAAGAATGAGGAAGTGTGGGACTGGAAGTACCACTACGTCCACGAGGATCGCCTCTTCAACGTCCATTTCGACATGACCACCCGGAAGGTGGTGCGGATGTCGATTTCGGAGATATCGGGCCACTGAAGCCGATCAGCGTATCCCCGCCCGCATGAACGACTGCACGAACTGCCGCTGGAACAGCAGGAAGGCCAGCAGCAGCGGTGCCGAGGTCATCAGCGTGGCGGCGGTGATGATGGACCAGTCCACCCCCTGGTCGGTGGAGGAAAACACCTGCAGGCCCACCGTCAGCGGCCGCGACTGCACCGAGTTTGTCACGATCAGCGGCCACAGGAAGTTGTTCCAGTGCGTGCTCACCGATACCAGCCCGAAGGCGATGTAGATCGGCCGCGCCAGCGGTACATAGACCTGCATCAGGATCTGCCAGGCCGAGGCGCCTTCCACGGTGGCCGCTTCATCCAGTTCACGGGGCACCGTCTTGAAGGTCTGGCGCAGCAGGAAGATGCCGAAGGCCGAGGCGAAATAGGGCAGGCCGATGGAAAGGATGGTGTCGCGCAGGCCCAGCAGGTTCATGGTCTGGTAGTTCTCCACGATGAGGATGTCGGGCATCACCATCAATTGCAGCAAGACCAGCATGAACATCACATTACTGCCACGGAAAGTGAAGCGCGCGAAGGCATAGGCGGCCAGCGTGGCCAGTACTACCTGGGCTGCCAGGATCATCGTCACCAGCAGGAAGGTATTGAGGAAATAGCGCAGGAACGGCGCTGATTGCCAGGCATTGACGAAGTTCTGCAAGGTCAGCGGCGCGTCCGGCACGAAGCGGGTGGCGTAGGCAGCCGGGTGGAAGGCGGTCCACAGCGCATACAGCAGCGGCAACAGCCACAGCAGCGCCAGCACCCAGGCGGACAGGGTTTCCAGCACGCGGTAGTGCTGGCCGAAGGGGGAGCCGGGTGCGTTCATTGGTAGTGGGTCCTCCGGTCGAGAATGCGGAATTTCACCAGCGCGATGAGGCCCAGCAAGGCCAGCAACACCACCGTCAGGGCCGCCGCGTAGGACGAATCCCAGAAGGCGAAGCCGACTTCATAGATGTAGTACAGCAGCAGCGAACTGGCGTTGTCGGGGCCGCCGCGGGTCATGACCACGATGTGGTCGACCAGGCGGAAGGCATTGATCAGGGCGTTGATCAGCACGAACAGGGTGGTCGGCATCAGCAGCGGGAATTGCACCCGCCAGAAGTATTGCCAGCGCGATGCCCCCTCCAGCGCGGCCGCCTCGGCCAGCACCGGCGAAATCTGTTGCAGCGCGGCCAGGTAGAAGATCATGAAGAAGCCGGCTTCCTTCCAGATCGCCACCACCATCAGCGCAGCCAGCACGCTATGCGGATTGCCCAGCCAGTTGTGCGAGGGCAGGCCGAGCGCGCCGGTGATCTGCTCCAGCAGGCCGTACTGCGGCGTGTAGAAGAACAGCCAGATATTGGCCACGGCGATCATCGGCAACACCGTGGGGGTGAAATAGGCCAGGCGCAGCACGCCGCGCCCGGCCAGTTTCTCGTTGACCCACAGCGCCATCAGGATGGCCAGGGCGATCGCCACCGGGATGGTCCCCAGGGCGAACCAGAGGTTGTTGCACAAGGCCTGCCAGAACACCGGGTCCTCGACCATGAGCCGGTAGTTGTCCAGGCCGACGAAGACCGACGGTCGCGCTCCCTTGGGCGTGGAAAAGAAGCTGTGCCAAAGGGTCGCCAGCGCCGGATAGTGCGTGAAGGCGATCAGCAGCACCATCGCCGGCGACAGCAGCAGCCAGGGCAGCACGGAGGAGGGCAGGCGTTTCATCGGCAGGCCTTGTGCAGGCGGCGCTTAGCGACCGTAGGCGCGCAGGATGCGCTCGGCTTCGCGCTGGGCGTCCTTCAGGGCCGCGTCCGGGGTCTTGGTGCCGGACAGCGCGGCCTGCAGGTTGTCGTTCAGGGCCTTGGTCACGCGCTGGTTGTCGTGGGTGGAGAGTTCGGCCACGCCATATTTCATCTGTTCGCGGGCGACATCGGCGGCCGGGACGTCCTGCAGGTACTTCTTCATTTCCGGCGTATCCCAGGCGTCCTGGCGCGGTGCCACGTAGCCGGTGGCGATCGACCACTGGGCTGCGCGCGCCGGTTCGGTGGCGAAGCGGATGAACTTCATCGCCGCCTGCTGCTCGGCCGGGGAGGTCTTGTTGAAGACATAGAAGTTGCCGCCACCGGTGGGGCTGCCCGGATGCTTGATGCCCGGCAGCATCGCCACGCCGAAGGGGAAGCTGGCGTTGGTGCGGATATTGGTCAGGTTGCCGGTGGTGGTCCAGACCATGGCGGCCTTCTGTTCCAGGAAGTCCTTGGGGGTGGTGCCCCATTCGATGGCACCGGCCGGCATCACCTTGTCGCGGGCGGCCAGGTCAACCCAGTGCTGCAGGGCCTGCACCGCGCCGGGCTTGTCGAAATAGGTCTTGGTGCCGGCACTGTTCATGAGGATGGTGTCGTTGGAGGCCGTCATGGCCTGGAACATCCAGTAGCCGAAACCGGTGGAAGGAATCTTCACACCCCACTGGCTGACGTTGCCGGCGGCGTCGCGCTTGGTCAGTTTCTTGGCGGCGTCCACCATCTCATTCCAGGTGGCGGGTGCCTTCTCGGGGTTCAGGCCGGCTTCCTTGAACAGGGTCTTGTTGTAGTACATCACGATGGTCGAGCGCTGGAAGGGAATGCCCCAGGTCTTGCCTTCGGTCTGGCTGTTTTCCATGAAGCCCTTGTAGAAGCCGTCGATCCACTTCTTGTCTTCGGCGCTGTTGGCCAGGCTGTCGATGGGAACGATGGCGTTCTCGTCGATCAGGGTGAAGAGGTCGGTGGAGAGCAGCACGGCCAGGGTCGGCGGGGTGCCGCCCTTGAAGGCGGTCAGCGCCTTGACGATGCTTTCCTGGTAGGTGCCGGCATAGATGGCCTTGACCTTGATGTCGGGGTTGGCCTTTTCGAAGTCGGCCACCATGCTGTCGATGGTCTTGGTCACTGCGCCGCCGACGGCGACCGGGTAATAGAAGCTGATCTCGACCGGGTTGGCGGCCAGGACCGGGGCGCTGAAAGCGGCGCTGACGGCCAGTGCGGCCAGGGACTTGAGGAAGGTTCTACGCATGATGCATCTCCATGAGGTGGAAGGTTGGCTTGCTGCGGAAATCGGTCGTTGGTTCAGGGGCGGCGTCGGCCGCTGTCGCCTTCGAAGAAGGTCTGGTCACGTTCATCCCAGGCCAGGTGTACGGTCTCGCCAATGGCCAGCCGGTGCTGGCCGGGGGCGCGCACCAGCAGGGCGGCCGCGCCGATGCGCGCACCCACGATGGTGTCGGCACCGAAATACTCGACCGTCTCCACCTGCGCCGGCACGCCCTGGTCGGCCAGGCGGATGTGCTCGGGACGCAGACCCAGCTGCAGCGGCAACTGGCCGGCGGCGGGGATGAGCACCGTGCTGCCGCTGATGGCCATGCCCTGGGGATGCGGCGCCAGCGCCAGCAGATTCATCGGCGGCGTGCCGATGAAGCGGGCGGCGAAGGCGGTCGCGGGCCGGGCATACAGCTCGGCCGGGGGCGCGTCCTGTTCGATGTGGCCTTCGCGCAGCAGGATCACCTGGTCGGCCATGCTCATGGCTTCGGTCTGGTCGTGGGTGACGTAGATCATGGTCATCTGCAGTTGCTGCTGCAGGGCGCGGATTTCGCGCCGCATTTCCTGGCGCAACTGGGCGTCGAGGTTGGACAGCGGCTCGTCCATCAGGCAGACCGGGGCATCGGCGATGATGGCCCGCCCCAGTGCCACACGCTGTTGCTGGCCGCCGGACAGCTGTGCCGGGCGGCGTTCCAGCAGGTGGCTCAGGCCGAGCAGGTCGGCCACGCGCTGCAGGCGCGCCGCATGGTTGCTGCGCGGCTCCTTGCGCACGCGCACGCCGAACAGGATGTTGTCGCGCACCGTCAGGTGCGGGAACAGCGCATAGGACTGGAACACCATGGAAATCTTGCGCTGCGCCGGTGCCAGTTGCGTCACATCCTGGCCGTCGATATGAATGCTGCCGCTGCTGGGTTTGTCCAGCCCGGCGATCAGGCGCAGGGTGGTGGACTTGCCGCAACCGGACGGCCCCAGCAGGACCGTGAAGTCGCCCGACTTCACCTCGAAATCGATGTCCTTGACTGCCTGGGCCTGGCCCCAGTGTTTGCCGACGCCGCGCAGGGAAATCGCTGCCATGTGCTGTTCCTGGTGATGGACTAAAGATGCAGGCCGGGCGATCAGGCCGCCGCCGCGCCGCTGCGGATCTGATCGACCAGCAGGCGTGCGCTGGTTTCGTCGATGATCAGCTCGTTGATGAAGCCGCCCCGCAGTGCCGCCTTCAGGCCGGGCAGCTTGCCGGTGCCGGAGACCACGCACAGCGCATGGGCGGCGCGGGCGAAGCAGTCCATGTCCGGCCCGCTGTTGCGGCCGTTGAAGGCGACGTCGCGCCAGCTGCCGTCGGCGCGGAAGAAGACCGTGGCGATGTCGCCCACCAGACCGTCTTCACGCAGGATGCGGCGCTCGTCCGCGCCCAGGTAGCCGGCGGTGTGGATGTAGCTGCCGGTGGCTTCGGCGCCGATGGAAAAGAGCAGGATGGAGGCGCGTTCCTGCAGGTCGCGGATGGCCTTGATGCTCTTTTCGCGCCACAGCGCGCTGCGCGTCTCGGGATAGTCGAAGAAGGCCGGTACCGGCAGGTGATGGGCGCGTGCGCCGTAGTTCTGGGCAAAGCGGGAGACGATGGATTCGCTGAAGCTGTTGATGAAGCTGGCGCCGCTGCCGGAGCCATTGAGCGCCACCACGTCCACATCATGCACATGGCGCGGCAGCAACTGGTCGGCGATCTGCGCCACCGTGGTGCCCCAGGCCAGGCCGATGACGGTGCCCGGCGTCACCAGCGAATTGACGTAGGCGGCGGCATGGCAGGTCACGCGCTGCAGGGTCTCCTTCTCGGTGGCGGCGGCGGCCACCGGTACCACCTGGATGGAGCGCAGGCGGTAGTGGTGGGCGAGGGCGGCTTCCAGGCTGCCGGAGACCTGCTGCGGGTCGTGCACGCGGATTTCCACCAGGCCCCGGTCCAGCGCATAGGACAGCAGGCGTGAGACGGTCGCGCGCGAGGTGCCGATCTCGTCGGCAATGGCCGCCGTGGTCATGTTCTGGAAATAGTAGAGGCGCGCCACGCGCACCGCCATGTAGGCGGTTTCCTGTCGATCCGCTTGGGCCATTGTTCTTTTCTGGAGAGCGAAAATGCGAAAAAGTGAAGAAACGGACCATGCACCCGACCCACCCCCGGCAGGCCAGGCGGGACGGCCGCCTGACAACGTTTTCACGATGGTAGCGAGCGATTGTTACGGCTTGATGAACATCTGTTCCGGGCTGGGTTTGGTGGAGCGGAGCCGGGGGAAGGGATAAGGGAGGGGCAGTGCAAAAGAAAAGCGACGCACCAGGGCGTCGCTTGTTCGGGAGGAGAGGGCGGGAGTGCTTCGGTGAGGCCCTAGTGCCGCATCACCCGGCGCATCACGATCGGCGCTGCCTCGTGCGGATTGGCGCGGGTGTACTCCAGTTCCGGTGCGATCTCGAAACCGAAGGCCGCATACAGGTCCACCAGTTGCGCCTGGTCGGTGCGCACCGCCAGGCGCAGCTCGCGCACGTCGGCCGACTGGGCGCGGTGAATCAGGGCTTCCATCAGATGCTGTGACAGGCGCTCGCCGCGGAAGGCTGGGGCGATGCCCATGCGGCGGATTTCCCAGACGTCGCTCTCGGTATCGAGCGGCAGCCAGCGCACCGAACCGGCCGGCGTTTCGCCGCGCAGCAGGATGAAGGCGCCGCCGTGCTGCAGGTCTTCCACCACATGGTCGGCCGCCTCGCGGTGGCCGGAGGAAGTGGGCGCCACCTTGTTGGCCCAGCTATGCCGGGTCAGGTCGGCGATCAGGGTGGCGTCTTCCGATGTGGCTTCACGTATCAGGAAATCCATAGGCTGTCTCCTCCAGTGCGGGCGATCCGGTGCGATTGATGCTCAGCGCACCCGCATGCCCGGCTCGGCGCCCGGCCACGGGTTGAGCACGTAGATGCCCGGCTTGGCCTTTTCATCCTTGGCCGAGGCTGCCAGTACCATGCCTTCGGAAATGCCGAACTTCATCTTGCGCGGCGCCAGGTTGGCCACCATCACGGTCAGCTTGCCGACCAGTTCTTCCGGCTTGTAGGCCGAGGCGATGCCGGAGAAGACATTGCGGGTGCGGCCTTCGCCGGCATCCAGGGTCAGGCGCAGCAGCTTGGTGGAGCCTTCCACGGCTTCGCAGTTGACGATCCTGGCGATGCGCAGATCGATCTTGGCGAAGTCGTCGATGGAGATTTCCGGGGCCAGTTCTTCGATGGCGCTCTCTTCGACTGCAGGCGCTGCCGCAGGGGCTTCCGGCGCCTCGAACAGGGCATCCAGCATCTTGGGATCGACGCGCTGCATCAGGTGCGAGTAGGCATTGATGACGTGGCCGTCGGCCAGCGGCGTGGTCACGTCGCTCCACTGGAAGGGCTGGACCTTGAAGAAGGCTTCCACCTGGGCGGCCAGTTGCGGCAGCACCGGCTTGAGGTAGATGGTCAGGATGCGGAAGGCTTCCAGCAGGCGGCTGCAGACTTCGTGCAGTTGCGCGTCCTTGCTGCTGTCCTTGGCCAGCTCCCAGGGCTTGTTGGCGTCCACATAGGCGTTGATGGCGTCGGCCTGTTCCATCACCAGGCGCAGGGCCTTGCCGTATTCGCGCTGTTCGTAGAGGCTGCGGATTTCATCGGCCACGCCGCGCAGCTTGCCCAGGAAGGCGTCGTCGGCGGTCGCCCATTGCGTGGAGACGCGACCTTCGAAGCGCTTGGCGATGAAGCCTGCAGCACGGCTGGCGATGTTGACGTACTTGCCGATCAGGTCGGCATTGACGCGGGCGACGAAGTCATCCGGGTTGAAATCCACGTCCTCGACCTTGGCGTTCAGCTTGGCGGCGATGTAGTAGCGCAGCCATTCCGGGTTCATGCCGATGTCCAGGTAGCGCAGCGGCGAGATGCCGGTGCCGCGCGACTTCGACATCTTTTCGCCGCTGACGGTGATGAAGCCGTGCGCGAAGACGTTGTTGGGCGTCTTGCGGCCGGCGAACTTGAGCATGGCGGGCCAGAACAGGGTGTGGAAGTAGGTGATGTCCTTGCCAATGAAGTGGTATTGCTCGGTCTTGTCATCGGCCATGAAGGCGTCGAAATCACGGCCGGTCTTGACGAAGTAGTTCTTCAGCGAGGCCAGGTAGCCGATGGGCGCATCCAGCCAGACGTAGAAATACTTGCCCGGTGCATCGGGAATCTCGATGCCGAAGTAGGGGGCGTCGCGGCTGATGTCCCAGTCGCCCAGGCCGCCTTCGCCGTCCAGCCACTCGCGGGCCTTGTTGGCCACTTCCGGTTGCAGACGGTTGCTGTCGAGCGCCCATTCGCGCAGGAATTCCACGCATTTCGGGTCGGACAGCCTGAAGAAGAAGTGTTCCGAGGACTTCATCACCGGGGTCGCGCCGGACAGCGTCGAGTACGGGTTCTTCAGGTCGGTCGGTGCATAGACGGCGCTGCAGTTCTCGCAGGAGTCGCCGTACTGGTCCTTGGTACCACACTTGGGGCATTCGCCCTTGATGTAGCGGTCCGGCAGGAACATGTTCTTGACCGGGTCATAGAACTGGTCGATGGTCTTGGTCGAGATCAGCTGGGCTTGGTCGCGCAGGGCGCGGTAGATCTCCTGCGACAGTTCGTGGTTCTCGGGGCTGTCGGTGGAGCTCCAGTTGTCGAAGGCGATGTGGAAGCCATCCAGATACTGCTTGCGACCGGCGGCGATGTTGGCCACGAACTGCTGCGGCGTGATGCCGGCCTTCTCGGCAGCGATCATGATGGGCGCACCGTGGGCATCGTCGGCGCCGACGAAATGCACCTCATTGCCCTGCATTCGCTGGAACCGGACCCAGATGTCGGCCTGGATGTATTCCATGATGTGGCCGATGTGGAAAGCGCCGTTGGCGTAGGGGAGTGCGGTCGTGACGAAGAGTTGGCGAGGTGCTGAAGTGCTCATTGGCGATACGGACGATGCAAGAGGGTTGATTGAGGCAGCCGGAAACTGCCATGAAAGAGGGGCATTCTATCAGCCAGCGGCCCTTGGGCGCAGTAGTTGCTCCATTGCAATGGCTTGGGCTTGCCTGGGGGGCAGTGGTGCGGCCCCCGGTTTGATCCCGCGCCGGGGCGGCTCGGGCCCGATTGGTTTAGACTTGCGGGTTCTGAGCAAGGAGAAACAATGAGCATTACCGTGGAAGAGATCAAGGCGGCCCTGTTGCAGGTGATCGACCCCAATACCGGCCGTGACCTGATCCGGGGCAAGGAAGCCCGCAACATCCGCGTCGAGGGCGGCCGCGTGCTGCTGGACGTGGAACTGGGTTACCCGGCGGCCAGCCAGGTCGCACCGATGCGCCAGCGGGTTGAAGAGGCGCTGGGCAAGCTGCCCGGTGTGACCGGCGTGGAAGCCAACGTCTATTTCAAGATCGTGGCCCATGCGGTGCAGCGCGGCATCAAGCTCAAGAGCAACGTCAAGAACATCATTGCGGTGGCTTCCGGCAAGGGCGGCGTGGGCAAGTCCACCACCGCCGTGAACCTGGCACTGGCGCTGTCGGCCGAGGGCGCGCGCGTAGGCATCCTGGATGCCGATATCTACGGCCCCTCCCAGCCCATGATGATGGGCATCTCCGGCCAGCCCGAAACCAAGGATGGCAAGACCATGGAGCCGCTGGAAAACCACGGCCTGCAGGTTTCCTCCATCGGCTTCATGATCGACCCCGACGAACCCATGGTCTGGCGCGGCCCCATCGTCACCCAGGCCCTGCAGCAACTGCTGGACCAGACCAACTGGCGCGACCTCGACTACCTGATCGTTGACATGCCCCCCGGCACCGGCGACGTGCAGCTGACGCTGTCGCAGAAGGTGCCGGTCACCGGCGCCGTGATCGTGACCACGCCCCAGGACATCGCCTTGCTGGATGCGCGCAAGGGCTTGCGCATGTTCGAGAAGGTCGGCATCCCCATCCTGGGCATCGTGGAAAACATGAGCATGCACGTCTGCTCCAACTGCGGCCATGCCGAGCCCATCTTTGGCGTGGGTGGCGGCGAGAAGATGTGCGCCGACTTCGGTGTGGACTTCCTGGGCGCCTTGCCGCTGACCATGGAAATCCGCCAGCAGACCGACTCCGGCACCCCCACCGTGGTGGCCGATCCGCAGGGCAAGGTGGCCGAGATCTACAAGGCCATCGCCCGTAAGGTGGCCGTGAAGGTGGCCGAGAAGGCGCGCGACATGTCCAGCAAGTTCCCCAGCATCGTGGTGCAGAACGACTGAGCGTTGCCGGTTGAGCCTCCCGGGCGGGCCGCCGGCATGGCGTGCCCGCCTGCAAAGGCGTTAAAATGACGCCTTTCCGATTCCATCCCTGACCGTTGTACGGCTTTGGCGTGCCAAGGCCGTTTTGGTTTTTCATTCCCGATCATGACTGCCACTCAAGTACGTACCCGTTTCGCTCCCAGTCCCACCGGCTACCTGCACCTGGGCGGCGCCCGCACGGCGCTGTTCTCCTGGGCCTATGCCCGTCGCTTCGGCGGTACCTTCGTGTTGCGCATCGAGGATACCGACGTCGAGCGTTCCACCCCGGAAGCGGTGCAGGCCATCATCGAGGGCATGCAATGGCTGGGCCTGGAGCATGACGAAGGTCCGTTCTACCAGATGAAGCGCATGGATCGCTATCGCGAAGTGATCGGCCAGATGCTGGCGCAGGGCACGGCCTACCACTGCTATTGCACCCCCGAGGAAGTCGAAGCCATGCGCGAACGCCAGCGCGCCGCCGGCGAAAAACCGCGTTACGACGGCACCTGGCGCCCGGAGCCGGGCAAGACCCTGCCGGCCATCCCCGCAGAGCGCAAGCCGGTGGTGCGCTTCAGGAACCCGCAGGACGGCGAGGTCAGCTGGAACGACGTGGTCAAGGGCCCCATCACCATCTCCAATCGTGAGCTGGACGACCTGGTGATCGCCCGCCCGGATGGCACCCCGACCTACAACTTCTGCGTGGTGGTGGACGACTGGGACATGAAGATCACCCACGTCATCCGTGGCGACGACCATGTGAACAACACGCCGCGCCAGATCAACATCCTCAAGGCCCTGGGTGGCACGCTGCCTGAATACGGCCATGTCCCCATGATCCTGGGCGCCGATGGTGAAAAGCTGTCCAAGCGCCACGGCGCGGTCAGCGTGATGGACTACCCGGCCCAGGGCTACCTGCCCGAAGCCATGCTGAACTACCTGGCCCGCCTGGGCTGGAGCCACGGTGACGACGAGATTTTCTCGATGCAGCAGTTCTGCGAATGGTTCGACCTGGACCACCTGACCAAGGCCCCGGCGCAATTCAACCCGGAAAAGTTGAACTGGCTCAACAACCATTACATCAAGCTGGCCGACAACACCCGCCTGGCCGGCCTGGTGCGCCCGCTGCTGGAAGCGCAGGGCGCCGTCTTCGAAGGCGCGCCCGACCTGGCGGCCGTGATCGGCTTGCTGAAGGATCGCGCCAATACGGTCAACGAAATCGCCGCTGCGGCCCTGATGTTCTACCGCCAGCCGGCCCCCGACGCAGCGCTGGTGGCCCAGCACATCACCGATGCCATCAAGCCGGCCCTGGCCGACTTCGCCCAGCGTGTCGCCACGGTGGAGTGGACCAAGGAAGCCATCGCCCCGATGATCAAGGAAGTCCTGGCCGCCCACGGCATCAAGATGCCGCAGCTGGCCATGCCCTTGCGCCTGATCGTCGCCGGTCAATTGCAGACCCCGGCCATTGACGCCGTGCTGCAATTGTTCGGCCGTGAGGCTGTTCAGGCACGTTTGGCGGCATATGTTTGAGAAAAGGAAATAATTCTTCAAAAAGATGTTGTCTTTTGAAAATAGGTATTGCATAATCTCGCTTCTTCGCAACGGGGGTATAGCTCAGCTGGGAGAGCGCTTGCATGGCATGCAAGAGGTCAGCGGTTCGATCCCGCTTACCTCCACCAGCGACCCGCAGATGTTTTGCGGTGATATTTCAGGCGAAGCTTGAGATGTAGAAGTGAATTGAAGTACCTGCTTGTCCCCTTCGTCTAGAGGCCTAGGACATCACCCTTTCACGGTGAGTACGGGGGTTCGAATCCCCCAGGGGACGCCAGATTCTGATATCTGTGCTGTCACCCAGCAAGCAGCACAGGTATGAAGCAGTACGTTGTCCCCTTCGTCTAGAGGCCTAGGACATCACCCTTTCACGGTGAGTACGGGGGTTCGAATCCCCCAGGGGACGCCAGGTAGAAAAATAGTCCGATTGCCGTCGGGCTATAGAAGTCCAGCGATGTGCTGAGCACATCGCGTGGGGATTCGAAGGGAATCGCTTGCAAGCGATTCCGCGGCCCGCAGAATGTGGGCGAATCCCCCAGGGGACGCCAGGTAGTAAGTAGCCTGATCTGACCGATCAGTCTACCTTGAGGTTGGATAGTCCGGAGTTTGGGACTTTTCCTTTCGCAGGGGGTATAGCTCAGCTGGGAGAGCGCTTGCATGGCATGCAAGAGGTCAGCGGTTCGATCCCGCTTACCTCCACCAGCGACCCACAGATATGTGGGGTGAATTAGTGGAAGCTGATGTCGAGTGAATTGCAGTACCGTTTTGTCCCCTTCGTCTAGAGGCCTAGGACATCACCCTTTCACGGTGAGTACGGGGGTTCGAATCCCCCAGGGGACGCCAAATAGAAAAGCCCGCGCAAGCGGGCTTTTTTGTTTGGCGTCACCTAGCGATGTGCTTGAGCACATCGCGGGGGGGATTCGAAGGGTTTCGCTTGCAAGCGAAACCGGGCCCGCGGCACGTGGGCGAATCCCTCGCTCGCGCAGCGAGCGTTAGCCGACGACTGAACGCGCACCGAAAGCAATCCAGGCCAACCCAGTCAACTAAAGCCCGCGCAAGCGGGCTTTTTTGTTTGGCGGCACCTAGCGATGTGCTTGAGCACATCGCGGGGGGGATTCGAAGGGTTTCGCTTGCAAGCGAAACCGGGCCCGCGGCACGTGGGCGAATCCCTCGCTCGCGCAGCGAGCGTTAGCCGACGACTGAACGCGCACCGAAAGCAATCCAGGCCAACCCAGTCAACTAAAGCCCGCGCAAGCGGGCTTTTTTGTTTGGCGGCACCTAGCGATGTGCTTGAGCACATCGCGGGGGGGATTCGAAGGGTTTCGCTTGCAAGCGAAACCGGGCCCGCGGCACGTGGGCGAATCCCTCGCTCGCGCAGCGAGCGTTAGCCGACGACTGAACGCGCACCGAAAGCAATCCAGGCCAACCCAGTCAACCAAAGCCCGCGCCACCCCCCTAGCCCCGCCCGCACGCATTTGTCTCCGCCATAACATTCACTCTCCCTTTTTTGCGCTATCCTCCCCGCACCCTGACCTTCGTCACCAATGCAAGGTCAGACAGATCACAGGAGCCCCCATGAGCAGCGCAGCCCATCTCGACATCGATTCCCGTGGCCTGGCCACGCTCACGCTGAACCGGCCGGACGTGCACAACGCCTTCGACGACCAGTTGATCGCGCTGCTGATCGACCTGATCACCCAGGCCCGCGATGATCCACGCACCCGACTGCTGTTGCTGAGCTCGACCGGAAAATCCTTCTCGGCCGGTGCCGACCTGGCCTGGATGCGGCGCATGGCCGATGCTTCGCGCGAGGACAACCTGCGCGACGCCCGCAAACTGGCGCTGTTGATGGAAACCCTCAACGGCTTCCCGGCGCCGACCCTGGCCAAGGTGCAGGGCGCGGTCATGGGCGGGGGCGTGGGGCTGGTGTCGTGCTGCGATATCGTGGTGGCGTCGGAAGCGGCCTTCTTCGCGCTCTCGGAGGTCAAGCTGGGCCTGGCGCCAGCGGCCATCAGCCCCTATGTGATCGCCAAGATGGGGGTGTCGCAGGCCAGGCGCTTCTTCGTCTCGGGCGAGCGTTTTTCCGCCGTGCGCGCCGCTGCCATCGGCCTGGTCCACGAAGTGACGCTGGCCTCCGAGCTCGACGGCAAGGTGCTGCAATTGATCGATACCTTGCTGGCCAACGGGCCGCAGGCCATGCGCGCGGCCAAGCAACTGGTGCAGGTGGCCAATCCCCTGCAGGTCACGCCGGCGCTGTCGGAATACACCGCCGGAGTCATCGCCGACCTGCGCGCATCGGACGAGGGACGGGAGGGTTTGCGGGCCTTCCTGGAGAAGGGGACGCCTTCGTGGGTCGCTGGTAATCGCTAGTCGTTTGTCCTTTACGGCCGGGTTCAGCGTTCGTCGCGACCACGGCAGAACATGCGGCCGCGACGTCCGCAGCGTTCACGTTCTTCGGGTGTCATGGCTTCCCAGTGTGCGCGCATGAAGCGGCGCTTCTCCTGCCAGCCGCCGTGGCGGCCCCGGAAACCACCGAACAGTATCCGGCACAAGGCCAGCAGGCCCAGCGCGCGCCAGAAGCCGATCGGGTTGACCCCGGGGAAAATCGGCGGCATCACCCAGTTCCAGAGCAGCATCACCACCCCGCCCAGCAGCGGCAGGATCAGCACGCAGAGCGCCAGCTTGCCCAGCCACCAGCCACGACCGCCACGGTGACGCCGGGGGCGGTGATCCGGTCCTTGATCGGTCTGCTTGTCTTCCATGTGTTCCATTACATCTCCAATTCGTCATAGACCGCCTGCAGGCGTTCACGCAGGTGCAGGACGGCGTAGCGCTTGCGCGCCAGCAGGGTATTGAGGCTGGTGCCACTGTCGGCAGCCATTTCCTTGAAACTCTTGCCATCGAGTTCGTGCGCGATGAAGACTTCGCGCTGTGCCTCGGGCAATTCCTCCAGCGCTTCCTGCAGGGCAGTGATCAGGGCGGCGCGGGCATAGGCCGCCTCCGGTCCGTCTTCGCTGGCCGGCAGCAGCAGGTCCAGTCGCCAGGCCTGGTCGGCGCCGTCGAGGTCTTCGGCATCGCGGGACTCGGGCAGCGGTTCTTCCTTCTTCTTGCGGAAGCGGTCGATGATGCGGTTGCGCGCCACCCGGAACAGCCAGGCGCTGACCTGTTCGATAGGCTCCGGCAGGCGGTAGGCCTGGACGAACTCATAGAACACTTCCTGCAGGATGTCTTCGGCTTCGCCCGCGTCGGCCACCCGGCGGCGGATGAAACCACCCAGCCGGCTGCGCTCGCGCATGACGGTGGCGGTGATCTCGCGGTCCTGGTCGCTCATCGGGGAGAGTAGGGAAATGGGCTGCATGCCCTGAAGACGGGCCAGCGCCGCAGATATTGTGCCATCGGCGAAAAACGCAGCGGAACCGCGATTCTAGCGGTTCCGCCGCCAGCCTGGGGAGGGCTGCAGAGGGGGCGGGGAGGGGAGTCAGTCGTGCTCGAACACCTTGATCGCCTGGCGCAAGGTGGCCATGCGTTCCTGCATGGCGGCCACGGCGGCGGCGGAGTGCTCGACCATGTCGGCGTTCTGCTGGGTCATGCGGTCCAGCATCAGGGCCGATTCGCTGACCTGGGCCACACCCTGGCTTTGTTCGATCGCGCTGCTGGAGATATCGCCGATCAGGCTGCGCATGCCATCCACCTCGCTGACGATGCCGTCGATGGCGGCGCCTGCCTGTTCGGCGCGGGTGGCGCCGGCCTGGCTCTTGGCCACGCTCTGGCTGATCAGGGCCTTGATCTCATGCGCGGCGTTGGCGCTGCGCTGGGCCAGGGTGCGCACTTCGGCTGCCACCACGGCAAAGCCGCGTCCGGCCTCACCGGCGCGGGCGGCTTCGACGGCCGCATTCAGGGCCAGGATGTTGGTCTGGAAGGCGATGCTATCGATGAGGCCATTGATCTCGCCGATCTGGGTCGAGGACTGGGCGATTTCGTGCATGGTCTGCACCACCTGCATCACGATCTCGCGCCCCTGCGCGGCCGCCTCGCTGGTCTGTTGCGCCTGGGCATGGGCGGCCTGAGCCGTATCGGCGCTATGCCGTACTGCCACCGACATCTGCTCGGCTGCCGCGGCGGTCTGCTGCAGATGGGCATGGGTGGCGGCGGTCCGCTGGCGCAGGTCGGCGTTGTCGTCGGCGATCTGGTGATTGGCTTGATCGAGTCCGGCGAGCTGGGCGGAAACGTCGTCGATCAGGGCGCGCAGGTTCAGCCCGGCCTGGTTGACCGCGCGCAGCAGCTGTCCGATCTCGTCGATGCGGTCCAGGCCCTGGGTCTGGGCCGGCTGGCCGCAGGCGACCGCCTTGGCCTGTTGCAGTACCAGCGCCAGCGGCGCAGCCAGGCGTCGTTCCAGCCACCAGCCGGCCACGCCCAGTGCGGGCAGCAGGCTCACCGCCAGGGGCAGCAGCGGTGCATTCAGCAGGCCCTGGGCCCCGATTGCCGTCACGGCAACAGCGCCCAGGGCCAGCCGGATGCGCCAGCGTACCGGCATGAGCTGGCCCAGCCGCGTCCACGACCATAATCCCCGGCGGACCACCAGGCCCTGGCAGAAGTGCAGCCCCTGGGCGCGGCCCTCGCGGAAGCGGCGATAGAGTGCCGCCGCCGCGCTGATTTCGGCAGTCGAGGGACGGGTGCGCACCGACAGGAAGCCGCGGATCTGCCCACCCCGGCGGATCGGCGCGACGTTGGCGCGGACCCAGTAATGATGGCCGTCGGCGCGGCGGTTCTTGACCACGGCGGTCCAGGCCTGCCCCTGCCGCAGGGTGGCCCACATGTCGGCGAAAGCTTCACGCGGCATGTCGGGATGGCGAACGATATTGTGTGGCTGGCCAATCAACTGGTCGCGGGAAAAGCCGCTGATGTCGACGAAGCTGGAGTTGGCATAGGTCAGCACGCTGCTGGTGTCGGTACTGGACATGAGCGTGGCCTGGGCCGGGAAGGGGTACCCGGCTTCGTCATCGGCCGCCGTGCCGATGAGGCCGGCCTTTGGATGGAGCAGGACGGGCGGCTTGGCCTGGCTGATGCGGTGGTGGGGCAGATCGTGGGACGGATCGAGGGATGGGGAGGCACCTTGGTCGACACGAGGGACCAGGTCCTGGGGCAAGTCGTTGATCTTCATGGGCGTAAGACGATGGCAATGGCGATGGCAATGGCAAAGCGATGCCCGGTCCGCGGGCCGGATGGGCCTGTGGACGGCGTGGGTGTGAATGGGAATGAGTGGTCCGGTGCTTCGGCGATCCGTCGGGTCGGATCAGGCAGGGACACGCCTGGTGGGTGGCCGGGTCAGCCGTCCAGGATGTGCACGACGATCATCTGATTTGTTCTCCAGCTGCGTGGGTGTCGCCTGCCGAACTTGCAGACGCGTTTCCGGTTGCACGCCGTGCAACGAGAAAGGCTAGCTTTATAACGCGAACGCGACACCCACCGCCTGGGACTGATTGCGATATGTCAAAACGTGAGTAAAATTCATTCTGGCAATCTTTCCCTGTGGAATGAAGCCTTGTTCATCACCGATCTTCTTCCTCATAATTGCTCATCTGGAAATGCGAATGATCTTTCGTTGGACATGAAAAAAGCGCAGCCCGCGGGATGCGCTTTCGTCACGGCTACAGCTGTCTTCAGAGTTCGATGCGTGTCCCCAGCACCTGCAGGAATTGTGCGAGCCAGGCCGGGTGGGCGGGCCATGCCGGGGCGGTGACCAGCTTGCCATCCGTGATGGCGGCATCTACGGCGATGTCGGCGAAGTGTCCACCGGCCAGTTTCACCTCCGGTGCGCAGGCCGGGTAGGCCGAGACCTTCTTGCCTTCCAGCACGCCGGCGGCAGCCAGCACCTGCGGGCCGTGGCAGACGGCGGCGATGGGCTTGTCGGCCTTGGCGAAGGCTTGCACCAGTTCGATCACCTTGGGATTCAGGCGCAGGTATTCCGGGGCGCGGCCACCGGCCACCACCAGGGCGTCGTAGCCGGCCGCGCTGACCTCGTCGAAGCTGGCGTTGAGGGCGAACTGGTGGCCGGGCTTTTCGGTATAGGTCTGGTCGCCTTCGAAGTCGTGGATGGCGGTCTTGATCTTGTCGCCGGCCTTCTTGCCGGGGCAGACCGCATGCACGGTGTGGCCCACCATCTGCAGCGCCTGGAAGGGCACCATGGTTTCATAGTCTTCGGCGAAATCGCCGGTCAACAGCAGGATCTTCTTTGCAGCCATCATCATCTCCTTGGGGGAAGGACCGCCGGGCGCGGGGAGGGCGCGCAGCGGCCGGGTTGGAACGGATGTCTTGTCGATCTACGGCGAGTCCAGCCAGCGCATCTGCCGCGACTGGCCCATCAGGAAGTCGCGGTTCAGCTCCACGCATTCGCGCAGATAACTCCACAGCGCCGAGACCCGCGCCACATGCCGCTGCTCGCTGGAGGCCACCAGCCAGAAGGTGCGCGTGATGGCGATCTCATCGGGCAGCACCGGCACCAGTTGCTCGGATTGCTGGGCCAGGAAGCAGGGCAGGATCGCCAGCGCGCGCCCGGCGCAGGCCGCCGTGTACTGCGCCACCACGCTGGTGCTGCGGAAGGCGCGGAAGGCGTCCGGCGCCACCGTATCCTTGTAGCGCAATTCTTCACTGAAGACCAGATCGTCGATGTAGCCGATGAAGTTATGTTGCGCCAGATCAGACACGGTGTGAATGGTCGGGTGCTGGGCCAGGTACTCACGTGAAGCATAAAGCTTCAGGACATAGTCGGACAGTTTTGTGACCACGTAATTACCCGACAAGGGACGCTCGATGGAGACGCTGATGTCGGCCTCGTGCTTGGACAGGTTCACGAAGCGCGGCATGGGCAGCATGTCCACCGTGATATGCGGATTGCGGGCGCAGAAGTGGGCAATGTGCGGCGCCAGGACGTAGGTGCCGAAACCTTCGGTGGCACCCAGGCGTACCTGGCCGGAGAGCTTGCTGTTGTGGCCGCCCAGTTCCTCGGTGGCAGCGTAGAGGGTACTTTCCACCTGTTCGGCGTATTGCACCAGCCGATAGCCGTCGGCGGTCAGCTTGTAGCCGTGGTTGTTGCGGTCGAACAGCTGGCTGCCGACCTGTTCCTCTAAGCGCTTCATCCGGCGCGAGACGGTGGAGTGGTCGATGCCCAATTTCTTGGCCGCATCCACCAGCCCCTGGCTGCGCGTGAGTTCGAGGAAGACCCTCAGATTGTCCCAGTCCAGCATCTCGTCTCCATGGCTTTTCCTGATCTTGGATTTGCATTGATGCAAAAGCGTTTTGTCTTTGTGGTTATTGTATCGATAAATACGCACATGCAGAATAGCGGGGCCGCAATGGCACCCAAGTGGTGCAGAGGTCGCCAGGCGGCAGGAGGATCACGGCAAGGTCCGGCATCGGGATATCGAGCGCATCGATACCCACCGGGCAGGCCGACAACAATCACAAGATCAAGGAGACAAGATGCGCAAGAACGCTTTCGGCCGTTCCCTCTCGGCCGCTGCGGTGGCCTGTACCGTTTCGCTGGTGGCCAGCGTGGCGCCCGTCACCAATGCCATGGCGCAGGATGCCAACACGGTCAAGATCGGTGTCCTGACCGACATGTCCGGCCCGTATTCGGCCATGGGCGGCCAGGGCTCGGTGGTGGCGGCCAAGATGGCCGTGGAGGATTGCCTCAAGAACGAATGCAAGGGCATGAAGATCGAGGTGCTCTCGGCTGACAACCAGAACAAGCCCGACGTGGGCGTGACCCGTGCCCGCGAATGGCTGGATCGCGACAAGGTCGAGGCCATCGCCGACCTGACCAATTCCTCGGTCGCGCTGGCAGTGCAGAAGCTGATCAAGGACAAGGGCGGCATCGCCATGTACAGCGGCCCGGCCACCGGTGCGCTGACCACCGCCGAATGTGCACCCAACGGCTTCCACTGGATGTTTGACACCTACTCCCAGGCCGCTGGTGCAGCGGCGGCGCTGACCAAGCTGGGCAACAAGTCCTGGTACTTCGTGACGGTGGACTATGCCTTCGGCCACTCGCTGGAGAAGGATGCCTCCGACGTGGTCAAGGCCAATGGCGGCACGGTGGTGGGTTCGGTGCGCCATCCGCTGAACGCCTCGGACTTCTCGTCCTTCCTGCTGCAGGCGCAGGCGTCCAAGGCACAGGTGATCGGCCTGGCCGATGGTGGCACCGACGTGGTCAACGCCATCAAGCAGGCGCGCTCGTTCGCCATCGGCGGCAAGGACCAGCGTCTGGTGGCGCTGCTGGTGTTCCTGTCGGATGTGCATGCGCTGGGCCTGGAGGCGGCACAGGGGCTGGTCTATACCGATGGGTTCTACTGGGATTACGACGATCAGACGCGCGCCTTCTCCAAACGCTTCGAATCGCAGTTCAAGAACATCAAGCCGACCATGGTGCAGGCCGGTGTCTATTCCAGCGTCTATCAGTTCCTGAAGGCGCGCTCTGCCGCCAAGACCTCCGACTGGAAGGTGGTTTCGCAGAAGATGCGCGAGATCCCGATCTCCGACGCCGTCATGCGCAATGCCTCCATCCGTCCCGATGGCCGCGTGATCCACGACATGTACCTGTACCAGGTCAAGACCCCGGCCGAATCCAAGGGCGCCTGGGATTACCTGAAACTGCTGTCGGTGATCCCGGCGCAGCAGGCCTTCCGTCCGATGGATGCGGCCTGCCCGCTGGTCAAGCAGTAATCGTTCAAGCCGGGAGCGCTGCTCCCGGCCGTGCTCTCCTCACCTCTCCCACCTCTTCACACTGGAAACTGCAATGAGCCAAGCCAATATCCCCAACGTTCCCCTCTACCTCAACGGTGAAAAGGTGCAGTCCACCTCCAAGGAGTGGCGCGACGTGCTGAACCCGGCCACCCAGGAAGTGGTGGCCCGCGTGCCCTTCGCCACCAAGGAAGAAGTCGATCGCGCCGTCGCCAATGCCAAGGAAACCTTCAAGACCTGGCGCAATACCTCGCTGGCGCAGCGCATGCGCATCATGCTCAAGTTCCAGCAACTGCTGCGCGAGAACATCGCCCCGCTGGCCGAACTGATCACCCGTGAACACGGCAAGACCCTGCCGGACGCCGAAGGCGAAGTCATGCGCGGCCTGGAAGTGGTGGAGCACGCCTGCTCGATCACCTCCCTGCAGCTTGGCGAACTGGCCGAGAACGTGGCCGGCGGGGTGGACGTCTACACCCTGTACCAGCCGCTGGGCGTGGGGGCCGGCATCACCGCCTTCAACTTCCCGGTGATGCTGCCTTGCTTCATGTTCCCCATCGCCGTGGCTTGCGGCAATACCTTCGTGTTGAAGCCCTCCGAACAGGACCCCACCTCGTCGCTGTTCCTGGTCGAACTGGCCAACCAGGCCGGCCTGCCGCCGGGCGTGCTCAACGTGGTGCATGGCGGCCCGGACGTGGCCAACATGATCTGCGACCATCCGGATATCAAGGCGGTCTCCTTCATCGGTTCCACCCATGTCGGCACCCATATCTACCGTCGCGCCAGCGAAGCCGGCAAGCGCGCCCAGTGCATGATGGGCGCCAAGAACCACTGCATCGTGCTGCCCGATGCGCCCAAGGACCAGGCCATCAACAACCTGCTGGGCGCGGCCTTCGGTGCGGCCGGCCAGCGCTGCATGGCCAACTCGGTGGTGGTGCTGGTGGGCCAGACCCGCGAGTGGATTCCCGAGATCGTCGAACGCTCCAAGGCCATGAAGGTCGGTCCGGGCACCGATCGCAAGGCCGATGTCGGACCGCTGGTCTCGCAGGCAGCCAAGCAACGCGTGGAGCGCCTTATCGCCAGCGGTGTGGAGCAGGGTGCCAAGCTGCTGCTGGATGGCCGCAATTGCACCGTGGCCGGCAACGAGAAGGGCAACTTCGTCGGCCCCACCGTCTTCACCGGCGTCAAGCCCGAGATGGATATCTACACCCAGGAAATCTTCGGCCCGGCCATGTGCATCGTGGAACTGGAGACGCTGGACGAGGCGATTGCCTTCATCAACGCCAATCCGAACGGCAACGGCACCTCCATCTTCACCAGCTCCGGGTATGCGGCGCGCAAGTTCCAGAACGAGATCGACGTCGGCCAGGTCGGCATCAACGTGCCCATCCCGGTGCCGGTGGCCTACTTCAGCTTCACCGGTTCGCGTGCTTCCAAGCTGGGCGACCTCGGTCCCAACGGCAAGCAGGCAGTCACCTTCTGGACCCAGACCAAGACCGTCACCGCGCGCTGGTATGCGCCCGATGAAGAGGCTGGCCAGGTCAACACCACCATCACCCTGAAGTGAGGAGAGCAGCATGAGCGCCAACATCGTCTTTATCGGCCTGGGCAACATGGGGTTGCCGATGGCGCAGAACCTGGTCAAGGCCGGCTTCTCGGTCAGCGGTCATGACCTGGTCAAGGCCAGCGTGGACAAGCTGGTCGAGACCGGCGGCAAGACCGAGGCCGATTCCATGGCGGCGGTGGCCAAGGCCGACGTGGTCATCACCATGCTGCCGGCCAGCCGGCACGTGGAGTCGCTCTATCTGGGCGAGGCCGGCGTGCTGGCCTCGGCCAAGCCCGGCACCCTGCTGATCGACTGCTCCACCATCGCGCCGGAAGCGGCACGCAAGGTGGCCGCAGCGGCCCGGGAGCGTGGTTTCGAGATGCTGGATGCGCCGGTCTCCGGTGGCACCAATGGCGCCACCGCCGGCACTCTGACCTTCATGGTGGGCGGCAGCCTGCAAGCCTTCGAGGCGGCCCAGCCCTATCTGCAGAAGATGGGAAAGGCCATCTACCATGCCGGCGAGAGCGGCAGCGGCCAGACCGTCAAGGTCTGCAACAACATGCTCCTGGGCATCCTGATGATCGGGACCTCGGAAGCCATCCGCCTGGGCATTGCCAATGGCATGGACCCCAAGGTGTTGTCGGAGATCATGTCCAAGAGCTCCGGGCGCAACTGGACGCTGGAAGTCTATAACCCTTGCCCCGGCGTGATGGATACCGCGCCGGCCTCCAAGGGCTATGCCGGCGGCTTCGGTGTGGACCTGATGCTGAAGGACCTGGGCCTGGCCGTGGAAAACGCGCTGGCGACCAACTGCGCCATCCCGCTGGGGGCGACCGCGCGCAATCTGTACGACATCCACAGCATGAATGGCGCCGGCAAGCTGGACTTCTCCAGCATCTTCAACATGCTGGGCAAGGCGCAATAAGCCACCCGGAGAGGCTGCAAACGAAAAGGGACGACCTGCGGGTCGTCCCTTGCTCTATCTTTCATGTTGCTGCGTGGAGAGCAGCAGCTAGTCTCTTCACTTGCTGCTCATTTCCTCACTTCTTTACTTCATCCTCGATATGGGCGCGGATGATGTCGGCGAAGCTGGCATCTGCGGTGAAGCCCAGGGCCTTGGCGCGCTTGGCTTCGAACTGGCCGGGCCAGGAGTTGACGATGCGCTTGATGGCTTCGTCTTCCTTCCATTCGATCAGCTTGACCACGTCCGCACCGGCCACCTGTTCCAGGGCATCGACCATGTCCTTGACGGTGACGCACAGGCCATCGATGGACAGGAAGCGTGCCAGGCCCAGGTCGGCGCCATTGATTTCATGACCGTGGATCAGGTTGGCGATGGCCTGGCGCGGCGACATCAGCCACATGCGGGTGTCCGGCGTGACCGGGCAGACCGAGGGCTGGCCATTGAGCGGTTCGCGGATGATGCCGGAGGCAAAGCTGGAGGCCGCCTTGTTGGGCGCGCCCGGGCGCACCGAGATGGTGGGCATGCGCAGGGCGCGACCGTCGATGAAACCCTTGCGTGAATAATCCTGCACCAGCAGTTCGCCCATCACCTTTTGCGCACCGTAGGAACTTTGCGGCATCAGCAGGGTGTTGTCCGGCACCACGGCCGGCAGTTCGCCGCCGAACACCGCCACCGAGCTGGTGAACACCACGCGCGGCTTGCTGCCGACGGCGCGGGCACGTTCCAGGATGACGCGGGTGGCGTCGAAGTTGATCTTCATGCCCAGGTCGAAGTCGGCCTCGGCGTGGCCGCTGACGATGGCGGCCAGGTGGACGATGGATTGCGTCTCGGCGGTGATGACGCGCTCGATCACGGCGGCGTCGGCGATGTCACCGGTGACCGCTTCGATGCGCGGATCATCGAAGCCCTGGGCCGGCACCACGTCCAGCAGGGTGATGCGCTTGATCTCTTGCTGCTGGCCGTCGCGGCCGGTGAGGGTGCCGCGCTGCAGCAGCTGGCGTGCCAGTCGGCTGCCCAGGAAGCCGGCGCCGCCGGTGATGACGATATGCATGTGTTCTCCTCGTGGTCTGTGGTCGCTGGTCTGGGTCGGGGGACCTGGCACCAGGCGCATGGTTGCAGTATCTGGGCTATCTGCCCGTTGTTCGACAGCGATTATAGCAAAGTTGTAATACAACTTTGCGCGCGTTTGAAAGAAGTCGCAAAAGCCAAAGATGGCGCGGTATCATGCGCGCCATGAAGACATCCTCCTCCTCCAGGCCGCAGGGATCGGCCCTCGCAACGATGGCGGCGAACGTGCGCGGCAAGACCACGCTGGCTGACCATGTCACCAGCGTGCTGGCGCAGCAGATCCGGGGCGGCGAGTTTGCACCTGATGCGCGCCTGCCTTCGGAGATGGAGCTGACCGAACGCTTTGCGGTGAGCCGCACGGTGATCCGCGAGGCGATTTCGCGGCTGAAGTCGGAAGGCCTGGTCGGTTCGCGGCGGGGCAGCGGGACGGTCGTGTTGCCGGTGACCCAGACCACGCCGTTCCGGCTCGATCTGGGCGGGGATGATGGCCGCGATTCCATCCAGGCCGTGCTGCGGGTGATCGAGTTGCGGCGTGGGGTCGAGGGTGAGATGGCGGCGCTGGCCGCGCAGCGCCGCAGCAAGGCGCAGAACCAGGCCATCCAGCTCGCCTTGCAGGCCATCGATGCCGCTGCCGCAGCTGGCCGCGATGGCGTGCAGGAAGACTTCGCCTTCCATGCGGCCATTTCCAATGCTTCGCATAATCCGCTCTATACCTCGCTGGTGCAGTTCCTGAGCCAGTTCCTGCATGCCGCGATCCGCGTGGCACGGATGAACGAGGCGCGCAGCAGCGAGTTCGTGCAACAGGTGCGCGCCGAGCATGCGGCGCTGGCTGCGGCCATCAGCGCGGGCGATGCCGACGCGGCGCGCACGGCGGCCTTGCTGCATATGGAAAATTCGGCCAAGCGCATTCAGGCGGCGGACAAGGCGTTCTGGGCCAGTGCCGAAGGACAGGCGGCGGCACGGGACCTGGCGCGGGTAAAGAGCGGGAATTGACTGCGGAAGACCGCCGGGATGGCGGCTGAAAGGGCATAAAAAAAACGCTGCACGAGGCAGCGTTTTTTATTGGCATCGGCAAGGATCAGCCGCGCACGACCTTCTTGTATTCGTTGGTGCGGGTGTCGATTTCGATGTCGTCATCCTGGCTCACGAACAGCGGCACCATCACGACGATCTGGTTGGCTTCGATGGCGTTTTCGATCTTGGCTTCCTTCAGGACGTTGCCCGAGGTGTTGCCCTTGACGGCCGGTTCCGAGTAGGCAACCTTGCGCACGATGGTGGTGGGCATTTCGACCGAGATGGCCTTGCCGTCATAGAACACGGCTTCGCACTGCATGCCGTCCTTCAGGTAGCCGATGGCGTCGCCCATGTTCTCGCCTTCGATTTCGTACTGGTTGTACTCTTCGTCCATGAAGACGTACAGCGGGTCAGCGAAGTACGAGTAGGTCACCGGCTTCTTGTCCAGCACCACGACGTCGAACTTGTCGTCGCCACGGAAGACGCTTTCCTGGGGGCTGTTGGTCAGCAGGTTCTTCATTTTCCACTTGTAGGTGAAGCCGGTACGGGAAGAACCGTTGACGTCCGAGCGCAGGACGATCATGGGCTTGCTGTCGACCATAATGATGTTGCCGACGCGGATTTCTTTTGCAAATTTCATAGCGATGTGTCGTGAAAAGTAGGTTTTTTCAAACTGTCAGTAGCCCACTGGTAAAACTTCACCGCAAGCCCACGTACGATTGAATGCCAAACTGCGTTAAAACTGTAGCCCGCTATTTTAACCCATTTTCAGCGCTGTTCCACTCTTGCTCGACCAGCTGACGGGCGAAGCGGAGCAAATTGTCCATCCAGTCGCCATTTGCCAACATCTCCTGCAGCCACTGCCCTGCAGCCTCGGTCACGACCGGCAGCTCGGTCTGCAGCGTGCGCCAGTTGGCGTGCCAGTCGAATGCGCCGGGATAGGCGCCGTTCCAGGCCCGGTTCAGGTCGGCAACGGCAGCCGTGGCAGGGTGGTAGATCTTCAGGAAGGCGTTGAGCTTGGTATGGTGAAGGTTCTTGTCCTGGTGATAGATATTCCAGATGAAGGGCTTGCCGGCCCACTGGGCGCGTACGAAGGAATCTTCACCCCGGACAAAATTGAGGTCACAGCTCCAGAGCAGGCGGTCGTAGTCGGTCTGAGCCACGAAGGGCAGCACCCGCACGCTCAGGGCGCCGCGCGTGGCGCCTGCGCCGGGAACCATGGGGGCAGCCAGGAAATCCTCGACCACGGCGCGACCCACGCCTTCGGGGACGAGGCAGGTGACCGGCACCGGTGAATCTTGCCAGCTTGCAAACAGTTCGCGGATGGGCGCGTAGTCATAGCAGAATAGCGAGACCTTGCAGGCTTGCGCCTCCTGGGCTATCACGCCCAGGCGCGCCAGCAGGGCGAGGCCTGCGTTGCTGGCCAGGAAAGCCTGCCGTTGCGCTTCCAGTCCGGCCTCGACCGTGAGGCCGCCGGTACGCTGGTTGAAGCCGGGGAAGAAGAAATACTTGGTCAGCTTCAGCGAACGATGCGGGGAGGGCAGGGTGTGGCACCCCTCGACCCAGGTCTCGGCCGACAAGCCTTCCAGGTTGAACCAGACCGGCTTGACCGGACGCTGTGCCATGGCCTCTACGTAGCCAGGCGGGATCTCGCAGCCGAAGAACTCGATGACGATATCGGCCACGTCGGCCGGCCCATAATGGCCATCCTGCCCGCGCCAGTGCTGCACGGTCACGCCGGCCAGCTCCTGGGTGGCGGCATCGGTCCGCACTTCCGGCCAGATGCGGCGGAAGCTGACCAGATCATCGACCCACAGGCGCACCGCGAGGCCATGTTCATGCGCCAGTTGCCGCGCCAGCCGCCAGCAGATGCCGATATCCCCATAGTTGTCGACGACCTTGCAGAACAGGTCCAGGGAGTGCAGGGGATTGCGGGCGGCAGGCATAGGGCGGGTCAGGGAACGGAGAGATAGGCGGTAAGCAGATAAACAGCAGCAGGGCTGCATGATACCCATTTGTGGAGACGGCAGTTGCACGGCAGTTGTATGGCCTTGAACAACACACTCAAGATTTTTCAAATTAAATCGCTTGCAATTTAATTTTGAGCGGTTTAATATTCGATCCATGGACAAGACGCACACAACGACGCTACCGGATGCCTTGATCGACGAAGCCCTGCTTCTCGACAACCAGCTCTGTTTCGCGATGTACTCTGCGTCGTTGGCAATGACCAAGGCCTACAAGAAGATCCTGGCGCCGCTGGATATCACCTACCCGCAATACCTGGTGATGATGGTCTTGTGGGAAAAGGATCAGGTGACCGTATCGGAGCTGGGCAGCCGCCTGTTCCTGGATTCTGGTACGCTCACCCCGCTGCTCAAGCGCATGGAAACGATGGGTTTGTTGCATCGTAACCGCGACGCCGGTGACGAGCGCCGGGTGGTGGTGAGCCTGAGCGATGCCGGCCGCGCCCTGCGCGAAAAAGCCAAGGCCGTGCCGCTGCAGATGAGCTGCATGTTGCCCTCGCTGGATCAGGTCAGGCAGTTGGTGGTGGAGCTGAAGGAAGTCCGCAAGGGTTTGTATGGCGCCGAAGAGCAGTGATCGTGCCTGTTACATTGGTTTTTATATTGTGCGCAATAATATAGTGAATTATTTATAGCATTATCGCAGCAGGCAGCAAAACGAAAGCATCACACGTCATTCACGCATCACGCAGTAGCAGAAGTCGCTGAAGTAGCAGGATGATTTAGCAAGTCGATGGTGATCGAAAGCGAATCTTTCGACGCCATGCCCCTCAAACGGAACCCGCTAGGGTTTTAACCTGAACATTGAAAGGAAAGACCATGCCCTCGAACAAGATCGAAAAAGCCCTGTACACCGCCACCGCTACCGCTACCGGCGGCCGTGAAGGCTCTGCCAAGTCCTCCGACGGCGTCCTGGACGTCAAGCTGTCGACCCCCAAGGAACTGGGCGGCGCCGGCGGTAACGGCACCAACCCGGAACAACTGTTTGCCGCCGGTTATTCGGCTTGCTTCCTGGGCGCGCTGAAGTTCGTCGCCGGCCAGGCCAAGGTTGCCCTGCCGGCTGACGCCAGCATCACCGGCAAGGTCGGCATCGGCCAGATCCCGGGCGGCTTCGGCATCGAAGCCGAGCTCAACATCTCGCTGCCGGGCGTGGACAAGGCCGTGGCGCAAGACCTGGTGAACAAGGCTCACCAAGTCTGCCCGTACTCCAACGCTACCCGCGACAACATCAACGTGACCCTGAACCTGGTCTGATCCGTTGATGCAAGCGCTTCCCTTTACGGGAAGCGCGGATGAAAAAATCGCCGCTGCGACTTTGGTCCCAGCGGCGATTGTCGTTTGCGGCTTGCCGGTCAGTCTGCCCGACCAGGTGCCCGCAGCAACCCTTGCAGCAGGGTGCGGGCCACGCAACGGTGGAAGGGCATGATTGCGGCCAGATAGAACTCGCCCAGCCAGCGCTTGGTTCGTACGACGGTGGTGACGGTCAGCCACTGGTCGCCGACATCGTCGACATCGTCGACATTGCCGACATCATTGGCATCACCGCTCGCCTCCACAGCATGGCCGGATGACTTTTCCACACAGAGACGGAAGTCGAGATGGCTGTCATCGAGCCCCATCACCACCCGGCGCGGCTCGGCCATCAACAGCGGGAAACCCGCCGGTGCGCCGTTGTCCGATGCGCGCTTCAAGCCCAGCGGTGCCACCAGTCGGTCGCGCAGCGCCAGCAGGGCGCTGATCCAGGCCGGTTGCGCGGCCATCATCCTGGCGGTGATCTCGGTGGTGTTCAACTGTGCCAGTTGCGGCGTAAGCCGGATGCGGAAGCTGTCGGCGAAACCGGCGCCGGGCAGCAGGGCCCAGTGGCGCGGGGCAGGAGCGATCTCTTCGGTGTGCTGGAAGTGCGATGCAGGCATGATGACCTCGAAGCGGGTTGAAAAAAAAGCCGGTAGCAGGGCTACCGGCTTGCTCCTCCGAGCCTACTTGCCGTTGCGCCGCTGCTTTTCCGCCGCGCGGGCGCTGGCGAAGCGCTCGTGGGTTTCCTCAGCCTTGCGGCGCCCGAAGGCGTAGTTGGCTTCCAGCCACATGACATTGATGATGCCGAAGGCCAGCGCCAGGCCGATGCCGAGTATCCAGGCGAAATACCACATGATGTTCTCCTTGTTCCAGTTTGCGATTGCGCGTAATCAATACGCCGTATGTTCGTTGTCGTGAATGTCCTTGGCCGTGACCTTGCCCTTGACCACGCGATACACCCAGCCGGTGTAGAGAATGATCAGCGGCAGGAAGATCAGCACCATCCAGAACATCAGGCCCAGGGTCTTGTGGCTGGAGACCGAATCCCACAGGGTCAGGCTGCTCTTGGCATCCAGCGAGGAAGGCATGATGAAGGGGAACAGCGACATGCCGGCGGTGAGGATGATGCCGGTTACCGACAGGCCGCTTGCGATGAAGGCCAGGCGGGCACTGCGCACCATGGCCAACAGCGCTGCCAGCACCGCACCGGCCACGCCCAGCGCCGGGAACAGCTTGGTCGCGGGCCACTTGGCGTAGTTGTCGAACCAGGCTCCGGCGACCACTTCCACGGTCTTGGCCAGGGGTGTGAAGGCGCTGTTGGCGTCGGGCATGGAGGTGATGCGATAACCCGGCATCTGGGCTACCCAGAAGCCGCCGGCCACGAACAGCAGGACCGTCGCCAGGGCAGCGCCCATGATGGTCTTGCGCGAACGTTCGGCCACCACGGCATCGGTCTTGACGAAGGCGAAGGCGGCGCCATGCATCAGCAGCATGGCCACCGACAACAGGCCGGCCAGCAGGCCGAAGGGGTTCAACAGGGCGAAGAAGCTGCCGGTGTATTCGACCCGCATGGTGTCGTCATAGTGGAAGGGCACACCCAGCAGCAGGTTGCCGAAGGCCACGCCGCAGATCAGGGGCGGAACGAAGCCACCGATGAACAGGCCCCAGTCCCAGGCATTGCGCCAGCGCGGATCGGCCACCTTGCTGCGGTAGTCGAAACCGACCGGGCGGAAGAACAGCGAGAACAGCAACACCATCAGGGCGATGTAGAAGCCCGAGAAGGCGGTGGCATACACCAGCGGCCAGGCCGCGAAGGTGGCGCCGCCGGCGGTGATGAACCAGGTCTGGTTGCCTTCCCAGGTGGGGCCGATGGAGTTGATCAGGATGCGCCGTTCGGTATCGGTGCGGCCGGCAAAGGGCAACATCATGCCCACGCCGAAGTCGAAGCCGTCGGTGAGCGCAAAGCCGATGATGAGTACGCCGACGAAGGCCCACCAGATCAGCTTGAGTGTTTCGTAATCGAAGATCATTCTGCTTTCCTCATTTCTTCTGGTGGCTTAGTGGCTGCCGGCATTGGCCGACGGATTCAGGGGCGGCGGCAGGACATCGTCGGGGCCGTTTTCGCGGCCCTTGGTTTCCCAGTGGTATTGGCCGGTATGCAGGCTGCTGGGGCCAAGGCGGGCATACTTCACCATCAGGATCATTTCCACCACCAGCAGGAAGGTATAGAACAGGATGAATCCGGCCAGGCTGAAGTAGAGGCTGCCCGGCTGCAGCGAGGAGGCCGACAGGTGGGTCGGCAGGATGCCGGCAATGGTCCAGGGCTGGCGGCCGTATTCGGCCACGATCCAGCCCAGTTCGGCGGCGATCCAGGGCAGCGGGATAGCGAT
>NZ_MUXB01000052.1:0-404 GCF_001994935.1 Herbaspirillum sp. VT-16-41
GAGGATCCCGAGGGCATCGAGGTGGAAGTGGTCGTCGAGAACTGACGTCTGATGCGGAGAGCACGCCGCCCGCGCGGGCGGTCCACAGTCGCTGCTCAGTCCCCGTCACTGCGCAGTCCTCGGACCCCCAGAGCCAGCACCTCCTCGAGGAGTTCCTCCCGGCGCCGCGGTGCCAGCTCTCGCAGCCCTCCCTGGGTGCACAGGATCGCGAAGCCATGGACCAGCGACCACAGGGCCACAGACCGCGCCTCCACCGCACCCCCTTCCGCCTCGGGCACCGCATCGCGCACCAGGGCCGACAGATCTCCCAGGGGAGTCCCGTCCCATTGGCCCTCCGGCGCCGGAAACCCACTGGACATACTGCCGAACAACAGGGGGGCCTCGACGGCGAATGCCACATAGGC
>NZ_MUXB01000280.1:0-404 GCF_001994935.1 Herbaspirillum sp. VT-16-41
AAGGAATATGAAACTTATAAAAGTGAGACTCTTAATAAACTAAGAGTTGCTAATCAAAATGAGGTTGAACCTAGATTAATTATTGAGACAGATGGAAAAATAATTGGGACGGTAAGTTATTATTGGGAACATAGACAATCTAATTGGCTAGAGGTAGGAATTGGTATTTATAATCCAATTTATTGGAGTGGTGGCTATTGCACAGAAGCCTTAAAGCTATGGATTGATTATTTATTTGGTGAACTCCCTTTAGTTAGAGTAGGGTTAGCTACGTGGTCTGGAAATAAGAGAATGATCCGAGTAGCAGAAAAGATTGGTATGCAACTTGAAGGGCGTCTACGAAAATGCAGATTGTATAATGGGAAGTATTATGATTCTATTCGTATGGGTATTTTAAAGGAAGA
>NZ_MUXB01000074.1:0-404 GCF_001994935.1 Herbaspirillum sp. VT-16-41
GGGGCACGGCCGTGGCTACGGCTACCGCGATGCGTGGTCGGTCGGTTTCGACGGCAACTACGTGCTTGGCGTCTGGGTCGGCCGTCCGGATAATGGCGCTGTGCCAGGTATCACCGGTTTCGGCACGGCGGCACCGATCCTGTTCGAGGGATTTGTCAAATCCGGCGTGCCGGTCACGCCGCTGCCGCGCGCGCCGGGCGGTGCGGTGCGCATCGCGCAGGCGCAACTGCCGATCAGCCAGCGCCGCTTCACCCGGACATCGAATGGTCTGCTGGCTGCAACGACGCGCGAACCGGCACCGCAGATCGTCTATCCGCCGGAAGGCGCGCGGATCGAGCTCGGGGCGAAGACCGGCGGGACCCTGTCACCCCTCGCGCTGAAACTGCAGGGGGGACGCGCGCCGT
>NZ_MUXB01000187.1:0-1147 GCF_001994935.1 Herbaspirillum sp. VT-16-41
GATGGGGCAGTGCGCAGCGTGCGGGAGATGGTGGGGAGTAGTGTCAGGGTGCACGGTGCGATGTACAGCTGGGTGCGGCTGGACGCGGTGGGGAGGTGGGGGGTGGTGGTGGGGACGGTAGTGCAGCATGCGTCGGCGGGGGAGTCGCTGTAGGGAGTGTCTGGAGCGAGTGGGGAGCTCTTGTTTTTTTTTTTAATAAACCGGCACCCCCGTAGATCTCCCCTTTTCCCCTCCCCGCCGCCCTCCCGACCTCCCCGGCTCCCCTCCCCCCCCTTGCCTGTTGTGGCCCTGCCCCCTCCCCTACCCCCCACCCCCCCCCCTACACACCAGGAGCAATCGATTCGAACTACCCGCCCTGCGCCTGTCCCTGTATGTGGTCGAGAGTGGCAGCATCACCGCCGGCTAAGAATTTCTACAGAAGGATGATGTTTTAATTCATTTTTTAAATATTCCACAGTATGTTTTTTCATAATATTTTCTATATAATGGCCAGCATCAATGACAGATAACCCCATTTGCCAAGCATCCTGTGCTGTATGAAAAGACATATCTCCAGTAATATAAACATCCGCACCTTTTTGTTTAGCTGTATGGATATATTTCTCTCCACTTCCACCTAACACTGCAACCTTCTTAACTTCTTTCTGTAAATCACCAGTAACCCTTAATCCTGAGATATTAAGAGATTTTTTAATTTGAGAACATAACTTTTCAAGGGTTATTTTTTGAGGTAACAGACCAACGCGACCAATCCCAAAACCGTGGTGGAGCTCGACGGCAGCTACGCCGGCTGGAGCGCCTGGTCGCAGCAGCAGCCCACCACCTGACCAGCAGATCCCGAAGGAGAACCACCGTGCGCAGTGCCGATCCCGCGACCCAGCGACGCATCCTGAACCGCCTGAAGCGTGCCCGCGGCCCGCTCGACGCCGTGATCGCGGCCGTGGAGGGTGAGGGCTCGTGCCAGCAGGTGGTCACCCAGCTGGCCGCCGTCTCCACCGCCCTGGACCGTGCCGGCTTCAGCATCGTCTCCACCGCCATGCAGAACTGCCTGACCGACCCCGAGGGCACCGCCGAGGACGAGGACGGCCTGACCGTCGAGCAGCTCGAGAAGCTGTTCCTCTCCCTCGCCTGACGTCCCGGCCGTACA
>NZ_MUXB01000175.1:0-63690 GCF_001994935.1 Herbaspirillum sp. VT-16-41
TAGTCGTAAAACTGGTCATAAGACTATCCTCTATTTTAAGAGAGTCTTCGTGTCCTGAGATTCAAGGGGCTATTCCATCTAGTATCCACAGATACAGCTATCCTAGGCGAACACGAACCAAAAATTGCATTAAATGCAACGCATTCCGTTGGGAAATATGATGCGGCTTTTGCGAGCTTGATGCTTTGCGCAATATCAAGTCCCCGCTCAGAGCGGCGAACCAAAAGCGGATGGACAGCCTAACTGCTCTGTTGTGTCCGTTTGCTTGCTCGACGGAAAAAGGGGGGGGCTCGGGCATTTGGGGTTTCTACTTATTGTTTCGACATTTATTTCCTTGAAATTTGATGTGCGCGTCTCATATCTAAGCTCGGCAATTGGGCCAACTTATAAGGGGTGCGACATGGCAGATTTTGGAATTACCGCAGTTCGTTATAACAGCAGCAAGACCCACATCGACTACGTCCAGGTTCGCCAAGATTTGCCGGACGCCTTTGGTCCGCCTCGCACTGTTTCCCGCGCATTTGTTGCAGATCTGATTCGCATGGGAAAGGCCTCGTTTCAAACTTGGACGATGAATACGTCGACGAACAAGTGGAACGTAGGTGCCCATGTGCATGTTATCGACGGCGAGTACTTGACCACTGACAGGAACAGTACCAAGCGAGATAACCTTGGTAATTTGCCGCAGTTCTAGTCACTGAATTTATCTCCGAAATACAAAAAGCCCGCTGTAGAGCGGGCTTTTTTCTTTGCGTAGATATGGCTGCCGTTTAGAAATCCGGAGTCGCAATATTTGAAGCAGCCTACAGCACGGATACCGTTTAGCGAGCCATGGTGTAAGTGAGAGTGATGAAACGTGAAATGATGTCCGTGCTTCGCCGCCAATAGCAGACAAGCGCCACCAAAAAAAACAACAGTGACTTGTTTTAATTAAATATTTCAATAATAATTGAATCATTGTATTGATTGAGGCTGCTATGGAAACCAAGTCCGTTATTACCGCACTGGCTGCTTTGGCACAGGAATCTCGCCTGGCCATCTTCCGTTACCTGGTTCAGGTGGGGCCAGAAGGCAGCGCCGCCAGCAAGATTGGAGAAGCACTGGACATTGCGCCTTCGTCCCTGTCTTTCCACATGAAAGAGCTCTCGCACGCCGGTCTGGTGACTTCACACCAGGAGGGGCGCTTCGTCATCTATGCCGCCAACTACACCGCCATGAACGATGTTCTGGGGTTTCTCACCGAGAACTGCTGCGGCGGCAATGTGTGCTCGCCGGTAACAGCATGCTGCGAACCAGCCACTACTACCGAATAATCAACGCCTGGAACCGTCAGGCCTTCACGCCAAGGAGTCACCATGTCCACTAGCCAACAGAAGACCTACAACGTTCTTTTTCTCTGCACCGGTAATTCGGCTCGCAGCATCATGGCCGAAGCATTGCTCAACACCATGGGCAAAGGCCGCTTCAATGCCTATAGCGCGGGCAGCCATCCGGCCGGCGCCGTCAATCCGCTGGCGCTGGAGCAGATCCACGCCACTGGTTATCCGCTGAATGACCTGCGTAGCAAGAGCTGGGACGAGTTCGCGGCACCGGATGCCCCCAAGATGGACTTCATCATCACGGTTTGCGACAACGCCGCGGGCGAAGTATGTCCGATCTGGCCAGGACAACCGATCTCGGCCCACTGGGGATTCGAAGATCCAGCGGCTGCTACCGGCACCGACGAGCAAAAGCGCGCCGTATTCTCGAAGGTTGCCCGCCAGATCATGACCCGCGTGAACATCTTCGCCAGCCTGCCGTTCCACACGCTCGAAAAGACCTCGATCAAGCGTGAGATGGACGCTATCGGCGCCACCCCGGTTTAAACCTTACGGCAGGAGCCATTGGGCTCCTGCCTCTCTGACTCCTCTTCTTCGACCAAGGAAAGAAAGTGCTGGCCGCTTTTGTCATCTTCCTGCTCACCCTGATTTTTGTGATTTGGCAGCCCAAGGGGCTCGGCATTGGCTGGAGTGCGTGCGCTGGCGCAGCCGTGGCTTTGGCTGCCGGCGTCATTCATCTTTCGGACATCCCGGTTGTCTGGCACATCGTCTGGAACGCCACGGGTACCTTCATCGCCATCATTATCATCAGCCTGCTACTGGACAAGGCAGGCTTCTTCGAGTGGGCAGCTTTGCACGTAGCCCGGTGGGGTGGTGGTCGCGGCCGCATGCTGTTCGTGCTGCTCATCCTGTTGGGCGCAGCCGTATCCGCTCTGTTCGCCAACGATGGCGCCGCGCTGATCCTGACGCCAATCGTCATCGCCATGCTGCTGGCGCTGCGATTCTCGCCCCAGGCGACGCTGGCCTTTGTCATGGCGGCCGGCTTCATCGCCGATACGGCCAGTCTGCCACTGGTGGTATCCAACCTGGTGAATATTGTCTCGGCGGACTTCTTCAAGATCGGCTTTGCGGAATATGCCTCGGTCATGATCCCCGTCGACATCGTGTCAGTCGTGGCGACGCTCATCGTGCTCTTCCTCTACTTCCGTCGCGATATCCCCGCAAACTATGACCTGAACCAGGTTCCGGATCCCGTCGCGGCCATCCATGATCGAGCAACGTTCGTCGCCGGCTGGTGGGTGCTTGCGCTGCTGCTGGTGGGCTTCTTCTGGCTGGAAGGCCTCGGTGTGCCCATCAGCGCCGTGGCGGCGGTTGGTGCACTGATCCTCCTGGCAGTTGCAGGCAAAGGCCATGTCATTTCTACGCGCGAGGTCATCAAGGGCGCGCCCTGGCAGGTCGTGTTCTTCTCGCTGGGGATGTACTTGGTGGTGTATGGGCTGCGCAATGCAGGCCTGACGGACTACCTGACAAGCGTGCTGAACGGCTTTGCAGAGCACGGCGTCTGGGGCGCAGCCCTCGGCACTGGCTTCTTGACGGCCTTCCTATCGTCGATCATGAACAACATGCCGACGGTGCTGGTGGGCGCACTGTCGATCAACGCCACCACAGCCCAGGGCGTGGTGAAGGAAGCAATGGTCTACGCCAATGTGATTGGTAGCGACCTTGGCCCGAAGATCACCCCTATTGGCAGTCTGGCGACCTTGCTCTGGTTGCATGTGCTGGATAAGAAGAGCATCCACATCTCATGGGGCTATTACTTCCGGGTGGGCGCGATGTTGACGCTGCCCGTCCTGTTGGTGACGCTGTCGGCCTTGGCGCTGAGACTGGGGAGCTGAAGTGGATGCCCGCAAATCGACCTGGCTGATCCCCTCGCTTGGGCTGACCCAGATTGTCGGCTGGGGCTCGATGTTCTATGCCTACGGGATCTTGATGCAGCCGATGCAGACTGAGCTGCAGCTCTCCAAGCCAGTCGTGGTCGGAGCTTATTCCCTTGCGCTGCTCATTTCCGGGCTGATGTCGACGCTGGCCGGCAGCATCATTGACCGCATCGGTGGCCGATTGCTGATGGGCGCCGGAACCGTATTGGCCGCGTTGATGCTGGCGGCCATGTCTTTCGTTCACGATGCGCTGGGGCTTTATCTTATCTGGGCGGTCATCGGACTGGCCATGAGCGCGACGCTATACCAGCCGGCGTTCGCCGTGTTGACCCAGGTCTTCAAGGCAGATTTCCGCCGCGCCATCACGATGTTGACGCTTTTTGGTGGCTTTGCCAGTACCGTCGCCTGGCCGCTGACCCAATGGTTGCTGGAGCAGTATGGCTGGCGGACGACGTGGCAGATTTACGCAGTGGCCAACCTGGTGATCTGCCTGCCGGTTCATATGCTGCTTCCAGCAGCCAGGTCTATTCAGAAGACCAAGGCCGCCGCCAATAAGGATTGGGACCTGAAGGCTGTGCTACGGCAACCGAGTTTTTATGCCGTGACGGCGGCCGTGACCTTGAATGCTCTGGTGTTCTCGGCAATGTCGTTGCACCTGATGTCGATCTTGCATGATCGCGGAATGACCCCGTACTACGCCGCCGCAATCGGAGCGATGATTGGCCCCATGCAGGTGCTGGGCCGAATTCTGGAGACCACGATCGGGAAGAAGGCCAGCACCAAGCAGACGGGCCAGTTTGCCATTTCCTTGCTGCCAGTCGCTTTGCTTCTGCTCTATGCCCCAGCTGACTGGCTGGTGCTCTACGGACTGTTTGCCATCCTGTACGGCATGGGCAACGGCGTCATGACCATCGTTCGCGGGACGCTGCCAGCTGAGTTGTATGGCCGCGAAGCCTATGGCGCCATTAGCGGCGCGATGGCAACGCCAGTCACGATCGCTTTCGCAGCCGGTCCGTTCGTCGCATCGCTCCTATATAGCGTTGGAGGCGGAATCCCGGTGCCATTGTTGCCCTGGTTGCCATAGCGGCGACTGGAGCAATTCTCTTCTTTTTCGCTACGGCGGCGATTCGTCCGCAATCAGAGCCGATTTCACAATAGGACCTCACCATGACGATCATCTATCACAACCCCGCATGCGGGACCTCCCGCAACACCCTGGCCATGATCCGCAACAGCGGCGAAGAGCCGACCGTGATTGAATACCTGCAGCATCCGCCCAGCCGCGAGCAGCTGGTCAAGATGATTCAGGATGCTGGCCTGACGGTTCGTGAGGCCATCCGCCAGAAAGGCACGCCTTACGCTGAGCTGGGACTGGGTGACCTCTCTTTGACCAACGATCAACTACTGGATGCAATGCTGGCCAATCCCATCCTGATCAACAGGCCATTCGTCGTGACGACCAAGGGAACCAGGCTGTGTCGTCCGTCCGAGTTGGTATTAGACATCCTCCCGAACCCGCAGCAAGGCGCTTTCACCAAGGAAGACGGCGATGTCGTGATCAATGCGGAGGGCCAACGTGTCGCACCAGGTAACTGATCTGCCCAACGTCGATCCCGGCCAATTCAAGGTGCCTGCAATCGGCGACTTCTCAAAAATTGGCGCATCGACCCACCGTCCGCGCTTTCTCCTGCTGTACGGATCTGTTCGTGAACGCTCTTACAGCCGATTACTGACCATGGAAGCGGCACGGCTGCTGGAAGCGATGGGCGGCGAGGTCAAGATCTTTGATCCCCGCGGCTTGCCGCTGCCGGATAGTGAGCCGGAGACACATCCTAAGGTCGCGGAACTACGCGAGCTGGCGAACTGGTCCGAAGGTATGGTTTGGTGTTCGCCAGAGCGCCACGGCGCTATGACCGGCATCATGAAGGCCCAGATTGACTGGATTCCGTTGACACAGGGGGCTATCCGTCCTTCACAAGGCAAGACCTTGGCCGTCATGGAAGTGTCCGGTGGATCGCAGTCCTTCAACGCCGTGAACCAAATGCGGATACTCGGCCGCTGGATGCGTATGCTGACCATTCCGAATCAGTCATCGGTGGCCAAGGCCTACCAAGAGTTTGACGACGCCGGCAGGATGAAGCCATCGCCTTACTACGAGCGGGTGGTCGATGTGATGGAAGAACTGTTCAAATTCACGCTGCTAACGCGTGATGTCTCGCCGTTCCTGACCGACCGATACAGCGAACGCCGAGAAAGCGCATTAGAACTGAGCAAGCGAATGAACCAGAAATCTATTTAAACCCAGCTCATCGAGACATGATCTATAATTTGTGCGATGAAAATGCTTCGTACATTTCTGATAGTGTTGCTAGCCATTGCCATTCCCCTTGAGGGATTGGCGGCTGTGCGCATGGTCGAAATGATGCGTAGTGTCACTCCTGCCATGGAGATGTCGGTCTCCGCAAACAGCTCGTACGAAACTTGCGTCATGAGCATGTCAAGTGGGGACAAGTCATCAAAATCGACGGCGCCATGCAAGATGGGAGACGCCTGCAAGATTTGCCAAGTGTTTCCGTCGACCACACCTTCAGCGGACGTTAATCTGCACGTTCTTCCCTTGATCGCAACGGTCTCCCTGTTGCCCGAATCGTTTCTTCCTTCCCACGATCCGTCCGGATTGTGGCGTCCCCCTCGTTCACTCTGATCGTTGCTGATTTCTTGACACGCTTGGCTTGAGCGCCAAGTGGTCTTTCGCGCGCTTTTTCGCGCAGTCACGCTATGGAGTGAACAATCATGTCCTTTCACAGGATATCCGGGGCCCTGCTTGCTTTGCTAGCGGGGATGTCCGGCCTTGCCCACGCGGCTCCCTTATCTTTTAACGCTGCGCTCGATATCGCCGAGCGCCAGTCTCCCAACCTGGCCTCCAACAGGGCCCAAATTGCGGCAGCCCAATCATCGGCGATACCCGCAGGTGCTTTACCTGACCCCAAGATCTTTGCCGGTATCGACAACTATCCCGTCTCCGGGCCGGATCGAGGCCGACTCAATGCCGACTCTATGACGATGCAGAAAATCGGCGTCATGCAGGATTTTCCCAATGCGGCCAAGCGCCAGGCCCGCGTTGCCGTAGCCGAAGCTTCGATCGAAACTGCGCAAGCACAGCGGCAAGTGGAGCGCCTCAAGCTGCGCAGAGCCACGGCCTTGGCTTGGCTCAACCGCTATTTCCTGGAACGCAAGATCTCGCTGTTCGATGATTTGGACAAAGAGAATTTGCTTTTGGCAGATGCCGTGCGCGCACAGATCGCGTCTGGCCGTACTCAGGTAGCCGATAGTGTGATGCCGAAGCAGGAAGCGGCTCAATTGGCTGACCGTCGTGATGAACTGATCCGCGACCTTGTCAAGGCCAAGTCCGGCCTCCGCCGCTATGTAGGTGGCGAAGCCGATGAACCGCTGGTCGATGCTTTGCCTGACTTGCGTATCGATGGTGACCATTTACGCGGTCACCTGCACAAGCATCCAGAACTACAAGCCTTTTCTGCGGAGAGTCACAAGGCGGAAGCAGAATTGCGCCAAGCGCAGGCGATGAAGAAATCAGATTGGGGTGTCGAGCTGGCCTATCAACGGCGTGACCCGCGCTTTGGCAACATGGTGTCGGTCCAGTTCACGTTCGAGATTCCAGTTTCCCCCGCGACAAGGCAAGATCCCCTCATCGCGGCTAAACAGCAAGAGCTATATCGCATCGATGCGGATCGTGAGGCCATGCTGCGCGATCACACCAACGAGCTCGAAAGCGATCTAGCCGACTACCAGTCCTTGACCCGCCAACTTGAGCGTGCCAACCAGACTGCCTTGCCCCTGGCACAGCAAAAAACCGACCTCCAATACGCCAGTTATCGCGCAGGCAAAAGTGACTTGACGACAGTCCTCGCGGCACGCCGGGAAGTCGTCGACCAGCGCCTGAAAATCATCGATTTGGAGGCGCAAAGATCCGCAGTTGCCGCCCAACTCTATTTCGCCTATGGGGGAGATCAACAATGAAAAAAAGCACTTATCAGATCGCCATGCTGATCCTGGCTGTCGGCGCGGGAAGCGGTATGGCCGGCTATTGGGTGGCACATCGTGCTACCGGAGCTCAAACCATGCAGGTTGAGCCAGCAAAAGCAGCTACGCACGTAGAGCGTAAGGTTTTGTATTGGTACGACCCGATGATGCCGAATCAACGATTCGACAATCCGGGAAAGTCACCATTCATGGACATGCAACTGGTCGCGAAATACGCGGATGAGCAAGGTGACGGCGCCGGCGTCAAGATTGACTCTGAAATTAGCCAGAACCTGGGAATGCGCACCGTCAAGGTCGAGCGTGGCAGCTTTTCGAGCACCGTGCGCGCTGTCGCCAACGTGCAGCTCAATGATCGCCAGGTGGCGATTGTCCAGGCCCGAAGCAACGGCTTTGTTGAGCGGGTCTACGCACGTGCTCCTGGCGACATCATTGCACGTGGTGCCCCCCTGGTGGACTTGCTCATTCCGGAATGGGCCGGCGCTCAAGCAGAATTTTTGGCGGTGCTCGGCACGAAGGACCTGGCGCTGATCCAAGCCGCCCGCGCACGTCTACAGTTGCTCGGGATGTCGAGTGATCTGATTAGCCGTGTGGAGAAGAGCGGCCGACCTCAGACGGTAGTGACCATCGCTGCACCTATTGCGGGCTTGATTCAGACCTTGGATATCAGGAGTGGAATGACGGTATCGGCCGGAGCGCCTTTGGCCAGGATCAATGGGCTCGATACCGTGTGGCTAGAAGCGGCAATTCCTGAGGCGCAAGCCGCACTAGTCAACGTCGGCGGCAAGCTGGAAGCGGATTTCGCGGCGTACCCAGGAGAAAAATTCACAGGCAAGATCCTTGCCGTTCTGCCGGAGAGCAACGCCGACAGCCGTACCCTCCGGGTTCGCGCCGAGTTGCCCAATCGCGATGGCAAATTGAAGCCGGGCATGTATGCGCAAATTGGCTTAGGAGGCGGCAAGGCAGCACCAAGCCTACTGGTACCGTCTGAAGCGGTCATCCGCACCGGCGCACGCAATATCCTGCTGGTCACAACAGGCGATGGTCGCTACCAGCCGGTCGAAGTGAAGCTTGGCCAAGAATCCGATGGCAAGAGTGTCATCCTGGATGGCGTCACCGAAGGCCAACAAGTTGTCACGTCCGGTCAATTCCTCATCGATTCCGAGGCCAGCCTTAAAGGCGTGCTCGCGCGGCTGAACACTTCACCAGGCGCCGACGCCAAGAGCGCCCAGATGCCACTCAATGAGGCGACCGGGAAAATCGAATCACTGCGGGGCACTGACATCACGCTCTCGCACGGTCCGGTCCCAACACTGGGTTGGGGAGCCATGACAATGTCATTCAAACTGGCGCGGCCAGAGATGGCAGCAGGTCTCAAGACCGGAGATAGCCTGCATTTCGGTTTCCAAGAGAGAAATGGCGATTATGTAATCGAGAAGCTGGATCGGAGTACGCCATGATAGAAAAACTCATCAAATGGTCGCTTCGCAGCCGCTTCCTGGTCTTGTTTGGGGTGCTTTTTCTGGGAGCCTGGGGGTTATGGGCGCTCAAGACCACCCCTGTGGACGCGTTGCCCGATCTTTCGGATGTTCAGGTCATCATCCGGACTACCTATGCTGGCCAGGCACCGCAAATCGTCGAGAACCAGGTAACGTATCCGCTGGCAACTACCATGCTGTCGGTACCGGGGGCAAAGACCGTGCGGGGCTACTCGTTCTTCGGGGACTCCTTCGTCTATGTCTTGTTTGAGGACGGCACCGACATGTATTGGGCGCGTTCCCGGGTACTAGAATATCTCAACCAGGTGCAGGGGCGCCTCCCGGCTTCGGCCAAGGCATCACTGGGGCCGGACGCTACCGGCGTCGGCTGGATCTATGAGTACGCGCTGGTCGACAGGACCGGGCAACACGACCTGGCCCAGTTACGCAGCCTGCAAGACTGGTTCCTGAAATATGAGCTCAAGAGCCTGCCAAATGTCGCCGAAGTCGCAACGGTAGGCGGCATGGTCAAGCAATACCAGGTGGTGCTCGACCCGGTGAAACTGGCGGCCTACAACATCGCACAAGACAAGGTCGTCGACGCGATCAAAAAGGCCAACCAAGAAACCGGTGGCTCGGTGCTGGAGATGGCGGAAACCGAGTACATGGTGCGGGCTTCCGGCTATTTGAAGACGCTGGCGGACTTCCGCAACATTCCCTTGGCGACGGGGAAAAACGGCGTACCCGTCAAACTGGACGATGTAGCGGCCATCCAATTCGGGCCGGAGATGCGCCGCGGCATTGCGGAACTCAATGGCGAAGGCGAGTCGGTGGGCGGCGTCATCATCCTGCGTTCAGGCAAGAATGCGCGAGACACCATTGCGGCCGTCAAGAGCCGACTGGAAGAGCTCAAAAAAAGCCTACCCGCTGGTGTTGAGGTCGTACCCGTCTACGACCGCAGCCAATTGATCGATCGCGCCATCGACAATCTGTCGCACAAGCTGCTTGAGGAGTTCATTGTCGTTGCAGTCGTTTGTGGCCTGTTCCTCTGGCATCTGCGTTCCGCACTGGTGGCAATCGTCTCTCTGCCGCTGGGCATCATGATTGCCTTCATAGTCATGCGGTACCAGGGCGTCAATGCCAACATCATGTCCCTAGGAGGGATCGCCATTGCAATTGGTGCCATGGTCGATGCCGCCGTTGTCATGATCGAGAATGCGCACAAGCATATCGAAGAGTGGAAGCATCGACATCCAGGGCAACCTTTGCAGGGGGAAACTCATTGGAGGGTCATCGGTGAGGCGGCCGCAGAGGTCGGACCAACGCTGTTTTTCTGCTTGCTGATCATTACCCTGTCGTTTATCCCGGTATTCACACTGGAGGCGCAGGAGGGACGCTTATTCGGGCCATTGGCATTTACCAAGACCTATGCAATGGCCGGTGCCGCCGGATTATCCGTCACGCTGATCCCGATCCTGATGGGCTACATGATCCGCGGGAAGATCCCCTCGGAGAACAGCAATCCGCTCAATCGCTGGCTGATTCGTTGCTATCGGCCGTTACTGGAAGCCGTCTTGCGCCGGCCTAGGACGACACTGGCAATTGCGGCGCTTGCGCTGTTGACGACCTTATGGCCGATCAGCCGTTTGGGCGGCGAGTTCTTGCCGCAGATGGATGAGGGGGATCTACTCTATATGCCGTCTGCCTTGCCAGGCTTGTCTGCATCCAAAGCTGCCGAACTGCTGCAACAGACCGATCGCCTCATCAAGACGGTTCCGGAAGTCGCCAGTGTTTTCGGCAAAGCTGGCCGTGCTGAGAGTGCGACCGATCCCGCCCCCCTGGAGATGTTCGAAACGACCATTCAATTCAAACCGCGTGATCAATGGCGCCCCGGCATGACGCCGGCGAAGTTGGTGAATGAGCTTGACCGGGTCGTCAAAGTGCCTGGCCTGTCAAATATCTGGGTGCCGCCCATTCGTAACAGGCTGGACATGCTGGCTACCGGGATTAAAAGCCCGATTGGCGTCAAAGTGTCTGGCGCCAGCCTGGCCGATATCGACAAGACGGCGCAAGAAATTGAACAAGTTGCCAAAGCGGTACCGGGCGTCAGCTCCGCACTCGCCGAACGTCTCAGTGGCGGACGTTACGTGGATGTCGATATCGACCGGCTGATCGCCGCCAACTACGGTCTCAATATCGCTGATGTGCAAAGCATCGTCTCGTCGGCCATCGGTGGGGAGAATGTCGGCGAGACGATTGAGGGACTGGCACGTTATCCGATCAGCGTTCGCTATCCAAGAGAGACTCGCGACTCGCTGGAGCGACTGCGCGATCTGCCGATCCTGACCGCCAGCGGCCAGCAGATCACCTTGGGAACCGTCGCCAAGCTGAAGATCAGCGATGGCCCACCCATGCTCAAAAGTGAGAATGCTCGGCCCAGCGGCTGGATCTATGTCGATGTCCGGGACCGGGATCTGTCATCTGTGGTCGCCGATTTGCGCGCCGCGGTCAGTTCCAAGGTAAAGCTGACGCCCGGACTGAGCATTGCCTACTCGGGGCAATTCGAATACCTGGAGCGGGCAAATGCACGTTTGAAGCTGGTGGTGCCAGCAACGCTGATGATCATCTTCGTACTGCTCTATTTGACGTTCCGGCGCTTCGATGAGGCAGCATTGATCATGGCGTCACTGCCATTTGCTTTGGTCGGCGGTATTTGGTTCCTCTATGCCCAAGGCTACAACCTATCGGTTGCCACCGGTGTCGGATTTATCGCTCTTGCGGGCGTGTCCGCTGAATTCGGCGTAGTCATGCTGCTGTACCTGAAACAGGCGGTCTCTGTCCGTGAACAACAGATAGGCGCTATCTCGGTCCCGGGACTGGAGGATGCAATCCGCGAAGGTGCCGTTCTCAGGGTCCGCCCAAAGGCCATGACCGTCGCGGTCATTCTGGCAGGCCTCATTCCGATTTTGTGGGGAAGCGGCACCGGCTCCGAGGTCATGAGCCGGATTGCAGCGCCGATGGTCGGCGGCATGATTACCGCTCCATTGCTTTCGATGTTCGTCATTCCGGCCGCGTATCGCTTGATGCGTGGTCGTCAACCCAAAGCCAATCCGGCTTAATTTATCCTCAAAGTGAAAGGAAGTTGTCATGAAGAATGTTATGTACGCCATGCTTTTTACTGCATCGCTGGGTAGTATGCCGCCCGTGTTTGCCGCAGACATGCAGGGCATGAAGATGGGCCAAGCTGATGCCGGCGAAATGATTTCTCATGGGACCGGTGTCATCAAGAGCCTGGACCCGAAGCAGAAGACCGTTACCTTGGCTCATCAACCCATCAAAGAACTAAACTGGCCAGCAATGACCATGGGCTTCAAAGTATCGGATGAGAAAATGCTACAAGGACTCAAAGTCGGAGACCAAGTCACCTTCGACTTGAAGGGGAGTGGAGCCGCGCCTGTCGTGACGGGAATTCGTCCAGCTAAATAAGCCGGGTACCGTCCGTGATTGCAAATTTCCTATGCGACACGGACGGTTGGATGTGAGCAAGGCATCCATATGCGCGAAACGGCAATCAATCATCTACGAAATATGAATAAAGGATGATTTCTTAATTACTTTTTCGCTTATGTATGAACATTTGCTTTATCTCGGCTGGCTCCCTTCTTGAACCGCGCCTTTCTTGCGAAACTTCGTCAGCACAAATGGCCCTTTAAGCTCAAGCGCAGTAGTCCGCCACGCTGTTAGCAGCGAGGGAAACCATTTACGATGGAAATCGAATGCATCTCTGAATGAGCCATCTCACACTGGCTCGAACTCGCGTCTATTAGCCGCTGGTTAGCAGTCTTGTGTGAGATGGCTGGAATTGATAGCTCAGCGCCCAGTTCGACGAGACCGTGGACGCTTTTGCTTGGCCTTCGATGTTGCGATTTTGGTCTGCAGATTCTTCTTGGTGGATTTACGATCGTTGAACTTAAGCCAAAGATAAAACGCCAGCACAAGCAACAGCATGATCACCGAGCCGACCTTCATTACGCCTACGATGGCATCGTGCGTCTGTTGGGATTGCGTCATCTGAAAGGAACTCGGTCGTCAGCGGCGGGAGCAGTCGCCACACCATTGTGACGTTCGCACTACCCCACCATGTTTTTGTACAAATCGCCGATCTCCTTGTACTCACCTACTGCCTTGTCCAAGAAGAACTGGTAACGAATCGCTTCATGAGAGAACGCCGCGCTTTCCTGGTCGACATCTACGGTATTACCATCCGCGCTCGGTTGCGTCGGAGAACGGTAGAGTACTAAGGCCTCGACGGGTAGATCCCTAGGGACCGTGGCGTACCCTTTTGACAGGACAGGCAACTTTGAATTCGTCATCGCCTGTTTCAAAGCCGATGATAAATCGATGTCCCGGGCTTTGTAGTTCGGTGTATCGGCATTGGCGATATTCGATGCAATCAGCCCAAGCCTTTGCTCCACTAAACGAACCGCGTTATTCCAAAACTTCTCGTCCTTCTCTCCACCATCACTCGACAGCGCATTCATTCCGTTGATGTTCATCACCCGCCTCCTAACGAAGAAAATGCCAATTCAACCCGGACATACCTTCGAATTTCTGCTCAATCAATACGCTGAAGTCTGATCCGCAACAAAAGCCCGCTAACGGCTACAGAGGCGCGACGTTGGACAGCTACTCTTAGGATTGCTGGGCGAAACGGCGAGAGACAGATCCTGGCAAGACCTTGCATTTTTTCTCTCCAGCTGAGGTGCGCCCTTCGCCAAGGTTGGCGTAGAGCATAAGACTGACGAGACAAGAAATAGGGCGAGCAATGCGTCCACGAGACCTCCAAGAAGAGTACCTATGGTCAGATCCACCGAATCATTGATGCGGCACACCGACAAGAAGACATTCTAAGAAGGCATTTCGAACAAAATCATTACGCGTCTATTACGATCGCGTAATGATTTCAAAGGCTGGAGAACTGGGGAATGGCGGTGAGCCCAGAGCAGGCCCATCGAGGGGAAGAATTTTAGAATAACGAAGAGGAGCCGTCATTCCATCTGCGCACGATACGCTGGAAAAATAGACTATTTGGCAGCTGCAGTGTAGTCCCGGCCCCTTCCGTCTCCTCGGATAGCGTCGTGTACACCAGATTGATGTCCAGCACACGCCCCTTAACGCCTGGTTTGTCACCGCCCTCCAGCACTTCGATAACGTCGCCGACCCGGAATGGCTGCGTCGTGTAGATCAAGATGGCACAAAATAGGTTGGATAGAACACTCCAAGCGGCGAAAAAGGCCACCGCGCCTACTGCAGCAAATCCAGTGAATGCGGACCAAAGTACCGCGCCAGAGACCCCCAGGCGCTCCAATGCCCAGAGAATGGCGCCTCCATAGACAAAGAATCCAAGAACCCTTTGCGTAAGAGCTGCGGCCTTCCCGGGTAGGCCGTATGTACGACCTACCCGACCGATCAGCAGCTTTGCAATTCTCATGATGGCTAAGGCGCCGATCATGATCAAGGCCACTTCCGCGGCCGGCACCAAAACATCAAACCAATCAGCCATCCACTGGGGCAGATTGTCGTGTATCGACTGCAAAAACTTGTTCATTCAACTCCTCTAAGACCTGACAGGCCACTTTCCGGCCGGTAGATTCCGCTGCATCCGCCGCCTCGTAATTTCTCGAAATTTCGAACGCGGGAGCATAGGCCAATACGACTAAAAATTACAAATTTTTCTCCAACCTAGTCATTCTGAAGCAGAACCAGCTGTGGCAGATGTGCCTCATTACGTGCTGACTTTACGACTCAAAATCGGCCTCTTCATCGCCCAATTATTAAGGATCGTTAATCTTCAAAAAAAATTCACTGAAATCACCATCAAGTCAGACTCAATCTGCTTCCAAGCTTAATTTCATAGAGGGAAATCTTCGATAAAACCTATATTTATAGCGGCTTTCCGGCCATTTACATTAACAACATTTAATCTTCCAAAGGCATTCGCAGATCACCATCGCTGGCTAACATCCGTTGAAAAATCGGTGCTCCTGATCGTCGATTTGTGACTGCCAGGTTGATGATTTTCTACGCAAAGATTCATCATCGCAAGGTGCAAATCTAGTTCTCCGAGCACGTTCCCTATGAACATACACGGAGCAGCATGATGTCATCGCCGCAAACACTTTCTCGCCCAAACGACGATCCCGTGGGTGGTCGATAAAATGGCGGCCCGCGACGACCTTGCCATTCTTAAAGCCGCTCGAACTGGTGTTGCCGACGCACAGTTGGCCATAGGAACCCGCTACTACTTGGGCAACGGCAGCCTTCCGCAGAGTACTGAAACTGCATTCTACTGGTTGGAACGAGCGGCCAGACAAGGCCTGACCGAGGCCTGGACGATGATAGGTCGCGCCGTTCCATATGATCTAGTGCGCAGCACAATGTCGCGCCCCTATGAGGCGGTGGCATGGTATGAACGCGCATTCGATTCCGGCGTGCTCGAAGCTGGCATAGTGTTCTCACGTTTAGTACTTGAGAATTCCAGTCATTTTGGTCATAAGGCCAAAGACAAGGCGGTCAACGTACTGAAGCAGCTAGCTGAGCGAAATAATCATGAGGCCCAATGGCTTCTCGCCAAGCATCTTGCGCAACTCGAAGATGACCAGCACCATGGCGCCGGCGATCAAATTCATCTGGCGCCGCCGTTGAAAGAAGCCAAAGAACATTGGACCAGGCAAGCAGCGCTAGCCGGCGTGACAGAAGCCCAATACTCGTTACTGGAGAAGTACTGGAAGGCAGGTGACTACGTCGGTTTTTCCGAGAACGCCGCGCCGATGATCAAGTGCCTACTTAAGGATCATGAGGCGCAGCTTCGCTATCTTCGCGATCCCTCTCCCCAGTGCGCATTACTTTCGCTATCCGAAAATGAGGTTACCTTACTCCTGAGGCAATCTCAGCTCTTGTTGGAGCGCAAAGTATCCGATCTCTCATATGCCAGAAGACTGTTGGAGCTTGCTGCTCTTTCAAATAATCATGAAGCGCAATACCGACTTGGGATGCTCCACGCGCGCCTCGACCACGGTTGTCAACGGATATTCCCTGCACACGGGCAGGCGAACTATTTAGCCGCGGTCCCTTGGCTCAATGCTGCCGGTAAGGGAGATGTTGCCGAAGCATGGCACGGGCTCTCAATGATTTACGCCAAGGCAGAGTACTTCCAACGCAATCTCTCTCTATCTCGCCAATATTTAAACCGCAGTGCCGAGATGGGATTTGCACAGGCTCAATTCGACTACGGTCAGTATCTCTGGCGTACTCGACGCGATGGTCCGATGCATGACATCCACGCACTCTCTTGGTGGAAAAAAGCGGCGGATCAAGGTCATCACGAAGCCTTGATAGCCGCCTCAAGATTTTCTGCAAAAAACAGTTCCGAAACATGGGCCGTTGAAATCGCTAAATCGCTGACGACTAAATTAAGGAAGTCTCATCCATTCCTCTCAGCCAGAATTGATCTGGCCGCTGCTTTTAAGCTTTCCAAATCCGAGGCCGTTCTCGTAGATGTGCGCCACGCAGACTGGGGCCATTGCATCGAAGTCGACATTAGCAAACTCCATGCTCGCAGCAAAAGGCGCCTGATCTTGATCGAAAATGCCGAACAACGCGTGACATTGGACTTAATTTCACGCCTGTTTGCCGACGTAAATTCAAGCTTCGATGGTCCAGAAGGTAATTATCGCCAGCGTCAATATCGATTGAGGAACATCATCGCGGACCTAGTGTAACTCTCCCTGATTCCGCTCGGTTTTGATTTGGGTGGTTTCTTTTTTGGCCGGCACCAACGCATGTTGTTGCCGGCTTTTTTTCGGATAGCGCTGCTGCCACATTCATATGGCGAGCCACCCTATGAAACTCCGAAGCAAATTCGACAGATGAAGAAATACAACAAATCCAGAATCAATCGCCCGACCAAAACCAGACTTTTTTTTATATTTACAAACGCGCTGTTGGTAGAAAAGAGGAACACGTAATGTTCAAACATCCGTCAAACGTGCGGATTCTCAAGACCATTTTAGAAGGAAGACACATGAAGAAATCGTTGCTCGCACTGGCTGTGCTCGGCGCGTTCGCCGGCGCTGCTCAGGCGCAAACCTCCTCCGTTACCATCTACGGCATTATCGATACTGGCGTCGTGTACACCAGCAAGGCTGTCAACGGCACTGCTAACGGCACCGGCAGCAAGTTCGGCGTGAACTCCGCGGTGATTCAAGGTTCGCGTATCGGCTTCAAGGGTGTTGAAGATCTGGGTGGCGGTCTGAGCGCCGTCTTCAATCTGGAAACCGGCTTCAAGAACGACACCGGCGCCCTGGATGACTCCAAGACTACCAACACTCTGTTCCGTCGTAAGTCCGTCGTCGGTCTGGCCGGCGGCTTCGGTACCGTCCTGCTGGGTCGTCAAACCGACTTCGCTGACTCCATCTCTTACCTGACCTCTGTTGCCGACTTCGGCTTCATGACCGGCTCCGTTGGCCATAACCTGGACCGCCTGGAAGGTACCCGTAGCAACAACTCCGTGAGCTACACCACCAACAACATGGGCGGCTTCACCGGCAACCTGTTCTACGGCTTCGGCGAACAGGCTGGCCGCACTTCGGCTGGCCAAGCATTCGGCATCGGCGGCAAGTACGACAATGGCCCGCTGGGTCTGGGTATCAACTACTTCCAATCGAAGCAAGGCGCAACCCCGGCCGACACTTCGCTGCTGATCGGCACAACCAACGCTGGCGACGTCAACAACTCCGGCAACAGCGCAGCTAAGGTGCTGAACGTTGCAGCCAGCTATCAATTCGGCCCGGCCCGCGTGTATGCAAACTACAACCGCGTGAAGCAAGATCTGAACACCGCCAGCCCGACCGCTCTGCCGTCCAAGACCCTGGGTTCCGCGAACAAGGCCGACATCTATGAAGTCGGTACCGCCTACTCCCTGACCCCGAATCTGAAGCTGCTGGGCGCCGTCACTCACACCCGTGCTGACTTCAACTCGTCCTCCAAGGGCAAGCTGACTCAAATCAGCCTGGGCACCGACTACTGGCTGTCCAAGCGCACCGACCTGTACGCGTTCCTGGCTAACATCCGTGCTTCGGACATGGCCAACAGCGGCGTGTATGGCGATGCGACCGGCAATGCTGCTACCGGCGGCGCTGATGCCAGCCAGACTCTGGTGGCTGTGGGCGTTCGTCACAAGTTCTAAGCAATACTCACCACCGACATCGCGGGTTGGTCGCGATGTTGGATCGGTAAAAGAAAGGCTTGCCCACGCAAGCCTTTTTTCTTTTCCATCAAATTATTTTCAAATATTTCCGCGGAGTCATCGGCTAATTTTTGATGGCGTGGTACAGTTTTCCAGCTACGCATTGGATAGAAAAGTAGAGATTCAATCTCCCTTTTTTCCATGCCCCCCTCAACAAATCTCACCAGTCTTGCAGCGTTTCTGGATTCGTCTGGTCTGCATAGAAATGCGTCCGCTGCGCTCTCAAAGACTGGGTTAATTTTCTGCGTTAGAAACATGACGGCGATAAAACTGCTGATCGTCGAAGACAACGAGCGCGTAGCGCTATTCCTAAAAAAAGGACTCTCTGAGTCAGGATACGAGGTCCATCACGCCGACAACGGTCGTGACGGGATGCTGCTTGCCGCAAGCACACCTTACGAAGCCATCATCATGGACCGCATGCTTCCGGGAGGCATCGACGGACTGAGTATCATTGAAGCTCTTCGAAAAACGGGCAATAACGTTCCGATCTTGATTCTCAGCGCCATGGCAGAGGTCGATGATCGGATTAAAGGACTGCAGAGTGGCGGAGACGATTACCTGATCAAGCCGTTCTCGTTTGGTGAACTATTGGCCCGTGTGGAAGCTATCATCCGGAGATCCAGGGAGCTGACCGAGAGAACGTATCTCGTGGTCGGTAACTTGCACATGGACATCATGAAGCACAAGGTCTACCGGGACGGAAAGGCAATATTGCTTCAACCGCGGGAATTTCACCTTCTCGAGTATCTGATGCGTCATGCGAACAAAGTGGTCACACGCACGATGCTCTTAGAGAATGTCTGGGATTACGATTTTGATCCGCAGACCAACGTGGTCGACGTGCACATCAGCAAGTTACGGCAGAAACTAGATATCGACTCACTGCCGCCCATGCTCAAGACTATTCGAAACGCCGGCTACATGCTTACCGATGAATAGGCTCTTTAAGTTCTCCGCTCGAACTGTCGCCAGCTGCTACGTCGTATTCAGCCTCTTGGCGCTTGCTGCCTTTGCCACACCACTTTGGTATGCATGGCAGGAATTTGTCGAGCAGGACTGGCGCCATATCCTGCACGCTGACAGCGAGAGATTGCAGCGCGTGTATGACGAAGAAGGAGTTGATGCGTTGAGCAAGCGGATCGATTCCCGGGTTGGGGCGATCCCCGGCGGCTCCGAAGACATTGTGCTGCTGACCGACCAGAACATGCAGCGCCTGGCGGGCAATCTTCCCTCCTGGCCAACTGAAATCAGTACGGTTGCCTCCAGCGGGAGGTTTGTCGTCGACATCAATGGCAGCAATACCCGGATCCTTGCCAGACATCTCATCCTGAATGGCCGATTTCATCTGCTGGTCGCTCACGACATTAACAGATACCGGTTACTCGAAAATATGTTCATCGGCGGCCTTGCGGCTTCCGGGACCATCATTATTCTTCTCGGAATAGTAGGCGGCGTTGCGATTCGACGTAGCCTTCTTGCCAAGGTCAAAGACATCGATCAGGCTGCTACGGCCATCGTGCAGGGAGATTTCACGCACCGCTTGCCACATCATGGCGGCGAAAGCGAATTGGCAAGCCTGGCTAAGACCGCGAATCTCATGTTGGATCAGATTGAGCAACTGATGAAGGGGGTCATCAACGCATCTAACTCGATTGCCCATGATCTACGAACACCATTGGCAGAACTACGTTCCCGCTTGGAAGATCTTGCTCGACAGGAAAAAAACTCCGAGGAAATTGAAGGGGCTATCGAAGACGTCGACCGCGTCATCTCAATTTTTAATGCCCTACTGCGGCTAGTCGAAATCGACACTGGTGCTAGAAGAGCGGGCTTCTCCACCATGAATGCAGCGGCGGTCGTTGCGGATGTCTGCGAATTTTACCGGCCACTGGCAGAGTCCACCGGAAAGATTATTGATCATCGCCCCTCTGGCCCACTGCACATAAAAGGCGATGCTTTGCTGTTGGCACAAGCCGTGGCCAATCTGATCGATAACGCTCTGAAATTTATCCCGATCGGCGGGAAGGTAACACTGAGCTGTGTACAGCTCGACAACGGCCGCCTATTGGTACGTGTGAGCGACAATGGTCCCGGCATTCCTGATACTGAATTGCCCAAAGTGCAGCAACGCTTCTATCGCGGCGATGCTAGCAGATCAACACCAGGCGTCGGCTTGGGCCTCAGCCTGGTGGCGTCTGTCGCTAGACTACATGGTGGTTCCTTGGAACTCTCGAACAACCATCCTGGACTACGGGCCGTCCTGATACTGCGCACTGCAGCGGTATCAGAATAGTCTTTGCCAATATCGGCAAGGCCCCCGATCAATGGCCGCGGTACAGCGGGTTGGTGCCCAGGTAGACGGTTGCGTTGGCTCCGTCAAAGCCTTGCGGGGCGATCTTCGAGAACGAGAACGGCTGCATGCCGAAGGTATCGAACTTCCAGGTGAAGCTCTTGCCGTGCGAGACGAACTTCACGACTTCGCCCTGAGCGACGTTGACGTACTTGGTCGAATTGCTCATGGCGATTTCGCGCTCCGGCATCGCGCTATTGGCGGGAGTGCCAAACGGGTCTGCGACTTGAGCGATGGCATTGGCGCCGGCGAAGGACATCAGCAGGGTTGCGGCAATTGCGGCCTTGGAAAAATTGAACTTCATGGTGAACCTCCTTTGGGGTGAAATATCGTTTTGACGATGAGTTCATTGTAGAGAGGCACCAATTACCAAAATCGAACTAAATTATTACGATTGCGTAATAATTTTGGATCCAAAAAAAAAGGACGCATTAATGCGTCCTCCCTCTTTAACTCCTCGCGATTTCAGTCGTTCCGTGAAACCACCATATCAAGTGGTTGCATGCTTTCTTTCGCTCGCTCCTTGCTAACCAGCTTGATACTGGGTTCCGTCGAAAAGAAGTGCTCTGCAATTTGATATTCCAAGAACGTCTCCTTCTTCATTCCTACCGAAATAAAGACGTCTTCGGTTTTTTCGGCGGTGATCTTGATCCGGTACACCCCTTGCCGAATCTTGATGCGAGCAAAGCTCTTCGGCCCAAGCTCCGCAAGAAATACATCATTCACAAACAACTTAGCCTTGACGCTACGCTGCTGCGCATATGGCCTCGTTATGTAGAGATAGCCGAATCCCTCCGGCGCCGGCGTCAGCGCCTTGGCCTCATCTTCATGCTCATCGTCATGCACCGGAACCGCGACACAACGCGCGTGCTGCTGCAGTATCGTACACGGCACGGTGTCACGTGCGGGGGTCGCACAAGCAGAAATCAAAGTTGCTAATGTGGCTATCAATGATAGTTTGAGCCAACGGCTAGTGTTGATGATCATTTTCGTCCTCCTTACCGATCGGAGAAAAGGTGTGCTGTTCAGCCGCCTGCTCGCATGGCAGGTCTTCCAATTGAATGGTGACGTGATGAATGTCGAATTTTTCAGCTAACAACTTACGGATCTTTCCGAGTACTTCGATGTTGTATGTGCGGGGGTCGTAGACAACGTGAGCAGTCAAACTCACCTTGTCGTTCGAGATGGACCAGATGTGAAGATCGTGAATTGATTGAGCTCCTTCAACTCCCAGGATTGCTTCCTGGATTTCGTCGGGATTCACGTGTGCAGGTGTTGCCTCCAGCAAAACGTTGATACTCTCTTTCAGCAACGTCCATGTACGCGGCAGCACCCACAGACCGATCGCTACGGCGATGACGGTATCTACCCAATCCCAACCGGTGAATCGGATGATCAGCGCACCTGCGATGACGCCCACCGATCCCAGCATGTCGCTCCATACTTCCAGATACGCCCCTTTAACGTTCAGGCTTTCATCTTTTCGCGACGTCAACATGCGCATGCTGATCAAATTAATAATCAGCCCCAGAACGGCCACTACAAGCATAGCCCCCGACTGAATCTCGGGAGGTGACGTAAATCTCTTGTATGCCTCGATCAGGATGTAGATTGCCACTGCGAAGAGCATAACCGCATTGAAAAGCGCGGCCAGGATCTCGTAACGTGCATAGCCAAAAGTGCGCTTCGCATCTGCCGGTCGCTTGCCGATCCGGATTGCGAATAGAGCGATCGCCAACGCTGCACTGTCTGTCAGCATGTGTGCAGCGTCGGAGATCAACGCAAGGCTTTGGGTAAGAACACCCGCAACGGCCTCTGCAATCAGAAACGTCGACGTCAGAGCCAGTGCGATCTTCAGCGCCCTTTCATTACCTCCTTGCGGAGGAACGTGCGAATGTCCTTGTCCCATTTTTTCCTCTTAGTTTGCGGTGGAAGAACGTTTTGCCCAGAACTTCCAGAACGGTCGACGTGTGCCGGTTTCTGCCGGTGTCTCATCTTCGTCCTTGTTATGTGCCAACTTATACAGCAGCGGCAACACCAGCAGCGTCAACGCGGTCGAAGACAGAATGCCGCCGATAACAACAGTCGCCAGCGGACGTTGCACTTCTGCGCCCGTTCCAGTAGCCAGTGCCATCGGAACAAAGCCCAGCGACGCAACCAGCGCGGTCATCAGCACTGGACGAAGACGCGTCATCGCCCCTTCATGAATCGCCTGATCCAGCGACCGACCTTCTTCACGCAAACTACGAATGAAGGAAATCATCACCAAACCGTTCAGCACCGCCACCCCTGACAACGCGATGAAACCAACTGCCGCCGAAATCGACATCGGAATATCGCGCAGCGCCAGAGCAAGAATGCCCCCGGTGAGCGCGAATGGGATACCGGTGAACACCAACATACCGTCCTTGGCGTTGTTAAACATGACAAACAACAGCACGAAGACCATCAACAAGGCCACCGGAATCACGATCTGAAGACGCTGCGTAGCAGACTGCAAGTTCTCAAACTGCCCGCCCCAGGTGGTCCAATAGCCAGTGGGGATCTTGACCTGGGCCTGCAGCTGGCGCTCTGCATCTGCCACGAAGCCACCCAGATCTCGGCCACGGACGTTGGCGCTAACCACAATACGGCGCTTACCATCCTCTCGGCTAATCTGGTTCGGTCCCGGGGCGATGTCCAGCGCAGCAACCTCACCCAATGGAACATAGCTGGTCCTGGTGTTTCCGTCCTGCAGCGGCAACGCTATTGGCAACCGGCGGATGGCTTCCAGGTCTGTCCGGGAGTTATCAGGCAGACGGACGACAATGCCGAATCGACGGTCGCCCTGGAACAGGGTTCCGGCTTCCTTACCGCCAATGGCCGTGGCAATCGTGTCCTGAATGTCGGAGACATTCAGGCCATAACGCGCGGTCTTCTGACGATCGATGTTGACAGTCAACATCGGCAGACCGGTCGTTTGCTCGATCTTCACCTCGGTAGCGCCAGGGATTTTCTCCAAGACAGCCGAAATCTTACCGGCGGTCTCGTTGAGCACGTTCATGTCGTCGCCGAAGATCTTTACTGCTACGTCGCTTCGCACGCCCGAGATCAGCTCATTGAAGCGCAGCTGAATTGGCTGCGAGAACTCGTAGTTGTTGCCCGGAATCTTCGCGACTTCTTCCTGGATAGCAGTCAACAGCTCCGCATGCGTCCGCTTCGGCTCAGGCCATTGAGCCTCAGGTTTCAGCATGATGTAGCCGTCAGAAATGTTAGGCGGCATCGGATCGGACGCAACTTCCGCAGTACCAGAACGAGCAAAGACTCGCTCCACCTCCGGGAATTTCCTCACCAGAGTCTTCTCGATCGATTTTTGCATTTCGATGGACTGCGTCAGACTGGTGCCAGGAATACGGAGTGCCTGAATGGCGATATCACCTTCATTCAGGCTGGGCACGAACTCCGACCCAAGACGGGTAGCCACCACGCCGCAAACGACGATCAGTGCAGCGGCAAAGGTCAGAACCACTGCCTTGTTCTCCATGATGACCTTCAGCATCGGCTCATACAGCCGCTTCGCCCCCACCATGATGAAATTCTCTTTTTCAGCGACCTTTTCACCGATGAACAGAGCGATAGCTGCAGGAATGAAGGTCACCGACAGAATCATTGCGCCGATCAGGGCCGCAACGACCGTAAATGCCATCGGCGTAAACATCTTTCCTTCGACGCCGGTCAGAGCAAACATCGGCAGGTAGACGATCATGATAATGATCTGGCCGAACAGCAGCGGCCGGCGAGCTTCCTTGGCCGCAGCGAAAACTTCATGGAATCGTTCGCTGCGAGTCAATGTGCGACCGTGGTGTTCCTGTGCATGAGCCAGTCGCCGGACGCAGTTCTCCACGATCACGACGGCGCCGTCAATGATGATGCCGAAGTCGAGTGCGCCTAAGCTGAGCAAGTTTGCGCTCACCTTATTGGACACCATACCGGTGAAGGTAAAGAGCATGGCCAACGGAATCACGGTTGCCGTGATGATCGCCGCCCGGATGTTCCCCAGGAAGACAAACAGCACCGCCACCACCAGGAGTGCACCTTCGACCAGGTTCTTCTTCACCGTTGCAATCGCCTTGTCGACCAGAACGGTACGATCGTAGACTGTGACAGCTTCAACGCCTTGGGGCAGCGTACGGTTGATTTCCTGCATCTTCTTGTCGACCGCTTGCGAAACCTTACGGCTGTTCTCGCCGATCAGCATGAAGACCGTACCCAGCACCACCTCACGACCGTTCTCGGTCGCAGCACCCGTACGCAACTCCTTACCGATGTCTACGTTGGCGACATCGCGCACACGGATGGGGATACCTTTCACGTTGGAGAGGATGATGTTGCTGATGTCCTCGATAGAGCCCACCTGCCCTGGCGCACGAATCAGGTATTGCTCGCCGCGGCGCTCAATATAGCCGGCACCGACGTTGTTGTTATTCTTCTCTACAGCCTTGACGATGCTATCCATTGTCAAGCCATAGGACGCCAGCTTCTCAGCCGAAGGAGCGATCAGGTATTCCTTGGCATAGCCACCGATGGTGTTGATTTCGGTGACGCCCGGAACCAAGCGCAATTGGGGCTTGATGACCCAATCTTGGATCTCTCGCAGGTCCGTGGCCGTATAGGGCGTTCCGTCCGCCTTTCGCGCGTCGTCCTTGGCCTCGACCGTCCACAGGTAGATTTCGCCAAGACCCGTCGAAATAGGCCCCATTCCAGGGTCGATCCCTGACGGAAGCTGGCTTCTTGCCTGCTGAATGCGTTCATTAACGAGCTGGCGGGCAAAGTAGATGTCGGTGCCGTCCTTGAACACCACGATAACCTGAGACAGGCCGTAGCGCGACATGGATCGGACCTGCTCCAGATTGGGCAGGCCGGACATTACTGTCTCGATCGGATAGCTAATACGCTGCTCGGTCTCCAATGGAGAATAGCCTGGTGCGGCCGTGTTGATCTGCACCTGCACATTAGTGATATCCGGTACCGCATCGATGGGCAGCTTCTGATAGCTGTACACACCATATGCGCCCATCCCGAGCACCGCGAGCAGGACCAGCCATCGATGCTCGATGGCGAAGCGAATAATTCGTTCAAACATGATTGTCGTCTTTCTCGAAAACGCCAGATTTAATGGCCGTGTTCTGCGGTGCCCTTACCCAACTCAGCCTTAATGGCGAAGCTTCCGGTAGCGGCATATTCGACACCTGCGTCCAGACCGGACTTGATCTCCACGAACTTCCCATTGGAGCGGCCGAGCGTGACCTCCTGCGCTGCGAATCCACCTGGCATGCGCACGAACACGACGCTCTTTTCATCGACGGTCTGGATTGCATCAGCAGCCACGGCCACCGGCACTTGGCCTTCGTCCGAAACGACTTCAACGTTCACGAACAGACCTGGACGCCAGCTGTCATCTTTGTTGGGCAGAACGACATGAGCTTTCGCGGTTCGGCTTTGCTCACCGATCAGGGATCCAACGTAAGAGATCTTCCCGCTGGCGCTCGAGTCAAAGGCGGTGGCGCGTACAACGACCTTTTCGCCTACACGCACGATCTGCATGTCCTTGGGCGTAACGATGATCTCTGCCCACACGCTGGAGAGGTCAGAAATCAAGAACGCATTTGCGTCTTCTCGTACCGCTTCACCAAGACCCAGGTGCTTTTCGACCACCGTGCCATCGAAGGGCGCACGAATTTCGTAGCGATTCAAACCACCCGAAGAAGGCGAAGCTCCGATAGCACGAAGTTTTTGCTGCGCGTTGCGCACTGCGACTTCTGCTTCGTGCAGCGTTGTCTGTGCTTGCAGATAGTCTTGTTCAGCAGAGATCTTCTGCTCCCACAGGCCCTTTTCTCGCTGATAAGCGGTCTTTGCCAGGGCGAGGCGCTGCTCAGCGTTCAACAACTCCGAGCGCTGTTCCGAAATAGCGCTACTGATGACTACAGCCAGTACCTGCCCCTTTTTCACCTTCTGGCCGAGGTTCGCAGAAACGGATTCCACGATACCGGCGACTTGGGGGACGACGTGGGCGGTGCGATCTTCGTTGAATCGGATTTCACCCGGCAGCTGCAAACTGCTGTTCATCTTCATCGCGCCGGCCGTCTTTACCTGAATGCCAGCCGATGCCATCTGCTCCTTGTTCAACTCGATCTTCCCCTCCTCTTTGGAAAGGGTGAACTGGTGCGAGCCAGCGGGGGTCGATGCGTCGAACTTGATGTCAAACAGATGCGGCTCTTCGACCGGCGTAGTCGCCTTCAGAGAGTCCTTCTCTACCTGGAACTCCAACTTCTCAGCCGTCTTTCCTGGTCGGGTCAGCGTTGCCGCCAACTTCACGACAGTAGGGGAAAGTGGTGTATCAGATTGATAGGGATAGACCACCAGGGCGCCATCGCTCTCAGACAGCAATACTTCGAAGGATGAAGCGCCTACCTTAAAGAGCGAGCCTCCATGCGGCCCCTTGCTGGGTGCGGCGCTGTGGTGCTCGCCATCACCATGCTCGGCGGAGTCCTTATGCTCGCTACTTTTGTCTTCGCCGTGGTGCTCATTGTCCTTATGGCCACCTTCTTCTTGGTGCGCAGACGATTTTTCTCCGCCCCCGCCCGAGCTGCCCCCCTTCATCAGGGTTACGCCGGACAACAGTGCGGCGATGGCGATGATCGCCGCGATGGCGAGCTTTTGCTTCTTGGTCATGTTTAATCTCACTCAGCTGAAGGTGTCTCAGTGCCGGCCAGACGATCCAGGTCGGCGGCTGCTTGGAATGCCGTGGAAAGCGCTTTCCAGTACTGCGCTTTGGCTTGGAAGAAGGTGCGTTGCGCGTCAAGCACGTCCAGGTATCCGAACTTTCCCAGTTCGAAACCTGTTCGTGCTGCCTGATAGGCGCTTTGTGCTCCGGGAACAATTTCACCGCGCAGTGCGGCTGCCTCTTCCCTGGCATTGCGCAGGCGCTCGAAGCTCTGTGCGGCCTCGCTCTGCATCTGCACTTCAACGATGGACAATTCGTCGCGTGCCTTATCAACACGCTTCAGGGCTTCGAGTTCGTTACCCTTGTTGCTGTCAAAGACGGGAATGGGCATAGAGATACCGACCACCCACATATTTCTAGCGGCCGACTCATCACGCTTGTTGCCGAAGGTGAGATTCACATCGGGGATACGCTTGCTACTCTCGATCTTGGCAAGCGCACGGCGACGTTCAACTTCAAGCTGCGCAAGCTTGACCGCGGGACCGATGGCAACCTTTTCGGTCAGTTGGGCGATTGCCGGCAGTTCCGGCAGCGTCTCGACCCCACCGTCCGTGAGTTGGAATTCATTGCCCACAGATCCCCAGAACATCGCCAGTTTTTTCTGAGCCAGAATCAACTCGCTGTCAGCTTGATTGAGCTCGAGCTGCGCGCTGGCTTCGGCCACCTTGGCCTTGGTTTGCTCGACAGGAGAGATCTTCCCGGCCGTCACCCGACGTCCGGCCATATCTGCTGCGGTCTTCGCCAGACCCAGCAACTCCTTCGCCAGACGCTGGCGCTCCGTGGCCACCATCACGTCGTAGTAAGCGGCAACGACGCCTGCGCGAATCTCGGTGCGTTTGGCCGAGTATCCGAGCAAGGCCATGTCGCGCGCGCGTTGGGCCGCTTCGATACGGGCACTGCGCTTACCACCCAATTCGATTGGCTGGTTGATCAGATAGGTCGTGGTCCTGGTGGACTTACGTGTGTCCTCCAGCAGAGCCGAGAACTCAGGGTTCGGCCGCGCGCCGGCCTGAATGATGGTCGCCTCGACGGCCTCGATTTCTTTGCGCGCCGCGGCCAGACCCTTGTTCTGATCGAACGCCAAGTTAATAGCTGCTGGGAGCGACAACAACCGCGGCTCTTTCACCAGGGATGAAGCCGTATAGGATTGAATTTGTTCTGTGTTTCCAGGCGCCGTTGATTGCGCGTGGCTAGTGCTGGCTGCAAGAAGCGCCAGCGCCAGCAAAAAGCTGTGCCGATACATCGAATTCTCCAGTGTTAAGAAGGGGAATTCGGCGAGTGCAGTTGTGTGTGGATTGTCCTCGCCGAGTTAAGCGGCGAGCTGCCAATTGGGCTTATCGGGCCCGTCGGCGATATGGGAGGTGGGATGCGGAGAGTAGCCTAAATGCGATTTTTGTTCGACCGCCGGCGGAACAATCACGCTCGAGCTGTAGACCTGCACCGATTTCATGCACGAAAAGTGGCACAGAGAGCAGCCGACGTCGTTGTCGCCCGCCTTAGTTTTTTCAGTACCAGCATGCTTATCGGCTTTCACCGAAGGATGCTCATGATGGCCGACATGGGTGGGCACACGATCATTTTCCCCTTGGCAATACGATGCCATTGCTGCCCAAGTGAGCTGCATCGGCAACAACAAAGCAAGCAAGATAATGAATGAGCGCATGGTCTGAAGGATTATAGCTACCGACCGTCCCGATCGGCAGCTATGAGGTTAATGTGCAACATGGCCATTAATCGGCGGCGATTATGCACCGTTGTACAGCGGCAAGTCAAAGGCCTTGCTTTGGGCCGGGCTGCCGGCGACGTTCGGCTTTTCGGCAGCGGCTTGAACCGGCTTACCCAGGCGTGCAGCTTCCAGCTCGGCCACCACATCGGCGCGGGTCTTGGTGCTTTCGAACTTGATCACCGGGTAGTTGTTGCGGGCGCTCAGGTTCGCTTGATCGCGTTCGGCTTCGGTCTTGACGGTCGATTGCGCGAAGGCGGACACCGACAAAACGGTAACCATGGCGCCGAAGAGAATTTGGGTTGCTTTCATGTCATTACTCCTAGAATGGTAGTTCAAAAGATCGCCTGATCCAGGCGGTTTCGACCGCCAACTCCTTGTGTGGCGCATCGTTGGAATGAATTCTACGGAGGAGGTCCGAACAGAAAGATTGCTGAGTTATTACAGATTTGTAATGAATGCAGCGGCAGGCTCGGTCAGAATATCGACGTATTCGAGGAACCAAATCATGCACATCTTGCTGGTAGAAGACGAACCAAAATCTGGGGATTACCTACGCCGTGGCCTTACCGAGTCGGGTTTTGTTGTCGACTGGGTGCAATCAGGAATTGACGGCCTGCATAACGCACAGACGCTGGAATACAAGCTCATTATTCTGGATGTGATGTTGCCAGGCATGAACGGCTGGGACATTTTGCGAGAATTGCGCCGCACCCACGATACGCCGGTGCTCTTTCTCACTGCTCGCGATGAAATCGAGGATCGCGTGAAGGGTTTAGAACTGGGTGCCGACGACTACTTGGTCAAGCCATTTGCGTTCACGGAGCTGCTCGCAAGGGTACGAACGTTGCTACGCCGCGGCCCGAGCCGTGAATCTGACATCATCGAATATGCCGGCGTGCAGCTGGATGTACTTCGGCGCAAAGTTACGCGGGATGGGCAGCGAATCGATTTGACCGCTAAAGAATTTGCCTTACTTCACATGCTGATTCGCCGCCCAGGAGAAGTGCTCTCCCGGCCTCAAATAGCCTCGCAAGTCTGGGACATGAACTTCGACAGCGATACCAACGTCGTCGACGTCGCCGTGCGCCGACTACGCGTGAAACTTGACGACGGCTTCGAGAGCAAACTGCTTCATACCGCCTGGGGCATGGGCTACGTGTTTGAGGCGCGAAATTGAACTCCAGAAACCCAGCTTCGATGACATCACGTCTAGTGGCTCTATTTGCACTAGTGGCGATTATCACATTCGCGGCTGTTGGCACTTATCTTTACCACTCGTTATACGTTCAGCTGGAGCGTCGAGACGATGAAGAGCTTATAGGCAAGAGCCGCTCGATTGATCACTTGGTACAAGAAGCAGGCTCAATCGAAAGCATCAGGGGAAATAAGCATGCCATGTTGGATACCATTAGCGGCCACGACCAGCTCTTGGTACTCATCACAGATTCCTCCGGCGCCACCATCTTAAAGAACTATGTTGGCCGATCTGGAGTGGGGACACCACTCTTCAACAGTCTCAAAACAACTCAAGTCAATGCCCTTCAAAGCATCGACTTAGACGGTGCCAGCGCACGTCTAATCGCCAGTAAGCCCAAGACCAGCGCCGGCGAGGAAACCATAGTGGTGGTGGCGCGCACTGCTTCTGACCGCATGGAACTGCTTTCCGAATATCGTACGGAGGTATGGTACGCAGCGTCGATCGGTACGCTTCTCGCAACGCTCTTGAGCTTCTTCCTTGTTCGCGGCGGACTTCGACCGCTGAGGTTAATGGCCGCACAGACGCATGCGATTTCGGCAAATCGGCTCGACACCAGGCTAGACATCCGCTCGGCCCCCAAGGAACTGCACGACATCGTTGAATCATTCAACGCGATGCTGGACCGCCTACATCGTAGCTTTGAGCAGTTGACGCAGTTCTCAGCAGATCTGGCGCACGATTTACGCACCCCGCTCAACAACCTGATGGTGCAGACGCAAGTCGCTCTGGGTAAGCAACGATCTATTGAAGAGTATCAGGGCCTACTCAGCTCCAACATCGAGGAATATGAGCGCTTGGCGCGGATGATGGAAAGCATGCTGTTCCTGGCGAGGGCAGAAAACGCCCATGTCGCCGTGAAGCCTCAGATGCTCAATGTCGAAGACGAATTGGCCAAGATTGCAGATTACTTCGAAGGTATTGCTGAAGAAGCGAAGGTCCGGATTGTCGTCGGCGGAACAGGAGAGATTTTCGCCGACCCGATGCTTTTGCGCAGGGCAGTTGGCAATCTAATTTCCAATGCAATCCGATACACACCTGAGGAGCGCATTATCCGGGTTGAAGCAACGGACGTAGGTAATGCGACCATCCTGACAGTATCCAATCCTGGAGAGGGAATCCCTCCCGACGTCGTTGGGCGAATCTTCGACCGCTTCTATCGGGCAGATCCGTCGCGCAGCAGTGCGAGCGGATCCAGTGGACTCGGGCTGGCGATCGTACGCTCAATCATGACGTTGCACGGCGGCGAAGCGGCCGTCAAGAGCATCCAAGGTGAGCGGACAATCTTCAGCCTTACATTCTTCAAAGAAGCCAAGATCATGCGCCCCAAAGGCGTCTGACCACTACCATCGGCGAGGCAATGGGCGCTCGTCACCTCCCATCATTCTAGAGAGTAATTTAAGTTGAAACGACTTGGATATCGGCTGCTCCTGGGCATTGGCGGGCTTGCTGCCTTTTGGATGCTAGGCATGATCAGTGCCAACGAATTCGCCAAAAGCACGGTCTTGATGTCCACCAGCCTGCCCGGAATTGCCGGTATATTTATCGCAGTCCCCTATTTCCGTTGGCGCCCGCGGTGGCTGACTGTTGTTAGTCTAGGAATCATTTCTCTATTCTTCTTCGACGCCGCCTTGAAGGGATTCTTGCGCGACTACTTCGGCCTTCGGCCGAATCCGATTCTCGTTTTGCACGCAATTTTCAACACTAATCCCGACGAGACCAACGAGTTCCTCCTGCACAACTGGCGGAAGCTGGCGGAGGCGGGAGGAATCTTTTTGTTCGTCGGCGCTTGGATCTTCTGGTTCGAGAAATGCTTATCCTTCAGGGAAGCACGCTTGCCGTTGAACACGCTGCGCAGGTCCGGCTTCATCAGCATAGGGCTTCTGCTAACAGCATTCCTGGCATTGCATTTCAATCCCACGATGGCGAAAGAAAATCCTGCTTTGTTCTGGCCAATTCGATACATGGACTATCGTAGCCAGCTAAAGCAGGCACAAGACATGCAGCAAATCGTTGCCCGCAATATGGCACGACGATCCGAGTGGAAGGTACAGTACACCGGCCCAGCCAACAACACGGTTGTTTGGTTAATCGGGGAAAGCACGAATCGCAGCAATATGTCGCTATATGGCTATGGTCGTAGAACCACCCCTATGCTGGACGCAATGCGAAACCAGCTGATCGTCTTCAAAGATGTGATCTCATCCGAACCGGCTACCATGTCGTCGCTGATGAAGATGTTCACGCCTGCCGATCTTGTTTCCCCTGACGCGTGGAATAGCAAGCCTGATGTTTTAATGTTAGCTGAGGAGGCTGGTTACAAGACATTCTGGATTTCCAATCAGGTCCCGAATGACGGCTGGCTCGGTCTTGTCTCAGAGCGTGCAGATGAGAAGCTATTCATCAACAAGGGCGCCGGTCGCGGAGAGAACAATTTCGACGGAAACCTATTGCCTGGACTTGAAGCCGCATTAGCCAATCCGGCCTCCAAGAAGCTCATTGTCGTGCATCTGCTTGGCGCCCACCCCACCTACGACATGCGTTATCCATCGTCATACGCCAAGTTCAACGACGTCGATGATGCTATCGCAGAACAGCTTTCAGCTGCAGGACGCTCAATTTGGATCCGACAGTTGCGCAACGAATATGACAACGCGATTGCCTACAACGACTTCGTCGTGGCAAGCATGATCAAGAGCACCATGGCATCTGCCCCCGGGGCGGCAAGCCTGCTCTTTAGTGCCGACCACGGCCAGGAAGTAGGTCACACGAGAGATCATGCAGGTCAATCGGTCGCTGATCCTTCCGGTTATGAAATCCCCATGCTTCTCTGGACCAGGTCATTCTCAGGAAAGAGCGCCGTCGACAAAGCAATTCTAGAAAATCGCCCCTATCAAACGGACCATCTTGAACACACCATCATGGGATTACTCAAGGTCGAATCTCGTTACTACTCGTCGTCTCGGGACATCATGAGTGACGCTTTTGTCAGCGAAGACTTCTCCAACGGACTACGCAGAATAAACGGACGTCCGTATTTGCCGCGGACAGTGACGTTCAACCAGCCACTGGCGAAGGCCGGCTCCTAGAGCTGCGAGACGCGTAGCGGACAGAGAACAGCCAGATGGAAAGCATCGCGTCAGTGCCTTCAACCAAACTCGAGATCAAATCTGACAGAAAATTAATAAATGATCTTGGAATCATTCATTTCTGCATTTCTCCAACCTTCTTTATGGTCGATACCGGGGGAGAATCAACATGGAGAAGTCTCGAATTGCCGAGCATTTTCACGCGAGTGCTCAACTCAAGATCGATGCAGTCCAGTCTCTTGAAGAGCCCATTCTCGATGCCATTAAAGCAATATCAGCTACGCTGGCCCGGGGTTCGAAAATTCTTTCCTGTGGCAACGGAGGCTCGGCCGCCGACAGTCAGCATTTTGCGGCAGAGCTGGTAGGTCGCTTCGAGCGCGAACGCAAACCTCTTCCTGCCATCTCGCTCACCACTGATACCTCAATCCTGACCGCAATCTGCAACGACTATGGGAATCAGGAAATATTCTCCAAGCAGGTTCAGGCTTTAGGTCGCAGCGGAGACCTCTTGTTGGTCTTTTCTAAGTCCGGAAACTCCGAAAACATCCTCGCAGCTGTGCAGGAGGCCCATCAACAGGGGATGCAAGTTGTTGTGCTCACTGGCAGAGGCGGTGGTCAGCTAGGCAGATTACTCACACCGCTGGACATCCATATCTGCGTTCCACATGAACGCACAGCGCATATTCAGGAGGTGCATCTCACAGCCCTGCATTGCCTATGCGATGGCATAGATAACTTGCTGTTCGGATCTGCTCCGGGTCACGACCACGGAGGTTAAAAGATTACAAACTTGTAATAGCTACGCAATCTTTTTCTCGATATTGCCTCGGTAAGATCTATTTCAATACCCCACCGCCACGGGTAATCCACTTGCGACTGAAACAGAAAAATGACTTCATCCCATACTGAGGAAGATCGCGAAGATTTTGAAGGAGACGGAGATCTTTCCGATCTTCTCAACGAATTGCGCGTCCTGTTACCCGCTGCCCAGTTACTGACCGCGTTCCTCATTACGCTGCCATTTAACAGCGGATTCTCACAGATCGTTGAATCAGAAAAGTGGATATTCCTGGCCACATTCTGCTGCTCACTAACTAGCCTAGTTCTGTTTGCCGCCCCGGCAGTGCAGCATCGGATATTACGTCCTCTCCGGGATCGTTCACGCTTCAAGACGCTAGCTTCACGCCAGATGTTATGCGGCGCGGTATCACTCTCGTTTGCGCTCGTCTTAGCGAGCAACCTGGTCGTCTCGCAAGTCTTCGGCCATCTTCGTGGCGTCTGGTTCGCTATGGGGACCGGAGTGTTGATCTTCTCGCTTTGGTGGCTGCTGCCACTCAGATTTCTCCGCGACCTTTCAGGCACTCGCCCGTTAGTCATACGTAATGGGTCTGATATCTAGAAGGCGGGATTTTTCAATGACGTCATGTAAGCCGTTCATTTGGCGTCTTCATTTTATAACGGAGTACACGTGAGTTTTCTTCGCAAAATAATCGGACGCCACCATGGCGAAAAGCGCCGGCATGGCGATACCGGCCACCACGGCAACAACAATCAATATGGCAGTAGCGAACACGGCGGTCACAGCAGGTATAGCCCGCCCCCCACTGGACGCGGACGGAGTGCCACTCCGATCGGCACTAGCTGCCCGCGGTGCTTCACCGTCAGCAGTCCTGGCGCCAGGTTTTGCCACGAGTGTGGCAGCGGCCTAACAGCCATCGCTTGTACTCAGTGTGGTAGCGGAATGCCGTCTGGCACCAAGTTTTGCGGCCAATGTGGGACCTCTTCCACATAACTGCAGCGTGGAAAGCTCCTCCCTTTTAACGGCTTAGGCCACGAATCACCGCCAAGAGTAATCATGACAACAAAACTACGCCTCGATATTCCCGTTTTGCTCCCAGATGTTGAAGATGCAAACGACGTCTGTGTTCGACGCCTCATCGACGAAATCGGAACACAGGCCGGCGTAGTTAATGTCCATGTCCGTCCGCCTCGTGGCGCCGGAGTGTCACAGCTGTGCGTCCACTATGACACCGCGCAGTTGCCCTTTGGTCGCATCCGAGAAATCGTGACCGCTGCAGGCGCAAAGGTTTCTGAACGCTATGCGCACGTAGTCTGGAAGGTCAGCGGAATCCACCATCAACGGCGGGCCCGAACTGTTGCGGACCATCTGCAAAAGCTACCTGGTGTGTTAGCCGCAGATGTCGCCACCACGAGCAGCTTGCATGTTGATTTTGATCGTCAGCAGTGCGATATACCAAAACTCACGGCCGCATTGAAGAGCCTGGGTGTGAAGATTCTTGATCAAACTGTTGCGGCCGAAAATTCTCCTCCGGCAGAGGGGCAAGAAGATACACACGATCATCAGCAATCCCATACGGATGGCGAAGGTGGTGGAGACCATAAGCACTCGCATGCCCATGGCTCGAGTCACGCCGAACATGGAGGAAAGGATGCTGAGCACTCTCATGAACATGGCGGCATGCTTGGCGCCAATACAGAGCTGATCTTTTCGCTCTTATGTGGCGCACTCCTGGGCATCGGCTGGGTCATTGAAAGATTCGTTGCTGGCATGCCGGCCTGGCTTCCCATGGCGTGCTTCATTTCGGCATATTTCTTCGGTGGCTTCTACACTGTCCGGGAAGCCGTCGACAATATTCGGCTTAAGCGTTTCGAAATCGATACGCTGATGCTGGTCGCTGCGGCCGGCGCCGCAGCGTTGGGATCGTGGGCAGAGGGCGCGCTTCTGCTGTTCCTGTTCAGCCTGGGGCATGCACTAGAACACTACGCCATGGGTAGGGCAAAGCGCGCGATCGAAGCCCTGGCCAAGTTGGCCCCCGAAGTAGCCTCCGTACGTAGAGACGGGCAGATTACGGAAATCCGGGTCGAGGAGCTGCGAGTCGGCGACGTGGTGTTGGTGCGCCCGAACGAGCGCCTGCCAGCAGACGGATTTATCGTTGTTGGCAACTCTGCGATTAACCAAGCCCCAGTTACCGGGGAGAGCATCCCCGTCGATAAGCGCCCAGTCGACGACGTCGACTTGGCCCGCGCCCGACCAGATGGAGTGCCGAGCGACTCCAAGGCGTTCGCAGGCACAATCAACGGCGCCGGCGCCATTGAGATCGAGGTAACACGTCGCTCCAGTGAATCTGCGCTGGCCAGAGTGGTCAAGATGGTGAGTGAGGCCGAAACACGGAAGTCGGCTACGCAACGCTTCACCGACAAGTTCGAGCGTGTCTTTGTCCCGGCCGTTCTTGCCCTGGCATTCCTTCTGCTGTTCGCATGGGTCGTCGTCGACGAGCCCTTCCGGGATAGTTTCTATCGCGCGATGGCTGTTCTGGTCGCAGCAAGCCCGTGCGCGCTCGCCATTGCCACTCCTAGCGCCGTGTTGTCAGGCATTGCTCGTGCTGCACGCAGCGGCGTTCTCATCAAAGGCGGCGCACCACTTGAAGAACTTGGTTCCCTCAGCGCCATCGCATTTGATAAGACGGGCACCCTGACCGAAGGGCGGCCTCGCATCACCGATGTCATACCGGCCGAAGGGATTGCAGTCGAAGAACTCCTCAATGTTGCGCTGGCGGTCGAATCGCAGAGCGACCACCCTCTTGCAACGGCGATCACACGAGACGCGAAGAAACACTTGGGCTCCTCTCAGAGCCCGCCAGGCGCGCTGGACATCAAAAGCCTGACTGGCCGCGGCGTTACCGCAACCATCGCCGGCGAGACGGTTTGGATTGGCAAGCTGGAGATGTTCGGCAGCGACGACGTCCCCGCCTTAGATGCAGCAACCATATCCGCTGTTGAGAAACTGCGTGAAAACGGCAGGACCACGATGGTAGTACGGCATGGTCAGCGCGATCTGGGGACAATCGGACTGATGGATACGCCACGGGCCGATGCCAAGGGAGCACTGCAGGAGCTGCGTGAGATTGGGATTACCCGAATGATCATGATCTCCGGAGACCATCAAAAGGTTGCCGATGCAGTGGCCAGCGAAGTCGGCCTAGACGAGGCCTGGGGCAATCTGATGCCTGAAGATAAGGTTGAAGCCATCCGTAAACTTCGCCAGACAACCAAGGTTGCAATGGTTGGTGATGGAGTCAATGATGCTCCGGCTATGGCCAATTCAACGGTGGGCATTGCCATGGGCGCTGCTGGCTCGGACGTCGCCCTGGAGACTGCCGATGTGGCATTGATGGCAGATGACCTGAAGAATCTTCCTTTCGCAGTCGACTTGAGTCGGCATACTCGACGTGTCATCCGGCAAAACGTCTTCATCAGCCTGGGCGTCGTTGCCTTCCTGGTGCCCGCAACCATTTTCGGTTTAAGTATTGGTGTTGCAGTCGCAATGCATGAAGGCTCCACGTTGATCGTCGTTTTCAATGCTCTACGCCTGCTTGCCTATTCAAGGAGCTCGTCGATAACGTAACGACGACTTCCGGTGCAGAAATTGTGTTGATTTGCTCGCAGAATTGACCCTCTCCATCTGACCCACCTTCCATTGCCTTCCGAAGGCAGCCACGCGGTCATACGACCCTTCGTAGCCCAGCGCTCGCAAGTCCAGGAACATCTGTTTGAGGGTTCGTCTTTGTTTTCGAGATTTGACTGCCTCGGAGCTCAACCAGGCAGAAAGTCTAGGCGCGAATTCGTCTAGCGAACTCGATGATTGCCTGCTGGGGTAGGAAGGTTCGATCGCTTCTGATCGAATGTAGCGTCGAACCGTGTTCCGGGAAATGTCCAGCCTGCGGGCAATTTCCCGGATCGAAATGTGGTCGCGGATGTACCAGCGACGAATAATTCCAAGTAGGGCCACGTCTATCACTCCGTTCTCCCGCTCGCTGTGATGAGCAGGATTGTGGGCTAAACATGGGTCAACTTAGGATGCAAATTTCCTGGAAAAGTGGGTCAGTTTTCAGTGCAATTCAACACTCTTGCCCCACTTACCACGTTCTGGATATGAAAAAACGCTCATTTGCTTTCTCCAAAGACGCGAGAAAGCATCCTGAGCGGGAGCTTTCCCGCTAGGGTTGAATTACGCCGATATCCGGCAAGTGTGTGAATGCCTAGGAAAGGCCAAGGAAAACGGAATAGGCGCCACAAGTCATATGCGGTGCTTATTCGACAGCGAATTGGGAAGTGTTATTTCTTGGGGAGGGAGTGCTGCATGCCGCCGTGCGACTGGTCGTAGATTACCCCAGTTTCTTGGCCGTGGATAGACGTTATCACGATGCAGGGCTCATGACGATGAAACAGTGCTATACCCATTTAAATCATCTGGCTACACGCATAGTAGTTCAAGCAGATAGCCCGGCCTCCAAGGCCTTCATCACCCAGTTTCATCTTTCAGGAGTCGTCAATGCTGTTGAAGTCCAGTTTCATTAATTACGTTCGGGGGACAATGCTCGTTCTCTCCCATTTGTTTCTCGGCATGTTCGCCATCAGGGTTGCGCTCTTTCTCAGGACGCCCAAGGTCAGCGCCCTAAGAGACGAACTGACAAATGCCATCGGATACGAGGCTAGGGCAACAGTTGAGCACTTCCTTGCGGCATACGGGTTTGTCATCCTCGCCGTCCTGTTTCTATGCATTTGGTACCACTTGACCATGCGCGGCGGTCCGAAAATTTCGAAGTATGGCAGGCCGGTGAATCGGTTCCAACCTGGATTTGCTCGCTGGTACCGTTGTGCCTTCACCCACGAGGTACACGTAGCGCTCGTCATTGCCGCCATGTATTTGTGCTGCACTGTTGGGTGGTGGGAGGTCAAACAGGCGTACTTTGGTTGGGACAATCATCCGGCTAGAGGGGAGCTGCAGTACGAGCAAATTGCAGCTGACCTTTTGGGAGCCATCCTTGCAGTCCTTCAGCTAAAGCTGATGCCAACCGGGGCATCCTGGTTTGCGTGTGATGGTAAGACGCACAGTTGACAATCCGCTTGTGCCGGCCCTAGTGTCCTTGGGGCCGTCTGGCCGCTATCGACCAGACGTCACTAAAAAACTACCAACGTGACGGCAAGTGCTGGACAAGCCGGTCATAATTCTGCTGAAGATATGCCATCATTTCGCTACGATTGCGCGCCGTATCGATGCATGCTCTGCCGCAAGCGCCGACGATACCCGTATAGAGAGCGTCGGGGATGTCGCATTGTCCCGATAAATTGATGAAATGCGCGGCATCAAGATGCGCGGAGACATCGCCTACGCGAGGCACCATCAACACGTTCATGAGGCAACCGCAAGCTTCTATGAGCACATAGCGCCAGCTTGGATCAGCCAGACCGCTAACCGGCAAGATCTCAATAGCATAGGTTACATCGCCGCCATGTGTGAGTTCGTCGTACAGACGCACCGTCGCCCGAAGCGAACCGGCAGTCAGTATGCAGCCCCCGGCCAGCTTTTCTTCACGGTGGGCGTTCATTTCAATTCCTACCAGAGTCATCAGGCGATGGCGGGCCTGCTGGTCAATCGCTTGGCGATCAGCGATGAACCACTGCAGTTTTTTCAGCGTCAACCCGGCCGCCCTGGCCAAGCTGGCAGCACCGTTCGGCCAGCACGGCAAAATCGCACTCAGGCATCCCGGTAGCATATCGAACTGGGCACTGCTGGCATCGATGTGCTCGTCCGGCTCTTTGAAGAACAGCCAGACTTTCCCGTCATCGTTTGTATGAAACGACCGCTCCCGCTCAGGCGGTAAGTTTCTTTCCCACGCCGACATCCACGGTCCCGACGACCAATCCATGCTTTCCGGCCCCAACTCTATGTTCGTGAAGGGTCTGACTGGCAAGGCAAGATGCGCCCGGGTCGCTTCCACCAGGGCTGCTCCGCCGATGCGCCAGGATCGGAGATCCTCATGCATGGTCAATACGTGTGCGGCATTCTTCTGCAGCTGCGCCAGCGTGCGCTGTGGCATAGATTGACCCAAGGACCAACCCAATTGCAGTGTGCTGTTCTGCGCGCTGCGCAGCGCCGCTGAAAATTTGTGATCATTACTGGCGGCTACTTCTACCTTGATGCCATGGGCCGCAAATTCCGTTTGCAAGCGCTGGCAGGAGGCGGCAAGTTGATGGCTTATGCGTAGCACGTCGGGGTAGCCCCGAAGTTGTGGGCACGAGCGCCAGGCCTCGATCAATTGTCCGCGCAACGATTGCAGAGCATCCGGCGAACCGAAACCGTGCCAAATAATGGGGGTGCCAGGAACACTGACGGCATATAGAACGACGGGCTGCAGTCCGTATGCGCGGGCATCGTGAAGTGTTATGGCATCGCGTACGAACACAATGCCGTGCTGCTGGTGAGTAAACACATGCCGAGCAATTCCGACCGACAGGAGGTGTGTGCGCACAGGTACGGGGGGAGTCATGGTGCAGAGGAGATCAACGGTTGACCACGTGTTTTTGCTGGGGCAGGGGAGTTTCTAATTTAACGGTTTTGAGAGATGGGCACAAATAGCGGTCTCCAACCTTTCACGCGTGAAAGTATTCTCAAAGATTCAGAAGACGCCCCCAGTAGATAGAAAGTAGAAAGTCGCCAGTGCTACGTGTGACTACTGTCATCACCTGCGCCAGTGCACTCGCTGCGTCCCGCTAAGGCCTTCGGTCCGGCACTTGCAAACGCAACCCTCTCATCGATGAGCAAGATGCGGTCTGTCCACAATATCTGACCAAAATGCCACGTTTACGTCGGCGAAGGACCGTTACACGGTCAGGCGGCGCCTGATCCAGTCAGCGACCTGCTGCTCTGGCATGTCGCCGGCGGCGACCGTCAGCATAAAGTTGATGGCTTCAATCTGGTCGAATGCCAAAGTCTGGCCGTTGAGCGCCAAAAACAAACGACCGATCACCCAAGCGGTCCGTTTGTTGCCGTCGCTGAAGCCGTGGCTGGTGGCGATACCATAAATGTAGGCCGCCGCGAGGTCGGCCGCATCAGGTGGTGGATTGCCATAGGCGTCAAGGTTCTGAGCCCGATAAAGCGCAGACTCGACAGCGTTGAGGTCCTTAATCCCAGCCAGGCCGCCATGCACCGCGAGCTGCTTGTCATGAACCGCAAAAACGGTTTCACGCTGCACCCACTGCCAGTTCATTTAGCGAGCACGCGGAGGATCTCACGATCGTCGTGCATGATCGACTCCGCCAAGGCCATCTGGCGTTCGAACTCAGGGTTGTACGGCGTGATTCGCATTGCGCCGTCTGGCGCCTCGGTCAGGTAAAGCGTATCGCCTTTCTGGACGTTCAGGATACGTTTGGCTTCCTTGTTCAGGATCAGCCCTTCGGATGCGCCAACGGTAGTCACTTTGAATGTGAGCATCATGCTCTCCCTTTGTGCTTATAAGTTTTATTATATATCTGCCGCATGACGTGTCAAGCAAGGCTGACCGGCATCTTCCTGGAAGGTCCGGCTCGTGACATCAGACGTTAATCCGTGTAAAAACTTTATTGCCGCAGCTAGGGCGACTCAAAGATGCTGGTTAGCGAAAGGAAATGCGCAGTTCTACACACTAGTCCCCAGCTTTTCCAGCAGCCTCCGACTGAGCTCGAAGGGCTTCACAGACTGCCAGCTGCCGTTCTGCATCAATCCGCTGTTGTCGCTCTTGATTCAGCTCGGCGCGCAGGCCCTCAAGTTCTTTCTTTAAATCAGGCATCGATTCCAAGCGGAGCTTGTCTTTGGCCAGTTCAACACGAGCCTGCTCGGCCGCCGCTCTCTCCCGCAGAACGCTCTCCTTCTCGGCGGCTAGGGCGTCGCTCAGCATAGCGATATTCGCCTCTGCGGCAGACTTTGCTGTTGTCAAGGTCGCTACAGTCCCCATCAGAGTTTCAATCTCGGCAGTCTGGCGCTCGATCTCGGCGGCGAGGTCGTGATTCGTTTGCTGTTGTTCTGCGATCTCCGTTTCCAATGGGGCGCGAGCCGCAGCAATCTCAACTGCAACGAATTCTGCGATGCCTCGCTGAAGCGCAGGGGGCAACGAAGAAGCGGTGACGGCAGGTGCCGCATGCTCACTCTTCCATTCATTGACCAGGCGATTGATCGTCAGGTTGCTTCCTGCCCCTAAGTGATCTCGCACAGTACGCAGAGTCGGCCGCACTTTGTTCGCAACCAGAGTATCGCAGACGCCGAAGACCTGCTCACGTGTAATCGATGGTTCCCGCGCCAATTTTAGCTCCCTCAAGATGATATGATTGAGATGATACGATATGATACGAATTAAAGCCACTATTATCGTCTAGGCGCAATGTTATATCCTTCAGGCTTCTCCGGAGCAGTGGTATCGCGCCACTCGTATCCGACGCATCGCGGAGCCTGGCCCACATCCAGCCGCTATGAACCTGGCAAGGGCCCGAGTGATCGCTGCAGAACGTGGAGATTAAGCCCGATACTAGCCGCCCGACCCCTATGCGCTGGCTCACGAAACCTGCCGCACCTGGGAGGCACCCATCATCACCGCTCGAATTCCCTTGCACTCGCCAGATGTGCGACTACAATTCAAGCAACGTTGCACGGTACAGCGCGGTCAGATGCGCGAAAAAATGCCGAAATAACAATATTTCGGCATTTTTTCCAAACCTCTATTCGTGATTATAGTTCTAATCACGACATGAATTTAAACGGTTGAAATGAGGTATCCGTTGGTGAAGCTCTCTAAAGTTGCATAAATGAAATATTCAAAGAATGAGAACGCTCAAAAATAATGACGCGCCGATCATAAATATTGGCAATGGAATCAAGGACTTGAAGACCAACTGGCTATACGGATAGCCTCACAGGTAGTTGCTCAGCTGAAACGCAGATGTACTTGCTGCAGCCGCGTGGTGTATTGGACTGCCGAACTAATGTCGGCCGAACTGTCGGAAATCGTCTAAGTCTGGATTTTTGTCACTTAACTCTGGATTTTTCGGAAGTCACTCAAGACCGAACTCCGTTCATCCTTTATCTATAAGCCCTTCATAAGGAAATATTGCTCATGGGAATGCCGTCATTGGTCGTCGTACGTTTTGGGGAAAATCAAGTTCACTTTCGCCGGCAAAACGGCTCTCCTGAAGCCGTTGGGATTCACCTACTGGACATGCTGGAGTCGGCAGATTCGATCAAGCCCCGGGCCCACTTTCATACCGGCAGCTATTTCCTGCGTTTTATCTTCCAGGCAGGCTATGGCGACGAGCCAATTTCGCCAAAAATGCGTGACGTACTTCCCATCTATGAGGCTATAGCCCTGGACGACAACGTCATGGGCGACTGGGAATTTGCCTATGAGTTTTCAGCCGATCCGGCCGGGAATTGGACTGTTTCCTATGCCGAAGACTGTGATGGAGAGCGCTGGTCGGAGCTGGCCGGGGCCGCCGAAAAACTCACTCCTGAACAGCTGCGCGATCGTCTTGATAGTGCCCACTGAACTACGCGATTTACTCGCCAGAACGAAGAAATCCAGAGTTAAGTGAACAAAGTAGGGAAAATCCAGAGTTAGATGACTTTTTAGGACAGAGTTAGCTGACACCGGTGTGGAGCGAGGTGCTCTGGGCCTGGACCCGCACTCCAGACTTAGACGACTTCCGCCACGAACATCGATGCATAAATTACAACTATCGATCAAACTCCTTTAAGCCAGGATTTTTGCTTCTTCGAGCTGGCCTTCATTGGTTAAGCTGGTGTGGAACTGGCACAACATCCATCAAGTGGGCAGAACCAATGAGTCTCGATCTGTCAACCGCGGCTTGGGTCGCAAGGTTGGGCGGAGCTCAACGCCTCAGATTTCCCGGCGCGTGCTCGCCCAGCATGGGCCTGACTGCGGGAGCAGCAGTTTCTAGCTTGCGCGAGCAGGCAACCACCTGAAAAGTGGCCTTTCAGATCAATCCGAGAGGGGCGAACGATGCCTACCCAGGGGGATTGGCAGGAAAATGAAGAAAACGTCGCTACGGGCCGATAACGTGGCTCTATGGCGATTGGCAATTTAAATGCAAATATGACAAGTAAAGATACAGCCACCCTGCCCTATCCCCGTCGACGTGGGACCGAGAGAATCCTGGGCAAGATTGGGCGCCACCATTTCGCATTCTTCAAGGGATACCTCGAAGGATTAGATATTGCCCAACTAGCACATCGCTATCTGGAGACAGCGGAAACATCAAGCATCCACCTGCGCACGATCGAGGCTACAGTCAAATGGATCAGGCAAGATCTCAAGCTCCTGGCCAAGCGCCACGGAAAGCACGCTGTTGCTCGGATTATTGACGTCTCGCCGGCAAAAATAAACCCGCCCTCCCCTTCCGTCCCAACTCTTGAAGAGTTTAGAGAGGAACATGATCCTTACGAGATGTACTCGGAAAAGGATCTCCTCGCCCTTTTTGAAGACACTTACTCTGGGGGAATTAGTGAGCAAAAACGGATACGGAACGCGCGCTTAAGGAAGCGGCAGGCTGAAGCGCTAGCATGGCTTCAGATGAAGACAAACGTCAGCCCGAGACCTGCCGATTTGCTCGAGGCTTGGCTCCTTGAATACCTGGTGAAGCAATTCAAGAAGGTCGACATTCTGACAGTTTCAGATCTTGCCACCTATGTGAAAGCGAACGGGCCCCTTTGGCACAAGGATGTCCCTAGGCTAGGCGAGGTGACAGCAGCTCGAATCTCCAAATGGCTCTGGTTGTACCGTGACGAAATTGGTACGGACGTAACTGTCTATGATGCAAGAGCGATTCGGCTAATCCAATTTGGGCTCGTTCCATTTGAGTACTTTAGCCCCCCTACTCACCTCTCGGGTGAAATTGGAAGCAATCGGGGGGACAGAAACGGCAGTGGCGCGAATAACGATCGCGAAGCCATAGTCCTTTGGTTGCAGAAACTGAAGGATGAAGATACAACACGCTCCTACCGCAAGGAAGCTGAAAGGTTTTTCTTGTGGGCAACGATTGAACGGGACAAACCTTTGTCTTCGATCACTACCGCGGACTGCTTGGCATATCAAAAATTCCTCAATGACCTGGGACGTGTCAGTGACGACTACTGGAATCAGACCTTCCGTATAAGCCAAGACTCCTGGATGAGTGACAAGAAATATGAACGCGACAGTACATACTGGCGACCATTTTTGAGTCCGTTCAGTATCGATGCAGAGGGAGTTAAGACGCGGAAGCGACACCAAGCTCTACAACCAGCATCACAAAAACAGGCGCTGGTGATTATCCGAGGCATGTTCCGATGGATGGTAAAAACGGGCTATCTACACACCAATCCGTGGGATAGCGCCTCCATACCTGCGGACCGAAACAAGATCGACGTTTCGAGAAGTTTTACAAAAGAGCAATGGAAAATAATACGGGATGAAGCCTTGTCACTGCCGCCCTCCCCTGCCGGCGCACGACTACGATTCATTGTCATGTTTTCCTATTTAACTGGCCTGCGCCTTCACGAACTTGCTCGCGCCAAGGTTTCCGACATCCTTGAGGAAACATCAATTACCGGAGGTCGGCGCTACTTCAAGATGAACGTCCTAGGCAAGGGCAAGAAGCTTCGCGAGATCCCTGTTCCCCAGGTATTAATAGATGAACTCGAACGTTATCTCCGATCTCGATCAATAGAGTCACTCAAAGCGGCACCGGTAGACGCCCCACTGGTGGAGCGAATCCGGGGCACTTCGAATCCGGAGGCCAAGAAGCTGAAGGCACAGCTTGAACATCCAGATCGCTACGAACACGACCCCTCGTTTGTAGATGAATACCTTAGCCGTGACGCGATCTACAAACTACTAAAGACATTTTTCCAGTCGTTGATGTTGCGCTTCCCCGGCGGCTCAACCGATCGTGCCAAGTTCCAGGCTGCGAGTACTCACTGGATTCGGCACACGTACGCTACCCATGCACTAGGGAATAAGGTCCCATTGGAAACAGTAAAGAACAACATGGGCCACGCGTCTGTAGACACCACGAGTATGTATCTAGACAACGACATCGCTGAGCGAGCCGAGCATATGGAGAATTTCGCCGATCAGTTGTACAAGTAGCTTTCACGCGTGAAAGTCGGAAACAGATAACTTAGCAATTCCGGGAACATGGAATCCGTGGTTGAACACAAACGCCTCCTTTCACGCGTGAAAGAACCTTACGGAGACCAGCGTGATTCACGCGTTCTGCCACCTGCTGTCACCAACAGGAAGACGTTACCCGTCTCGCACGACTGTGCACACTCCGACTTCAGAGGCACATCAAACTGGGCGATTTACCCACGGCACGTGTCAGTCCAACGGGCCCAACTTTCACGCGTGAAAGTGAGAGCCCTCCTAGAGCCACGCACTCTGATCATCTCATTGAAAAACCGAACCGGCGCCTCCTCGGCGAAGGTGGAATAGAAAATCGATACTAGCGAAAGACAGAGTAGGTCCAGACTATCGGCTAGAAAAACAATGCCCTTCAGCATGGAAGCATGGCGAAATAAGCGAACTTTCACGCGTGAAATTAGCTAATTGTGAGAGGGTACGGCCAGCTATGTATCCGCGCAAGACAATAAATTAAAAACACGGGAGCCAAAGCAGCTCTTCTCGTCCGGACTTTCACGCGTGAAAGGCGTTGCACCGATTCGGCATTGTGCGCCATTCTCGCCAGGCACTTTAGGCATCTTTCACGCGTGAAAGAATTAGTCTGCCGCGAGTAACTGGCCTCAACCTCAAAGGCTCATTACTCTAGCCAACAAACGCGCCACCCGCGTCGCGATAAAGCATCTTTCACGCGTGAAAGCCGTTAGTCTCGCTGCTCTGCTCAACTAACCAATCTTCTTGAATCCGCTCTGACAAATTTGCTTAAAAAATATCTGCTGTAATATAATTTCGCAATATTCAATAAACAAACTTGTGAGGGAAATTATGTCCGCATTGATCATCGGTGTATTCAACCAAAAGGGTGGCTGCGGTAAAACCACCACATCTGTCCAGCTCGCAGGGACTCTTGCATTGCGGGGAATTCGAACCCTGTTGGGTGACCTCGACAAACAGGGCACAGCATCGGTGTGGAGTGCTTCTGCTGGCGTTGAAAATCCTTTTCCAGCGACAGTTGTTTCCTTAGCGGCCATGGGGAAAAACATGGTCGGCGAAATTCAGAAGCTTGCGCCAGACTACGACGTGATTTTGATTGATTGCCCGCCCGCGATTGACTCCCCGATACCTTGGGCAACACTGCTCATCGCAGATCTTGGAATCATTCCTGTGATCCCTGTCATGGACAACGTATGGGCGACTGAGAAGGCGAAAGAACTTGCGGTCAACGCACTGGCTCACAATCCGACATTGAAGACCTACTTCCTGATTTCTAAAATGGGTCGGGGGCAGGTATACGAAGCTTGCCTCGCAGAGCTGCAAGAACAAAATCCTGAAATACCAGTTCTAAAGTCACGAATCTCATCGCGTAACGCTTACCCTGAGAGTCAGATCTTCGGATCGACAGTGCACGGTCTTCCGAAAAAGACAGGCGGGCAAGCAGTCATAGAAGTCGAAGCGCTTGCTGACGAAGTTTTGGAGATTTTGAAATTTAAGAAAGTGAAGAAAAATGGCTAAACGAGACTTGCGCGCAGCGCTGAATAAGTCCCAAGCAAATATCGCATCTACGCTGGGTGCCCCTGACCGTTTCGCGTCTGCAGCCAAAACCTTGGAATCGCAACCGACTGGGTTCCACGATGCAGCGGCCCCGATTGAAAACGTGTTGGTATCCAGTTCACCGAAATCTCCGGACGAGCCGTATGAAGTAGAAGTTCCCCCAAGTGAGGTTCAAGTCAATCCTTACAACGCGCGACGGATCTATCGGCAAGATCGCGTGCTGGCCCGCGCCCAGAGCATCGCAGCACTTGGTCAGCAGAATGCCTGCCTTGCAACGGTAAGAAACGGGCAATATGTTCTCGCGGATGGAGAGTACCGCCTGAGAGCATGCAAACATTTAAAAAAACCGACCATTCGACTGCGTGTTCTTCCAGGCCTGACGGATGCTGAGCTCTATAAGCACTCCTACGATGCAAACGAGGAACGGGAAGCTCAATCACCTCTTGATGATGCCTTCGCTTGGAAACAGTTGCTCGATGATGGCATTTATCCGAGCGAAGCAGCGTTAGAGCCCGTCGTAAATAAGTCGGCTCCAACGATCAATAAAACCATTCAGCTGTTGAAGTTGCCAGGATCGATCACGGAACTGATCAAGCAGAGCAGCGATCCGTCCAAATTCTCGTTATCGGCACTATATGAACTGGTGCTGTATATGAATGCTGCGGGTCCGGAAGGCGAGAAAGACGCCTTGGCCTTGGCCGAAAGACTTGGGCGGGAAGAGATAGGGCGGAAAGAAATCACCGAAGCACGCCAAAAGATCTCCGAACCTAAACAACGTAAGACAAAAGAGACACCGCGACAGTACAAAATTCCCATGAAAGACGGGGAGGGCACTGGTTCGGCCGGGTTCATTAAGGAATTCAACTCGGGGAAGGTCGCCTTCGAAATCACTATCCTGGATGCGAAAGAGCGGGAAAAATTAATGGACGAACTGCGCGAGCGTTTTAAGGCTCAGTAAGTCCAAAGGTGAGACTTTACGGGAACCATGTGTCGAGGGGCTTTAATGTCCCTCATTCTCATTTGGAGATCGCGATGGAGAGGCCTGCGCAGCAAACGCTTTCGGCTGTCGGATGAGAAAAGTGAATACAAAAAGAGCCCTGCAGTGCCCAATAACACGCAAGAACGCGCCTTGAATGTAAAAAGGTGAGCTTTTTCAGGAAGTATTCAACGATAGGTGAGCTTTTACAGGGACCTGACTCATCCATTTAGAAACAAAGACTTATTGCTGACAGCGCAAGTAATTAGTGATGTGATTTAAGCGAAAGGTGAGACTTTGCAGGAACTGAAAATCGCCAAGTCCTTCGGTTTTAGGCATTTTCTTTTAAAACACCTCTGATAGATGGGTGTTGAGTATGTTGAATAAGACACTTGGAAAGGTTAACAACGTTAACGGTACCGGAAAGTCGCGCTATATAAGGGTTTTAAGGCGGTATGGTGAGATCCAACGGGGAGTTAGGTGAGAATTTACAGGAAGTTAGGTGAGGACAAACGGGAAACTTGCTCACCTTAGGTGAGGGTATACGGTAAGTTGGGTGAGTGGATACGGGATATAAGGTGAGAACTTGCAGGGAGAGGGGCGCAAGTCCTTCGTGTACGCGGGCCTGACCCTCCTAAAGGTGAGAGTTTACAGGGACTATTCGCCGGCGATTACTTAAGGTGAGAGTTTACAGGAACCGGTCTAAGGCGGCAGATAAGTACTGACTCGTAGGGGAGCGAAGGGTGAGAGTTTACAGGGACCTAGTCCATTTCCCCGAAGGAAATTTCGAAAAGTGAGATTGAACGTTGATTTGTTCTCACCTTTAGCGCATCATTGTTGCCACGGACAAGGAACTACGTGGATAAATCAAGTAAACGAGCTATAGCACCATTCGACGACTACGCTCAAGGTGTCTCTGAATCAAGAGAACTGCGTAAGTCGAACGAAGCTATTGGTCTGCGAGTTAGAAAGGGCAAGTTGACACTTCTGTCGAGGAAGATGTTCAACGTCCTGATGCACCATGCCCAGAAGCTAGGCAGTCCTGGTCGAAATGCGCCCGTCGTGACAGAGGCAAACAAAAAATACTTTTGGGTTCCCCTCGCAGATCTTGCAAGAGACGCCGCATACGAATCGAACGACACAAAGCGCCTTAAGGAATACCTCCAGGAGCTGAAAGACATCCGAATCATCTCGGAAGATAACGTTCAGTGGACGTCACAATCGCTTCTTTCCGCCTTTACATTGGCAAATCCCAATGGGTTGAAGTCCCGCGGCGGTCAGATCTGGGTGGGTTTCGCATTTCCACCAGAGGTCGAGGCCGCTGTTATGAGACCAGACCAATACACAAACTTGGCTTTCGTTTACCAGAACCAGTTTCGTAGTGGAGCCAGCCTGGCCCTGTACGAGATCTGCCGGAGATTCTTAACGAACCCTTCACAGCTCACGGCTCGTCTTCCCTGGACAGAGTGGTTTGACTCCGTGAGCGGAAACCCAGCTGGCCAAGGTTATCCAGAATACAAAATCGCCAAGCGAGACACGTTCAAGCCGGCCATCGCCGAAGTGAATTCCGTCACTGACATCAACATCGAGCTGATCGAGCATAAGCTGGGTCGACGCGTATCCGAGCTACAGTTCCGGGTTAGGAAATCGGAACAGGCCGTCATTGAGTTTCCTGCCCCCCCTGTTGTTGATGGCGAGTTGCTGGAGAGAGTAATCCGTCTCGGATTTTCTGAAAGGGATGCGTCGGATCTAGTAGCCACGAATTCGGAAAACAAGATCATCTCCACACTGCAGCTGGTAGAAGAACGGATGGCCAAGAAGGGGGCCGAAGCCCTCAAGCAGCCAGCGGCTTATTTTAAGTCCGCGCTCAAAAACGACTGGGCGCCGGCGGTTCCTAAGCTTGAAGCCCCGAAGATCAAACCGAAGGCCAATGTTGAGACACCTGAAGAGGTGTTTCAGCGTTACCTCGCACACCGTTCGAAGGAAGCGTTCAGTCTCTGTACTGATCTGGAGCCCGAGGAACAGGATCGTCTCATCGACGAATTTAAACAGCAATGCGGATTGCCAATGAAAATTCGTAAAGATGGGCTTAGGTCCAACGTTTTCCGATCGGACTTCTCAATGTGGTACGCCCATAAGCTTTGGGGTGAGCCATCGCACCAGGTCGTTCTCGAGTTCGCTCTATCCAATCCCAAAGCACCCATTGAATCCTAGGTGACAGCGTAGGTCATCGCACCTGACGCACTTGCTATAAGGAAATTACTGCAATTAACAATCCCCGCAGCCCCCCGGGAAAGCCGTTGTTTGGCAGCTCTTCGGGTTCGGAGAGGGGAGGGTTAAATTTAGGTTGCGGTGTTCTGTGATAAGAATTATTTTTATAATAAGCGAACGTTAATTTCATCTATTGCCTATTGGTAAGTATGGACGAATTCAAACCTGTAGACTTATTTGCGACCCGTCGAGATTGGGATGAGAACCCACGCGAAGCATTCCGCGCGTATGTGGGTTCAATCGAGTTCGTCCAAGCAGGAAAACGGGGTAAAAACGGCGCGGATACGATCAGGGAGTCATCTGCAGCCGTCTATATCTCGATGTTCGAAAGATTCATGACTTGGATTGAGACCCGGAACAGGTCCTTCACATGCGTTACTCAAGAAGAAATTAAGGAGTTCCTGGACCTTCGTGACGAGAATGGCAAAACGCGTCTTACGAGCAAGATTCGGATGGTCTATGTACGGCTCCTCGAGCGTGCCTATGACCACTTGAATGTCGATTCAAATCCGGCTAAGAATCTAGCCGTTGGCCGAGAAGAACCATTCCGCCGGGGAAAAGAAAAGGCAAAGGTCATCCTCAAAGTTGATGATATCCAACGGCTGATGAAGTCCTTACCTGCGGCGCCGGCATGGAATGAAAACTCAAAGAATAAGAGGCAGCGTGGCTGGGAGACGAGGCGGAATAGGGCTCTGATTGCCGTCTTGATCGGTGCTGGATTAAAGGTTTCAGAAGCAGCTTCGTTGAAACTACGGTCAATGAAGCCCAAACGCGTCGACGGGAAGATCGAGATAGATCTAGAAATATGGGATGGCACCGGCACCGGTATGAAACACACCGCTGTAATTGAGCAATTTGCAGTGCCGGAAATTGAGACCTGGCTAAGGGAGCTAGGTCGGATGGATCTGCCAAGTGACCTCGTATTTCCCGGGACGATAGACACTGCAGACGAACTGTCAAAACCGACAATCTATCGCCTGATAACAAAAACCCTGGACTTAGCGGGTATCAATACCGCCCATTCTGGCGGGCGAACGTTAAGAAATACCTATGCAGCACAGCAGCTGGTCAGCACGAATGACATAGGAAAAGTGGGAGAAAAGCTGGGTCATAGAGAGCGACGAGCTACTGAAATGTATTTGGACGCCGCTAAGAAGTTTGCTGAAGATGGCGTGTAGAAATGATCACAACTGTAGACAAACAGCGGTAGGTCGGGTAAATTTTGCTTGTCGCATTCGCGGCATGCCAGAAACACCTACCTACCGACTTCTACTCACTTTCCCCAGACAACAGGAAAGTGCAGCGCACGGCCCAATTACTTACCGCTACGCGGAAACTACTTGGAGCCATCATGAAAATCCTCAACAAAGCAACCCGTTCCGCCCACAAAGCAATCCTTCGTAATCCTAAAGAAGTCCAGCCCTACTCGCGATACCCGGTCTGGGAAGTGGATTTTTGGCGCGATATCTTTGAGTCAGCTCAAAATCCAAAGCTCGCCTCGAAAGTTCTTGAGGAAATGAAGGTTCTGGAAGATGAACCTTGTGTCGAAAACGAACGCGTATGGCGCAATATCAGCGTCGCCAAGAGCATGGCGAAAGTCACTCTGGCGAATTAATGCCGCAGCGTAAATGTCGTGGTGACAAGATCCTGGCAACCCAGGGTCTTGTCTGCCATGGCCAAAGCCTTGTTTGCCAGGTCAACGAATAGCTCCGCACGAATCCTTGGATCGTCAGCCCTAATGGCACTCGACAATAGTCGAATAAGAACTTCCTCACTGACCATGCCGGCGCCATCAGTTGCACCGTTCATCACGTCCCGAATCCAGTTGCTGTACTCAGCGTCTGGCATTTCATCCAATTTAGCAGTCATCGGTTCCTTTCAATTCTTAGAGCTAGTCTACCCAAGGTTCACTCCAAAGCAATTTCTATTCGATTGCGATGTGCCCAGTACATCACAGTCTCACGACTTCCGGTTTTTTTACCGCTCTGCGGGACTGACTGGAGAAAGACGTGCGAAAGCAAACTACAAAGAAAGGAAAGGGGAGGAAGGTTCCGATAGAACCTCCAATTAATGCCCCACACGTCCAGCGTCAATTTAACTTCGGGCCGGAGTTCGCACTCTCTGAAGAAGATGAAGCGCTGGCTGCAAGCGATGATCCAAAACACCGCGAAGCCATCCGGCTTCGCTGGCTGAACAAAGAAAAGGTCACCATGAAAATGATCGAAGTAGCGCTATATGACTGCTCCGATCCTAAGTTCGAAACAATGGTCGGTGACCTGAATCCAGAGGAACCCAAGCACGTAAATCTGTTTTGGGCGATTGTCTGGATCTTCGAACTTTGCCCCAACAAGATTCACTTCCCATTCGTTTGGGCATGCGAAGAAGCAAACCAAGACGCAGAAGTGATTCGCCGTGGCGTAGCAAAGGTGCGGCGCCAGGCCATGATTCTGGTTCTCCGGACCCTGGCAAAACTTGTCAACTACAAATTTGCACAGAAAAAACAGCAACAGCTGCTTGAGTATGTGGATTTGAGCGATTGGCAACTTCACTAACCCTACAACGAAGCCCTCACGGGCTTCCCCAGGTTCGCCTAGGGAAGCTCCATCACCACGGTTTTTACCCCGCTCCGCGGAAAGGAACCGTATGTACCCCGCAACTTCCATCTTCGTCCTGCTCTACCTGGTCGCAGTAGGTTTCGCCTGCGCATACCTACCGATCGGTGAAGACGCTCCCACCAAGTAACAAATTCATCAATCACTCAAATTTCAAAAGGAATCATCATGACTGATCTCCCGCGGCTCCTCGCTGAGCTCATGAGCAAATGGGACAACACGACCCTGAAAGTGAAATCAAGCTTTCCGGATCTGTCTGAGCATGAAGTTGGCCAAGTCACCGGCAATCTCATGTCGCAATCTTTGGGCCTGCCAAGTAGCAAGGGCGCCCAATGAAAATCGCTCACTTTTCTGACCTTCACTATTCGCCCGATAACCTGGTTGAAGCTGATCGCTGCTTTAGTTTCGCAGTTGATCATGCCATCAAGAGCAAATGCGAAGTCGCCGTCGTATCTGGTGATGCAACAGATCATCAATTGCAGGCGCACTCCCCGGCGTTCCTCGCGCTAGGCAACCAGGTTCAGCGTCTCAGCAAACACTGCCCGGTCCTGCTCTTGCAAGGCACGTTCTCCCATGAACCCGCTGGAATGCTGCACGTCCTGCAGCTCATTGGAGCCAAGTATCCGATCTACGTAGCCGACAAGATCGGCATGGTCGGGTTGCAAGCGAATCGGTGGGTTCCGATCCGTTCGGAAGAAGATTGGGCCGCGGACTATGACCTGGTAGTCACTTGCGTGCCGACCGTGAGTAAGGCTGATCTGGCTGCTTTGGTCGGCCCTGCTGCTGCAGCTGAAGAGATGGGAAATTATCTTGCTAATCTGCTTGCAGGATTTGCTAAGGCAAATGGCTATTTCTATAAGCGCGGCATACCGACTACCTTGGTGACACACGGAACGGTCGACAGCTCGCGAAACGAGAATGGCGTACCAATGGCTGGACTTGATCATGAGTTCACTACCGGCGCGCTTTTTGCCGCCGGCGCTGACGCTGTGATGATCGGTCACATCCATTTGACGCAATCATGGGAACGATCGTTCGAAGGGCGCAGGCAACTCATCGCGTACCCTGGATCAATTGGCCGCTTCCACTATGGCCAGCTGGGTGAAACAAGCTATCTGTTCTGGAACCTTCTACCTGGAATACCTGAATATCAGACAATCCATACGCCGTCCCGGCGAATGGTCGACCTGGAATTCTTTGGTGTCCCCGACCTTCAGGAACTGGCGCAAGCGGCAGGAGATTGTGTTGGCGCATTTGTCCGAGTCCGGTACCAAGTGGATGAGGAGTTTGCTAAGACCGTCGATCGCAAAGCAATCAAGGAAATTCTGAAAGGAGCAGCCGAAGTAGTCATAGAAGGAAAAATTCTGCCCATTGAACGTGAAAAGCGGAGTGCCGGCATCTCAATTGAGGTTTCGATGGTGAAAAGGCTCGAGCGCTGGGCCGAACTCACCAATACCCCGACTGACGGACTCGCAGCACGTGTCGAAATGGCACAGCAGCTGGCGCCGGATGAAATTGTGCGGAAGTTCTTAGCTGGCCTGCAGAACAAGCTGGTGACCAAAATTGAGCCGGATCCACCGCCTCACGAACAGGAGTCTGTCCAAGAAGCAAAACAGGATTCATTCCAACTTTTCTGAAAGGAAATCGTAGTGATGCAACGAGAGTGGCGCGTCGAGCAGCATTACAGCAACGACCGTCTTTCATACCAGATGTGTTCACGGGTTAATCCTTCTGCTAACCGCATAACGGATGACTTCGGTAACGCATTCAATCCGGGGTACATCGGGTCGCAGCAGCGGTCCGTGTACGCCAATCAGACAAACAATCAAGCGGAAGGGCTTTAAATGAAAAAAATCGTGGCCATTGGCCTGCTGATGGCGACGATGTCGACGGCAACCTTTGCCAACGGCATCCTCAAATCTCTCTTGGAAACATCTGAGCGATATTCTGCGCGAAGTGCCTCGATCGAGACGCTGAAGCTGCCACCGGAAGCAATCGTCGAAGTTGGTTTCTCTCCGGAGGGATCGGCTGAAGCACTGGTGCTAAAGACGATCGACTCCGCTCGCAAGCAAATACGCATGATGGCTTATGCATTCACATCACCCAAGGTCGTGAAGGCACTGCTAGCCGCACATAAGCGAGGAGTAGACGTCAAGTTGCTCGTCGACGCAAAGACACTGGAAGAAGAAGGGCGGAAGCGAAGCCAACCTGGTAACGCAGCAGTTTCAACTCTGGTTGAAGCCGGTGTGGAAGTCAGGACGATCGACAAGTATCAAATTCAGCATGAGAAAACATTCGTCGTAGACGGCCGTACAGTTGAGCTGGGCAGCTATAACTTTACTCAGGGGGCAGCTACCCGTAATGGAGAAACTGCCATGGTAATTTCAAACGCACCGAATGTCGCAAAAGTCTATCTGGATCATTGGGCTACCCGATGGCCCGATGGGAAGCCGTACAAGCAACGGTACTGATGTACCAGAAAATTCCTTCGGGGATTTTCTATTGGCCACAGCGAACAGGTCCGTGGCCAATAGAAAGTCTCAAGATGAGATCGACTTGAGGTATCCTTAGCAACGTCGCATTCGCGGCATTTCCCTCCCCAAACTCCCGCTTCCCTCTGTTGACGCAGCGGAAAGCCGCGTAGGCAACTCCTTTTCAAATCCGCATCGCGGAAAGGAGCCCTAAATGCAACCTCTCAAACTGAAGCTGGAAGGCTTCAACGGTATCAAGTCTGGTCGTGGTAAGAACAGCATTGAGATCGACTTCACACAAATCCCTAAACACGCCAGGTTGATCGCACTTGACGGGCCTAACGGCGCCGGCAAGACAACGATCTTGGACAACATGCACCCATTCCGGGTGATGCCGTCACACTCGACCACGCTTGGTCCTGGTGGTTTTTCGTACTGGGATCATGTATCAGGCTCCCTCGCACAGAAGGAGCTGGTATGGATGGCCAGAGGAATGACCTACAAGTCGTCTCTGGTATTCAAGTCCACAGGAAAAACGCAACGTACCGAAGCGTACTTGATGTACCTGGATGCAAGTGGTCAGTGGCAGCCATACCGACTCAAAGATGGAACGAGTTCGGACGGCCGCACAGCGTCGTATGACCTTAGCGTTGAGGAAATCATCGGCCCACCCGAGTGCTTCTTCACGTCAAACTTCTCCGCACAGAACCGAAAGCCGCTTTCGGCGTATGGTCCATCGGAGATTAAGTCCCTCATGTCGTCAATTCTCAACCTGGGCAACTACGAGGAGCTGGCGATGAAAGCTACCGCGGTTGTAAAGATGCTCCATCTGAACCTTGAGGAGGTACAGAGCGAGGTCGCCAAAGCCGCCGTGATCGATGATCTGGTGGCGGCAAAGGAGAAGGAGCTCGCGGCTGCTGATGAGAAGATCCAAGCTGCTGTTACGTTGGAAGCAACTCGACAATCGGAGGTTGATGGAAGAAAGCGCGACCTTATTCTGATTGAAGGGCGTCGTGAAGCCCAGGCCTCTGAAGCACAAGAAGCACGGCTTCTGAATCAGTCGATTACAAAGTTCCAGTCGTCGGCCGAAGAACAAATATCCGTAGTCAAGCAGCAAGGGCAAGCGAATCACGCCCGAGTGCTGGTAGACCGTCAGCGCATGCAAAACGAGATCACTGAGAAGAGCGCAGTTCACCAGCGCGAATCCAGCGAAATCAAAAAACTACAAAAACTCGTTGAGCAGGAACCTGCGATTACCCATGCAGTTCAGCGGTCGAACGAGATCCGGGCAGAAATTCAACTAGTCACTACTAGCTTGGACAAAGCTCGGGCCCAGGTGACGATCTTGAAACCAGCTCGCCGGCAGTATGCAGAGCTAAAGGCGAAAGAAAGTGAGTTGGCCACGGTCGGGGAATCAACCCGTTTCGAGCTGCAATCCGTAAAGGCACGCGCTATTTTGATTACGGAGGTCCCTTGCCAGGGCCAACCGATGCAAAGTAACTGCAAGCTCCTCGCTAACGCAATGGCAGCGCATGATTCGCTTCCTGCCAAAGAAGAGGAAATCGCGAAAATGCGTGAGAAATATCGGCTAATCCGCGATCAGGTCCTTGCCTGCGACACTCGTATCAGAGAGCTCGATCAACTTGAAACTGAGATTGAAGCCTTTGAAAGCAAGAAGCGCTCACTGGAAACAGAACTGCGCGACTTGGTTGACTTGGCATCAAAACAGGAGCTTCTAGGCGATGCGAAAGCACGTTTGCCGAGGCTGATGGAGTCCAAATCCGAACTGGAGGCGGCACTGCAAAAGCTCAAGCTGGACTTGGCAAAGTTGGTTCAAGATGGAGAAACTTTCATCGAGACCGAGATGAGTGCTATCAGTGGAATCAGGGAGCGCTGCGAGGCTGACATAAAGCCTTTGCAGCAAAGACTAGCAACAATGTCAAAACCCATCACTGATGCTGAAATCGGGCAAGCAAAGTCGTACGTCGATGCGGCAATACGGATCCTTGAGGAAGCAAAAGCCGCAGTTCTCGCTCTTCGTAATCAAAAGATCGAAGCTATGGCCGCTATTGAGACCTTAAAAGTCTCTCTGCAAGCCCTGGAATACGCAAAGTCTCGTGCGTTCCAGCTGACAGAAGAAATAGCCAAGTGGAACAGGATTGCAAAGGGCTTTGGCAACAATGGCCTTGTCGCTCTAACGATCGATGATGCTGGCCCTGAGATCTCCTCGTTGTGCAATCGGTTGCTGGATGAATGCTACGGTGGACGATTCAATGTCCGACTGGAAACTCAGAAAGAGACCAATGCCGGCACCATGCGTGAAACCTTCGACGTCCGCGTCATGGACAATCACCGTGGCGAAGAGAAGTCATTGTTCCTCATGTCCGGGGGGGAGAAGGTCTGGGTGAACGAATGCCTAGCCCGTGGTATCTCCCTTTACAACGACATCTCGAAAGGTGGCAATCCGCAAACACTATTTTCAGACGAAGCTGATGGACCGCTCGACCCAGAACGAAAGCGCCAATTCATGAAAATGAAGCGCGCCGTAATGGACAGCGGTAACTATGAAAGGGAATTCTTCATCACTCAAACACCAGAGTTGACGGCGGAAGCCGATCACATCATCAATGTTGCTGCGCTGTAAATGAAAATGGGAAGGCTTCGGCCTTTCCATTTTTCGAATTTCCTCGTAGAATCAAGCCGTCGAAATCTCGGCATTCTCATTTCCCCCAAGTTTTCATGTGGTGTATCACATGAAAGCTTTCTCAAGCTCACTCCTTTCTATTGTCGCAACGCGGCATCTTCAGGAGAACTCATGAGCGATTCCAAGTCCACCAACCTTACTAACCGAGAAGACGTAGCGGCACGCATCATCGCCGAACCCTTTCTCATCATAGGCACCGCTGCCAAGATCGTCACCCAATCGGCAACGGCCATCTTCAAACGCCCTCCGAAGGTTGAAAAAGTTGAGACGGAGCGAGTAGTACTGGCAGCAAGTGGTCCACTCGTTACGGCAAATCCAGTCTTCACCTGCGCCGATCGCACACAGAGTGTTATCCGCGGCGGTACCAAGCTCAGCCTCTATCAGTACGTGAAGCTGCAGCAGATCCGAATCGTCGCTCGACGTGATGGATTCGAGAAGGAACTGATCTTTACGCGCGATATCGCCGCTCAAGAAGGCCTGGCCTACAACCTGGACAACGCCGTTGTTTGGGTTACCAGAAAGGGATTTGTCGGTGCGCCAGCACCAACGGTGCCAACGGCCAGACAACAAATGCCCCGTCAGATCCAAACGAGCCCAGTGAAAGGAGAGCCAGAAGAGGAGTCCCGTGAACTAAAGGATCTCAACAAATCCCCATCGCCGGCCGGAGTCACGAAGACCTCAAATGTACACCGTACATATCATGGCTTCATTCAGCGTTTCGGCGTGGTCAAGAAGCACGACCACGAGAAGAATCAGGACTATCAGACCTACGCCATGTCCTTAGAAACATCCGCCGGAAAATTCTTGAAAGAGTTCATCGGCGAACAGCTATCCGATCTTGTCGAGCTGCATAAGCTATCCGTTGGCCAAGAGGTCAGTATTACTCCTTTGGGTAAGCAGCACTTTTGGTTCGACCTTGGCAACGGCAAGAAAGAGAAGCGGCGTCGAAACGAATACGCGATCGAAATTCATTAACCAAATACTCATTAGGGAAGCAAATGGCATCAGTCAACAAAGTCATCATTGTCGGAAATCTCGGCCGTGATCCTGAAACACGGTATATGCCAAACGGGGACGCCGTGACAAACATCGCAGTAGCAACTACTGAAAGCTGGAAGGATAAGAACACCGGAGAAAAAAAGGAGCTGACCGAGTGGCATCGCATCAGCTTCTATCGAAAGCTGGCCGAAATTGCCGGCCAGTATTTGAAGAAAGGCTCCCAGATCTACATCGAAGGACGTCTTCAAACACGCAAGTGGCAAGATAAAGAAGGTGTGGAACGATACACCACCGAAATCATTGCCGAAAGCATGCAAATGCTTGGCAACCGTCAAGGCACCGGCGGACATCACTCGGATGATGATAGCGGAGGCTATGGCTTGCCGGCACCACGTCAGAGTCAAGGTGGTGGAGGTGGTGGACCGTCGGCACGACAGTCGCCACGCCAGCATGCACCGAGCTTTGACGATTCTGAAGATATCCCCTTTCTGATCTCTGCAAGCCTGATGGACTATCAAAACTCAATCGAGTTTTAAGCCTTAAAACATTTTACAGAAAGCCCGCAAGGGCTTTCTTGAGGCTCACGTGGTGCCTCAAGAAAGCCTCATATTTCATGAGTGTCTTTGCCTTTTTTCTAACGCCAGTCACTGGCACGGAGGCGAGATGAAATTCACTGAAATTGACTGGGTTAGCGCGTGCGCTAGCTTCGGTATCGACAAAAATCTTTTGAAACTACGGGAAGGTCCATGCCCGATTTGTGGGGGAACAAAACGGTTCCGATTCACAAACCGGACACGCTGCGGAGATTGGTTCTGCAACCAGTGCCGTGGAGGAAACGGATTCACCTTGATCAAGCAAGTAACTAATCAGACTGACGCTGATATTTACAAACAGCTGAAGAAGCTGTTTGGACTATCTGAGGGCCTCGGTGCCCTCCGTGAGTATCAGAAGGTCGATGTTGAGTTGACTCCAGAGGAGTCAGCTCGAAATTGTGCCAAGCTGCGGAAGGTTATTCGCGGTACGAAGCGATTGAGCCTTATGCAAGACGATCCAGTATCCCTCTACATGGGGCACCGCGTTCTCGGGTGCGACCTCACTAAACTGTCCAAGTACGTCCGATACCACCCATCACTCGAGTACTGGGAGGTTGGAGATGACGACAAGTACCGCATGACTGGTCTACACCCTGCAATGGTATTGAAGGTGGTTGATGGAAAAGGTGATCCAGTCACGCTGCATCGTACGTACTTAACCAAGGACGGTCGCAAAGCCCTGGTGGAGGAACCGAAGATGCAGATGTCGGGCAAGAGGAAATTGCGAGGGGCAGCAGTACGTCTCTTCGAACATCCAACAAGCAGAGTCCTCGGCATTTGCGAGGGTGCTGAAAATGGATGGGGAATAGCAACAGCATATCGCTATGAGATGTCTGTTTGGTCGATGCTCAATGCCGGCAATCTGTCCATCGCAGACATACCTCGAGAAAAGTTCGATACGGTCATTATCTTTGGGGATAACGACCCGTATGTACCTCGGCTTGGATACAGGCCTGGCGAACATGCAGCAAGAATGGCGTATCAGAAGTTGAAAAAGGATGGGTTTGAGGTCTTCACCAAAATCCCTGAAAAAGAGCGAGTGGATTTCGATGATGTATGGAATAATTACTATCGAATGAAGCAGCTCCAAGCTGCATGAAACACGGTCATCGATCCCTTAGTGGGATTGATGGCCATCTTCCAAAGTCGCTCCGCGGCATATCTCTCAGCTTATTTGTGCATCCGCAGAAGTAAGCTTCGTTTGCTACCTCTTTTTTTCACCACCGCATTGCGGAAAATAAGAGGAGCTTCACATGAAACTGCAATCCAAGACTTTCAACAAGTCACTCGCAACAACTGTGCTGATGTCCATCCTGGTTATCGGTCTCATGATCTTTATGTTCGGTATCGGACAGGAAGTTCATGGCCAGGCACAACTGCTCAAGACAAGTCTGTTTGCCTTGTACGAGTACAAAAACAGCTTTCATCACCTCCAAGAACCGGTCGAATTCTTGACCAATGGGTTGATGCTGAAACACAAATCTTTCGGCGGCAATCTCCAAGCAATCGGCTTCATCGTTATTGCTTTCGCGCCAATCACTTTTGTATCTATGTGGTTCAAAAGCAAAGTCTGTTTCACCAAGTAACGGCACTGCAACCAAGCCGTCAACTCCAACAATCTTCAAGGATGGAAAATGAACGACAATTCCGTAACAAAAAACAGCGACATCGCAACAACTCTCGTATCGTCAATCTTTGCAGCCGGTATCGTTACTGTCCTGCTGCTGGTGGGAAAAGTACTGTGGCCGTTGTTTCGATTTATTTTGAAGAAAGTCTGGTCCACGTTGATGAAAGTCGTGAAACGCAAGTCGACGAAAGACGCGGCGGCTCCCGAACCGGAACTGCCAACACCTGATATTTTCAAAGGTGCGCAAAACCTGGCACGTGCAAAATCGCTCGAGTTCTAACTCGCAGACAATTAAAAAGCGGCCTTCGGGCCGCTTTTTTTTGCTTAGCTACACGTTGAGCTACTACGCAGATCGGGCTTCTTTGGCCTCAACGCACGCTGAACATTCATACTTCACGTAGTGTGCCTCGGTGAGATGAGGAGTGCTGCAAGATCTGCATTTCATGACTTTCACATTATCGGAGACAAAATTGGATGCCGCGCCTCTGATAATGCTTTCCCAGCCGAACTGGTAACCATTGGTGACAAGCAAACTGAATCGCTCGGGACTCACCAAAGGCTCTCCGTCCGGAGGCACCTGGTTCAGCTCACGGTACGTCATAAGAGACATAGCGAACGCAAGCCCATGTGCATCGTGTGGGGCCATTGACTGATAACCGGAGCGATACGTGCAATACAACAGCAGAAGAGCAGCTCCGTGCAACCGCCGAGTACGATTTGCCAGGAACCACTGGTGATCCTTGGGCGTCTGTCCGGACGGAGACAACGCATTATTTACTTGTTTGTAAATATCGCGGGAATCTGCCGGCACTGTCTTGGCAACAGCAGATATCGTTACAGCACGTGCACCAAGAGCCGCAAGAGTTTCAGCGATCGCTAGCTTTGACCTATACGCTGGTTGTATCTGTTTCATGGCATCTCACAGCGACGTAAGCGGAATGCGTGACTCGAAGGTGCGCAATAACATCTTCAGCATGGTGTCGCTATTCGGAGAAGGGCTGGTGAGCATCTCGCGCAGTTCAGGAGTCATCCTCAGCTGGAAGATCGGAACGCCGGTCTGCATTACGGCCAGGAGCTTACTCGGGCTGACATTTGCGAGAGCATCGAGATCCGCTTGTGTCGCGTTGAACAACGTCGGCGCCAACGGGTCGTTGTATTGACCAGCCAGCGCTTTGACGGCTTCAAATACAGCTTGGTTTGCCTCTTTCAGCTTTTCGCGGGCTCGTGAATTAGCTTGAATGATTGTTCGAGCAGCGGATACATTGGTATCCAACGATATTACCGTTGACATGCAAAACTCTCCAGACGATTTGGCTACATTCTTCTAGCTAGGGTGATTAAGCGATGGCCGATGAGATATGATCGGCGCAAATTGTCAACGCGGAGGCCATACCCTTCATCGACGTCTTGATGGCTGGATCCGAGCTGGCAACGGCTGAGATCAGGGTTTTCGGGTATTTCATCACGATGTCCTCGATTTGTGACTTCATTTTCAAGAACTCGTCCACTCCAGCATTGGGAGCCAGCCGAGATAAAGCAAATTTTCGGATATAAGCCTAAAAGTAATATAGAAACCGACTTTTATGCCTAATC
>NZ_MUXB01000170.1:0-402 GCF_001994935.1 Herbaspirillum sp. VT-16-41
ATGCCGAGCCGCTTCAGATGGATAAGGAAGGTGATCGGTCTGGTGCCCTCGCCAATGAGCCGCTTGAAGCTCTCCTTCAGTTTAATGAAACAAAAGCACATGATTTAATTAATCAGGCTTTCAGTTTTTATACAATAGATAAAGTTCTTATTGTTATATTAGGTTCACTTCTTGTAAAAATCGGGCATCAATGGGAAGAGGGGAAAATAACAAGTGCACATGAGCATTTTGCCTCATCTATATTAAGATCCAGAATTGGGATGATTCTGCATTCTTTTCCGCATAACGGAGTTCTGCCAAAGGTGATAGCAGTCTGCGGACCAGGTGAAGCTCACGAATTAGGGCTAGTAATTTTTACTTTATTTTTGCGCAGAAGAGGATTTGAAGTCGTTTACCTTGGGA
>NZ_MUXB01000172.1:0-401 GCF_001994935.1 Herbaspirillum sp. VT-16-41
CGAAAACATCAGCTACATCATAACTCCTGAGGAATACATGAATGAGATTCCGAGAATCATGTGGCATATGGACGATCCGCTTGCTGACCCGGCTTGTGTGCCCCTTTATTTTGTAGCAAGAGAAGCACGCAAGCATGTAACGGTTGTACTTTCAGGTGAGGGCGCTGATGAGCTATTTGGCGGCTATAATATTTACCGTGAACCACAATCCCTGGAAGTCTTCAATAAAATTCCTGCCATCGGCAAAAAGCTTCTACGCATGATTGCAAACATGATGCCAGAGGGAATGAAGGGGAAAAGCTTTATCGAACGCGGTGTAACACCAATGGAAGAGCGCTACATTGGAAATGCAAAAATGTTTACAGAGCAAGAGAAGCGCAGCCTGCTTCATGTATATAAAG
>NZ_MUXB01000152.1:0-2067 GCF_001994935.1 Herbaspirillum sp. VT-16-41
TGTGAGCATGAGTCTGAACGATCTGATACATCGTTACGTTTTATGCACTATGTTTTGTTACATGTGCTATTACACAGTACACTATGTTATTTTTATGTTTTATGCTATCGTGTCTTCTTAATATATCTTTTTTTTTTTGATCAAAGGAATGCAGGAAGCGAAAAAAGAGCAGGAACATCCAACTGCGTAAATTTATGGAAATATCACTGTCAATAAAATGAAACAATAGAAATGTTTATCTCTTTCTGACGAGGGTAATTTTAAGTTGAAGGATCATTTGGAATGTTTATCCGGTTTTGGAATGAATAACATCTATGAGAAAAAGTTTTTGTGCACGTATATAACTTTCCATATGAAAGATACTAAGTTCAAAGATGCTGCTTAGAGATGACGGAGTAAGGTGAGACTAGATGTGTGGATGGGTGTGAAGAGGTGGGTACGGATGTGTGTGCATGTATGAGAAGGGAATTTCTGAGTCTGTTGAGAGTAAAGTTTGTGTACGGTAGAAAGACTTGGATGGTGGTTGATTACTTATCGGGGGAGAGGATGAGTTGTGAAGTTCAGACGTGTTCTTCCGATCTCAGATCAGTCAGCACGACGCCGAGAGAAGCGGCCTCCTCGTGACTCACGTACGGATCGAAGGCGAGCAGGCAGTCCACTCCGAGCCCGCGAAGCATCCGCGCGTACTCGCGGCCTGCGCGACTGAGGCCGACGATCCCGCCCGTCGGCTCCCCGAGGCCGTGGGTGCGCACACCGGTAGACCGGAAGCGAGCCGCGTAGGGAACGGGCGCAGATCTAGGTGCCAGCAGGCGCCGTGTGACACAAGAACACACTAAAGGGAAACTAGTTATGATGAGAAAGGCTGTTTGATTACTAATATACTTTGACGAAATATATAGGAAGACCATTATTATTAAAAAAATTATATATACAGTTTTTCCAGATAATCTCTTTTTCATAAACACCACCGCTCTTCAAATTCCATACCTGCAAATATTTTTTTACTGACTTTATTATTACACTAGATTAAGTAACGAGTAAAGATCTAAAATAATAAAGGAATCGATCATACTACTTTTAATCCCCTATGTGTAAAATAGTTCTCGGGGATTTGAAACAAAATTCTAGAAAAAAAAGAAAAGGCGCTCTATCATAAATGTATGCTTCCCGGCAAATACATTAGAAAGAGGCCTTTTCATGAATACAATTATATCAAAAATTAGCGAATTATTAAAGGATACAAATGACTTAATTGACTGTGTGGGCGACGTGCAAATTTATGTATATGATCTCCCCACCAGTCTGCTGGGGAGAGTATCTTGGCAGCTTAATAAAAAGGTAAAAAGAGGACTGCCCACGGAGGGGTGGACGGGGGGACAAAAGAATGCATTTGAATCAGTTCTAATGAGGTGGTGAAACTGGAGCTGATTATACAGAGTGAAGTAAGCCAGAAAGAAAAACACCAATACTGTATACTAAAACATATATATGGAATTTAGAAAGATGGTAACAATAACCCTGTATGTGAGACAGCAAAAGAGACACAGATGTATAGAACAGTCTTTTGGACTCTGTGGGAGAGGGAGAGGGTGGGGAGATTTGGGAGAATGGCATTGAAACATTTATAATATCATGTATGAAACAAATCGCCAGTCCAGGTTTGATGCACGATACTGGATGCTTGGGGCTGGTACACTGGGACGACCCAGAGGGAGGGCATGGGGAGGAAGAGGGAGGAGGGTTCAGGATGGGGAACACAGGTATACCTGTGGTGGATTCATTTCGATATTTGGCAAAACTAATACAATTATGTAAAGTTTAAAAAATAAAATATAATTAGAGGAAAAAAAAAAAAACTTAGACATTCTGGCTCCAGAATCTTACCTCAATGCTTTGTCTACATGTGCATAGTTCTTTACTACTTAAAATCAAGGTGTGTGGCTTCCTGAAAAGCTAGTTTACATGTGTAAAGAGGTTCAAGGTACATCAGCACTACCTCAAGTTTAGTATATAAAAAAAATGGGAACATGACGTGAAAAAACATAGCCATAATTTTGTCTCCATTTG
>NZ_MUXB01000167.1:0-796 GCF_001994935.1 Herbaspirillum sp. VT-16-41
GCTCTACTCTCAGGAAAAGAGTCAAAGAAAACTAAAAAAAGAAATCGATTAATTTTTCGATCTATCATTTTAGTAGTCTTAATTGGAGCCACTATTTTTGCTATTGTTTCTAATTCTAAAGCAGATAATTCTATTTATCGTGCTGGGGATACCGCTCCAGACTTCCAATTGAAACAGGTAAGTCATAATAATAATTTAGAAAGCGTTCAATTAAGTGATTTAAAGGGAAAAGTGGTAATGCTGAACTTTTGGGGAACTTGGTGTAAGCCATGTGAAGCTGAAATGCCTTATATGGAAACTTTATACCCGAAGTATCATGATAAAGGAATCGAGATTCTCGCGGTTAGTTTAGATAATACGGAATTGGTAATTAACCGCTTTATTGATAAACATGATTTAACGTTCCCAGTATTACACGATACAACTGGTGAAATTAGAGATCTATACAAAGTTATCTAGCTGATAATAACTTCTCTGATCTTAAAGGGGAAGAATTACAAAAGGCTATTTCTGAGTTTATTAATAATAAAGAAGAAGACCTTGTTGGTGCCATGGAAGCACAAGGAACAACACCTAGAAAACTAACTGATCTAATTGGTTCCCTGTCTGATTTAACTTCCGGAAGCGGAGATAAAGGAACACCAATCATCTTTATTCAAGGATATTTTGATAATTATACGAAATAAAAAAATAGGCATTCAGCCGGACGAAGAGCTAAAAAGGACCCCAAGCATATGCTTGGGGTCATTTTGATTAAGTAAGAAACAAATTAAGAATTCAGCAGAATAATCCACCT
>NZ_MUXB01000173.1:0-399 GCF_001994935.1 Herbaspirillum sp. VT-16-41
GAATCGACGGCGTTGCAGAGCCAATCCAGATCCTGACGATTTTTGACAACGCGCGGCAGGCCGAAAATAGAGTACGGCGGATCGTCCGGATGAATTGCCATTTTGACACCAACTTCTTCACAAACCGGAATGACTGCCTTGAGAAAATAAACTCAATTTTCCCGTAATTTTTCGTCGTCGACACCTTTATAACTGGCAAATAATTTCTGTACCTGCGCCAGACGTTCTGGTTCCCACCCAGGCAGTGCAAAGCCGTTTGAATTACTGAGCACCTCACTCACCACCTCTTCCAGGCTTTTATCAATATCCTTTTTCTCAAAGGCCATGGTCAGGGAGCCGTCTGGCAGAACATAGTTCATGTCAGTCTTCATCCAGTCAAAAACAGGCATGAAGTTGTAG
>NZ_MUXB01000151.1:0-54512 GCF_001994935.1 Herbaspirillum sp. VT-16-41
TGACCTTGCGAACCGTAACCGATGATGGTCACGTTCTTGTTCTTGATCAGGGACAGGTCTGCGTCTTTGTCGTAGAAAACTTTCATGATTTTTCCTATATTCCGAATAGCTCGAATTGAATGTATGTATGTGTGATGGGTACTGCCTGGCGCGGTCGATCAGATCTTCAGGATCCGTTCGCCGCGACCGATGCCGGAGCCGCCGGTACGGACCGTTTCCAGGATCGCAGTGCGGTCCAGGGCGTCGATGAAGGCGTCCAGCTTGCTCTTGGCGCCGGTCAGCTCGATCGTGTAGGTCTTCTCGGTGACATCGATGATGCGGCCACGGAAGATATCCGCAGTACGCTTCATCTCTTCCCGTTCCTTGCCCACTGCGCGCACCTTGATCAGCATCAGTTCGCGCTCGATGTGCGCGCCTTCCGTCAGATCGACGACCTTCACCACCTCGATCAGGCGGTTCAGGTGTTTGGTGATCTGTTCGATCACATCGTCCGAACCGGAGGTCACGATGGTCATGCGTGACAGGGTCGGGTCTTCGGTGGGTGCAACGGTGAGCGTTTCGATGTTGTAGCCGCGTGCGGAGAACAGACCCACGACACGGGACAATGCGCCGGCTTCGTTTTCCAGCAGCACAGAAATGATATGGCGCATGATTAGAGATCCTCCGAACCCAGCAACATTTCAGTCAAACCCTTGCCCGCCTTGACCATGGGCCAGACGTTCTCGGTTTGATCCGTGATGAAGTTCATGAAGACCAGCCTGTCTTTCATGGCGAAGGCTTCGCGCAGCGCACCGTCGACATCGCCCGGTTTCTCGATTTTCATGCCGACGTGGCCGTAGGACTCCGCCAGCTTGTTGAAGTCCGGCAGCGAATCCATGTAGGACTCGGAATAGCGCGAACCGTAGTCGATCTGCTGCCACTGGCGCACCATGCCCAGGAAGCGGTTGTTCAACAGGATGATCTTGGGGGTCAGGTGATACTGCTTGCAGGTCGCCAGCTCCTGGATGCACATCTGGATCGAGGCTTCGCCGGTGATGCAGGCCACGGTCGCATCGGGGTTGGCCATCTGCACGCCCATGGCGTACGGCAGGCCCACGCCCATGGTGCCCAGGCCACCGGAGTTGATCCAGCGACGCGGCTTGTCGAAACCGTAGTATTGCGCGGCCCACATCTGGTGCTGGCCGACGTCGGAGGTGATGAAAGCATCGCCCTTGGTCACTTCCCACACCTTCTGCACCACGGATTGCGGCTTGATGAATTCGTCCGAGGTAGCGAACTTGAGGCAATCACGCTTGCGCCACTCGTTGATCTGCTTCCACCAGTTGTCCAGCGCCGCGCCGTTCTGGCGGGTCTCGGCGGCATCCAGCTGGGCCAGCATTTCCTGCAGCACGTCCTTGACGTTGCCCACGATGGGGATGTCGACCTTGACGCGCTTGGAAATCGACGACGGGTCGATATCGATATGAATGATCTTGCGGGCGTTCGAGGCGAAATGCTTCGGATTGCCGATCACGCGGTCGTCGAAACGGGCACCGATGGCGATGAGCACGTCGCAGTGCTGCATGGCCATGTTGGCTTCATAGGTGCCGTGCATGCCGGGCATGCCCACGAACTTGTCGCTGGACGAACGATAGGCACCCAGGCCCATCAGGGTGTTGGTACAGGGATAGCCCAGGCGATCGACCAGCTTGTTCAACTCGGGCGAGGCATTGGCCAGGATGATGCCGCCACCGGTATAGATCATCGGACGCTCGGCCGACAGCAGCAGCTGCAGTGCCTTGCGGATCTGGCCCGAGTGGCCCTTGTCGACCGGCTTGTAGGAACGCATTTCCACCGCCTTCGGATACTCGTAGGCGCAGGTATGCATGGTGATGTCCTTCGGGATATCGACCAGCACGGGGCCGGGACGGCCGGTGGTGGCGATATAGAAGGCCTTCTTGACGGTTTCCGCCAGGTCCTTCACATCCTTCACGAGGAAGTTGTGCTTCACGCAGGGGCGGGTGATACCGACAGTGTCGCACTCCTGGAACGCATCCTGACCGATGGCAGTCGACGGCACCTGGCCGGAGATCACCACCATGGGGATGGAGTCCATGTAGGCCGTGGCCAGGCCGGTGACGGCATTGGTCACACCGGGGCCGGAGGTGACGATGGCCACGCCGACCCGTTGCGAGCTACGCGAATACGCGTCCGCAGCGTGCACGGCAGCCTGTTCGTGACGAACCAGGATGTGCTGGAATTTGTCTTGCTTGAAGATTGCGTCGTAGATATAGAGGACGGCGCCACCAGGATAGCCGAAGACGTGTTCAACACCCTCTTCAGCCAGGCAACGGACGAGTATATCCGCGCCGGTGAGTTGCTCAGCACTCATGCTGCTTCCTTTCAAGGTCCATTGGAAATTGATCGGATGTTCTCTCCTGACGGAATCGCATTCGTCGTCTTGCCGGCAGCATCCCTTTATTGTGCGGTCACGCCGTTTCTGCGCTCCAACCGTAGTGGAGTTTGAAACGCCGCTCAACGCGACTCGTTCAGCCTTGGTACAAGTTCGACTCTTACTGATTCCTCGCGCTTGTGGCACGGGTTAGAACAAACAAGCTTTAAACCTATAAAGCATTTCCTGCACCGGCACGACCTTATGTGAAGCACCGGCAAGGAACAAAAACGCCCCAGATGTGGGAGGCGGGAAACAGGACAGTAATGCGTTGCATCATTTTGGTCAAGCTAATTCAGATGGAATGGCGGCGAAATGATGGCCAGCACTCGCGTTTGTGGCGCCGCGCGGGGATAAACTTCAGGACAAAGACAGCCAACTTTGCTAGCATTCGCTCTGCTTTTTGACGATTTCTTGCATTTTTCGCATTTCGGCTGGCCAGACATGAACCTCTTTGCCCGTGTTGGCCGGCAACCCATCCGGCACACCGTATTGCATGGCAACTGACAAAGAACTCTCCGATTTTCTTGAAAGTGTCGAACGCCGCGCCTTCAAACAGGCGGTGTATGCCGTGCGCAAGGACGAAGCCGCGTTGGACATCGTTCAGGATGCGATGATCAAGCTGGCCGAGAAATACGGCGACAAACCGGTCGGCGAATTGCCGATGCTGTTCCAGCGCATCCTGCAAAACACCATCCATGACTTCTTCCGCCGCGAAAAGGTGCGCAACACCTGGGTGAGCCTGTTCTCCAGCTTTGGCGGCAACCACAGTGATGGCGACGGCCCGGACGACTTCGACGTCCTGGAAAGCCTGGAATCGGAAGACGGCTCCGAAGCCGCCGAATCCAGCGCCGACAAGGTCGAGCGCGAGCAGACCCTGAACCTGATCGATGCCGAAATACAAAAGCTGCCTACGCGTCAACGGGAAGCATTCCTGATGCGTTATTGGCAGGACATGGACGTGGCGGAAACGGCCGCCGCCATGGGTTGCTCCGAAGGTAGCGTAAAAACCCATTGCTCCCGCGCAACTCACGCGCTGGCTCAAGCTCTAAGAGCCAAAGGAATCTCATTATGAAGAACAAGGAAATGCAATTCGCCTACAAGGTGAAGCTGGCGCTTGACGCCAATCTGGACAACCTGTCCGACGACACCCTGCAAAGCCTGGCTGCTGCACGCCGGGTCGCGCTGGCACGCAAGAAACACACGCCCATGACCGTGCGCGTGGAACAGCCCGTGCTGGCAGGCGCCTTCGGCGGCGGCATGCTGCATCAGGAAAGCCCGTCCTGGTGGAACCGCCTGGGAGTGGCCGCGCCGCTGCTGGTGGGCATCATCCTCTTTGCCGGCATCTATCAGCACGAGAACGCCAAGCGCGTCTCCTACCTGGCCGACATCGATGCGGCCGTGCTCTCCGACGAGCTGCCGCTGTCGGCTTACCTGGACCATGGTTTCAACGCCTTCCTGGCAGAAAAGGGACAATAGAACGATGCGCAAGACCACCGGCACTCCCGTCAACGCCTACGCCCGCCTTTCGCGCATCGCGCTGGCGCTGGCCGTGCTGGCCGGTGGATTGAGCTGCGCCTGGACCGTGGCGCAGAACACGCAGACCGTCGCACCCGCTGCCACCCCGGCATCGCCACCTGTCGCCAGCCCCGCCAACGCTGGCGCCGCAGCAACGCCGGCAGCACCGGCTGCAGCTGCATCAGCTGCGACCACGGCAGGCACCTCCCATCCCGCCAAGTCCGCCACCAAAACCGCCGCCCGCAAGTCCGAGAGCAAGCTGGCCTGGGCCAATCTCTCGCAAGCCCAGCACGAAGCACTGGAACCGCTGACCGGCGAGTGGCCGCGCATGAGCGAGCTGCAGAAGGAAAAATGGCTGGAGATCGGCAAGCGTTACGCCAAAATGAAGCCGGAAGAGCAACAGCGCCTGCATGAACGCATGCGCGACTGGGTCAAGCTGACCCCGGCACAGCGCAGCGCCGCCCGCACCAACTACGCCCGTGCCAAGAAGCTCGATGCGGAAGAAAAGCACGAGCAGTGGACCAAGTACCAACAATTGTCCGAAGAGCAGAAAAAGAAGCTCGCCGAAGCCAAGCTGCCGCGCCGCGTTGCCAAGCTGCCGACCACGCCTTCGGCCGCTGCGCCCACTATCCAGCTTCCAGCCGAGGCACTGGATAGGCCGCTGCCCGTCGTCCCGGCCCCAAGCCCGGCCGCAGCACCTGCTCCGGCCCTGGTGCCAGGCTCGCAAGCCGCGCCGGTACCGGCCCTGACACCCACTGCAGCGGCTCCGACCACGGTAGCCGTCAGTGCCGCAGCGACCTCGCCAGCCGTGACGGCTGCAACGAACACGACGGCTGACAGCAAGTAAGCCCGCCATTCGGCCTGGTCCGATCATCCAGCCAGGTTCACCCCGTTCGTCGCCCCTCTGCTCCCCCGGCGTTTCCAACGCTTTCGCGATCGACGCAAGTCGCTACTCCACCACCTTTCCCACCTTGCGCTGGCTCAAGTCAGCGCATAGGCAAGCCGGCCCGATTGCTTTACCATCTGCGGGCCGTGCCAGCGGCATGCTTGCCCGCGATCTGGAGAGTGACCGAACCCCATCACCACCCCTCCCTGCGGCCACCACACCAACAACCAGGACCGAACCCGGACCATGACGGATTTCACCACGCCCTCCCTGCGCCGCCGCCTCAGCAGCATGCTGTATGAATCGATGCTGCTGTTCGGCGTGCTGTTCATGTCCGGCTGGCTGTTCTCCACCCTGCTGCAACAGCGCCACGCACTCTATCTGCGCCACGCTCTCGAAGCCTGGCTGTTCCTGGTGCTGGCGGTCTATTTCATCTGGTTCTGGACCCACGGCGGGCAAACCCTGGCGATGAAGACCTGGCGCTTCAGGGTCGTCGATCGCCAGGGGCAGCCGGTCGGGCTCTGGCGCGCAATGCTGCGTTTCCTGCTGGCCTGGCTGTGGATACTGCCGGGGCTGGCACTGGCCTCGCTGGCACGCGGACAACACTGGCTGCTGGTCCTGATCCCGGCGGCCAACCTGCTTCTCTGGGCGCTGACCAGCAGAGTCGATCGGCAAGGCCAGTTCCTGCACGACCGCCTCGCCGGCACACGCCTGGTCGACATCACCCCACCGCTGAAAGCGCCCCTGCAGCAAGCCGACGCCAAGTCATGAAGCGGACATGAGCGCAACGCAGCGCTCTGTTATGCTCTCGGGCGACCGCATGCGCCTGCATGCCCGCCCACCCGATCGCCCCGGACGCCAGCCCGCATGATTTCACGCATCTCCAGAACCCTGCTCCTCATCCAGTTCGGCGTTGCGATCCTGTTCTACCTCCTGCTGCGGCATTTCGAGTGGCCTATCGTGGCAGCCGCCGTGAGCGGCCTCCTCATCGTCCTGCTGCTGCGCGCGCAGATCACCGCCAACAGCTTCTTCCTGACCTGGCCGTATCGCGGCCGCACCTCCAACCCGGTGGAAATCAGCTGGCTGCAGGTCGGCACCCTGTTCCTGCGGGAGTTCCGCGCGACCATGCTGTGCTCCTCCTGGGCCATGCCCTTCCTGCGTTTCGACCAGTTCAGCTATCCCGACACGACCTCGCTACCGGTCCTGCTGATCCACGGCTATGGCTGCAACAGCGGCTACTGGCGCTGGATGAGCCTGGAGCTGCGCCAGGCCCACATCACCCACTATGCGCTGGACATGGAGCCGGTCTTCGGCAGCATCGACGAGTACGCGCCGCTGGTGCATGCCGCCGTGCAACGCGTGCTGGCCGAGACCGGCCAGAAGAAGATCGTCATCGTCGCCCACAGCATGGGCGGACTGGCCGCCCGCGCCTACCTGCGCGACCACGGCTGCGACCGCGTGGCCCGCGTGATCACCCTGGGCTCGCCCCACCATGGCACGGCCATCGCCAACTTCGGCATCGGCATCAATTGCGGGGAAATGAACTGGCTGGGCCGCTACGAAGAAGGCCGCAGCAGCGAATGGCTGCAAAAGCTGGCCGCCACCGAAGAAGCGGATGCCCTGTCGCACATCGTCTCGATCTATTCCCATCACGACAACATCATCTCGCCGCAGAGCTCGGCCCACCTGGAAGGGGCCTGGAACATCCCGGTCATCGGCATCGGCCATGTGGCGCTGGCACTGGAGCCGTCCATCCAGGAGATGGTGATCGACCTGATCCACAACGCCCGCGAATAGCATCTGAAAAGGGCCGCCAAAAAGCACAATGCCGTCCAGCAATGGCGGGACGGCATTGTGAGGACCACCGGGCAACGACCCGGCGGCTCAATAGTGCGCAATAGTGAGTGACTGCTTCTTCTTATTTCTTGGTAGCGTCCTGCAGCTTCTGACCGGCCTGCTCCATCTTTTCGCCGGTCTTCTGCGCCAGATCCTTGGCACCTTCCTTGGTCTTTTCGTAGGCTTCCTTGGCCTCTACCTTGGCCTGATCCAGGGCGCCATCGAGCTTGGAGCCGGACTCGCTGGTCTGGTCCTTGGCCTGGCCGGCCACCTCGTCAAGTTTCTTGCCGGCGTCCTGCACGGCGCCATCGATCTTCTTGCCCAGCGCCTCGGCCGGACCCGGCTCTTCCTTCTTCTGGCAGGCCGCCAGCAGGGAAATGGCGGCAACGCTCACGACCACACCGGCCAACAGTTTGGACATCTTGTTCATGTTGTCATCCTTTCCATTCATATAATCGATTCCGAAAGGTCGGAATTCGGGGAAGACGATAGCACAACAGCAAGCCCCGGCCCGCTGTCGCGAAAATTGCTTACATTTCTTGCAAATCCGTCGATCATCGCGAAAGATCGGTGAACATCAGCATTTCCTCGTCCGAAAAGCCGGCTGCCCGCCTGGCCTCCAGATTGAACGGCCCACGCAGGGGCGGCGCCTTGTGACGCAGGCACAACTGGGCGAAGGTGGCCACCGGGTCCAGCTGGCGCTGTTCGCACAACCAGTTGAACCAGCGATTGCCAATCAGCACATGGCCCACCTCGTCGCGCATGATGATGTCCAGGATCTCCGCCGCCGCCAGGTCGCCGGCCTGCGCCAGCTTGGCACGCACCGGCGGCGCCGCGTCCAGCCCGCGCGCTTCCAGCGTGCGCGGCACCAGCGCGATGCGCGCCAGGACATCGCCCTTGGTCGATTCCGCCATGTCCCACAAGGCATTGTGGGCAGTGAAATCACCATAGGAATAGCCAAGCGTCTTCAGATGGTCGGCCAGCAAACTGAAGTGATAGGCCTCTTCATCGGCGACCTGCATCCAGTCTGCGTAGAAATCACGAGGCATGCCGGGAAAGCGCCAGACCGCGTCCAGCGCCAGGTTGATGGCATTGAACTCGATATGCGCCAGGGCATGGATCAGCGCCGCCCGGCCTTCGGGCGTACCCATGGAACGATGCTTCACCTCCAGCGGCGATACCAGTTCCGGCCGCGCCGGACGGCCCGGGATGCCGCTGCCCTCGTCCAGCGCTGCCAGATCCTCCTGCTCCAGGGGCAGTTCGCCCGCCGACCACGCGGCCCGCAGGCTGCGCACTGCGCCGCACTTCATATCCGGACGGGTTTCCTTCAGGCAAGACAGGGCGGCACCACGCAGGCCGGTGAATGAAAAGACTTCATCTGGGGAAGAGGACTGATCCAAGGAACTGACTTTCAGGGAAGGTAAAATACGCGGTTGAGGACGCCGGACTTGTCTCCATATGAAGACAAGTTCACCGCAAGACAAGGCACCACATACCGACCAGCAGGTAACGAGGAGACAATTTTATTATGGCGATCTACCAATTGGAGCAGGACACCCCCGAAATCCACGATACCGCCTACGTGGCCGAGTCGTCCACCGTGGTGGGCAAGGTGAAGATGGAGGCGCACTCCAGCGTCTGGTTCAACGTGGCCATCCGTGGCGACAATGAACTCATCACCATCGGCGAGAACAGCAACGTCCAGGAAGGGGCTGTGCTGCATACCGACGTAGGCTATCCAATGGTGATCGGCAAGAATGTCACCATCGGCCACCAGGCCATGCTGCACGGCTGCACCATCGGCGAAGGCGCGCTGATCGGCATCCAGGCGGTGGTGCTCAATGGCGCCAGGATCGGCAAGAACTGCCTGGTCGGCGCCGGCGCGCTGGTGACCGAGGGCAAGGAGTTCCCCGACAACTCGCTGATCATCGGCACCCCCGCCAAGGCGGTTCGCCAGTTGAGTGAAGAAGATATCGCGCGCATGCACGCCGGCACGGACAGCTATGTCCAGCGCGCGCAACAGTTCAAGGCCAAGCTCAAGCGCATCGCCTGAGCCGCCAAGCAAAGGAAACAATGAAAGACACGCTGCAAAAATTCCTGGTCGACAACGCCCCCGTGCGGGGCGAGCTGGTCGAAATCTCCGACACCTGGCGCCAGGTCCAGGCCCGCCGCGACTATCCGGTCGCGGTACGCACGCTGCTGGGCGAGATGCTGGCGGCGTCCGCCCTGCTCTCGGCCAACCTGAAGTTCAATGGCATGATCGTCATGCAGATCCACGGCGATGGTCCGGTCAAGCTGCTGGTGGTGGAGTGCGACTCCGAACTGCAGCTGCGCGCCACCGCCAAGCTGGCCGACGATGCACAGATCGCCGACGACGCCACCCTCACCGACCTGGTCAACGCCAATGGGGATGGCCGCTTCGTCATCACCCTCGACCCCAAGGACAAGCTGCCGGGTCAGCAGGCCTACCAGGGCGTGGTGCCGCTGGATGGCGACAGCGTGGCTACCGTGATCGAAAACTACATGCTGCGTTCCGAGCAACTGGACACCAAGCTCTGGCTGGCCGCCGACGAACACGTCTCACGCGGCCTGCTGCTGCAGAAGCTGCCCACCATCGGCGGTACCGCCGCCCCCACCGCCAAGCCTGAAGGCGAGCTGGAAGCCTGGAACCACATGGTCATGCTGGGCGACACCTTGCGGCGCGAGGAATTGCTCTCCACCGACATCGCCACGCTGATGCACCGCCTGTTCTGGGAACAGAACATCCGCGTCTTCGACCCGGTACATCCGCAATTCCACTGCTCCTGCTCGCGCGAGAAGGTCGGCAACATGCTGAAGATGCTGGGCCAGGAGGAAATCGCCGAAGCACTGACGCAGATGGAGAAGCTGGCCATCGACTGCGACTTCTGCGGGCAGCACTATGAGTTCGATGCGGTGGATTGCGCGCAACTGTTCGTGGCTGATGTAAGTGGCGCGAGCGAGGCGGGAGAGGTTCGCCATTAAGGAGGCAGGCTACCCGGGAAAGGGCCGAATTTATTCGGGAATGTTCAGCAAATCGGCACGGGTAGCCACTTCAGCTGACCGGCACGGCACTGTCGCTGATGGAACGCGCTTATAATCGCCGGATGCCTTCCCCTATCCGCCCTTTCCCTGAATATTCTCGTCTGGCCCGCGACCGCGCCCCGGAGGCGATGGGTCCTCAAGACGAGAATGAACAGCGCTTGCAGGCCTTGATCCATGAAGGTCTGCAAGCCGGCCCCGCGATCAATGTTGGTATCGACGACCTCGCGGACCAGCTTCGCGCTCGTATCCACGCACGCTCCGCCAAAGCTCGTTGACGACTCGCTGACGATTTCGCGTGCGCATCAGCCTGACTCTAAGTCCCGTCGCGAAACGCGACATTCTGGATATCTCCGACTATTACGCTGACGTTTCCCTCGCCTTGGCGGAACGCTTTGTCGAAGAACTTCAACGCAGCCTGCATGGCCTCACCCAGCACCCCGACAAGGGCTCCCGACGATACGCACACCTCTTGCCAGATCGCTCGCTGCGCACGTGGCCGCTCGATCGCTTCCCCTATCTGCTGTTCTATCGTTCACACGATGAAACACTCAAGCTGCTGCGGGTACTGCATGAAAGGCGAGCGCTCACCCGCAAGCTGATGAAGCATTAGGGCCTGCCGGAAGCAAACGCCGAACGGGATCACTCCTGATCCGGCACCAGCAGCGCCATCTGCTGCGCATCCAGGTAGGTCCACTCCCCCTCCTCCAGTCCCAGCGCCTCCAGTTGCAAGCCACCGATGGCGACCCGGGACAGGGCGCTGCAATGATTGCCGGCGGCAGCCAGCATGCGCTTGACCTGATGGTATTTGCCCTGCTCCAGCACGATCTCCAGCAGGTTCTCGTCCAGTTGGCGGCAGCGGGTGGCGGCCAGCGGGGCCGGTTCGTCGTGCAGCTGCACGCCGGCCTTCAGCTGGTCGATCAGCGCCTGGGTCACCGGCTCGGCGGTGGTGGCCGCATACACCTTGGGAACATGGCGCTTGGGCGAGGATTGGGCGTGGATGAAGGCGCCATCGTCGGACATGAGCAACAGCCCGGTGGTGTCGTGATCCAGCCGCCCCACCGGTTGCACATCGCGCCAGGTGAACTGCTCCGGCAGCAAGGTCAGCACGCCCGGATGATGGCTGGGCTTGCGCGAGCACTCGATGTTGGGCGGCTTGTTGATGGCGATGTAGACGTGCTCGCGGTATTCCCACTCTTCCTCGAAGATGGTCAGCACCAGCCCGGTGGTATCTGGCGTGGCCCGGTAATCGTCCACCACTTCACCACCGATCGAGACTTCACCATCCTCGATCAGTTCACGACAATACTTGCGCGAACCGAAACCCTGCGATTGCAGGATGCGGTCCAGGGTCAGCTTGGCCATGTCAGCCTTCTCCTTGTTCGTTCTGTCCGGACTTGCCGGCCTTGGCCTGCTTGGGTTCCAGGATCTGGCGGGCGATGCCACGCAGGATGTTGACCTCTTCGGTCTCCAGCTGGGCGCGCGAGAACATGCGCTTCAAGCGCGGCATCAATTTCTTGGGATTGTCGGGATTGAGGAAATCGATGGACACCAGCGCCTGTTCCAGGTGGGCAAACATCCCCTCGATCTCGGCCACGCTGGCACTCTGGCCATGGAACCCGACCTCGCCCGGCGCGCGCGCATCGCCGCTGGTCTGCATCGGCCCGCCCTGCACTTCCAGCTCCGTCATGCGGCACTCGTAGGCCAGCACCTGCACCGCCTGCGCCAGGTTCAGCGAGGAATAATCGGGGTTGGCCGGGATGTTCAACAGCGCCTGGCACTTCTGCACCACCTCGTTGGGCAGGCCAAAGCGCTCGTTGCCGAACAGCAGCGCAGCATTGAGCCCGGTATCGCGTGACAGCTGGCCGGCCAGCTCGCGGGGGGAGACCACCGGTGGCGAAAACTCGCGCAAACGGGCGCTGACGGCGGCGGCGAAGTTGCAGCCTTGCAACGCTTCTTCGACACTGCCGACGATGCGTGCATTTTGCAACACATCCAGGGCGCCACTGGCGAAGGCAATGGCTTCATCTTCCTTGACCGCGTCCGGAAAGCGCGGATTGACCAGCACCAGCTCCGAAAAGCCCATGGTCTTGATGGCCCGCGCCGCCGAGCCGATATTGCCCGGACTGCTGGTATTGACCAGAACGAAACGCAAACGGCTGAAAAGAGATTGTCCTGACACTTGCTTGTTCATTTAAAATAGCGGGATTCGCGCCCCAGGATAGGATATTGGCAAAACGTCAATATTGCAGCAACAGATCAAACCCAGGTTGGCTCAGGTTGATCGATTTGCGCCCCGGACTGCATGGCAAACCCGCAAGCATAACAGCCGCGGGTGGCGCAACGCTCATTAATTTCATCGTCGCACTGGTTTGACTGCCGGGTTTCGCCTGGCCAGCTGTTCCGCAAGCTTGACGCGGGAGGCCGGCCCGTCGGCCATGGCGACGATGAGCAACGCAGCCATCGTCAACGATGGCCGCAATTTTAACGGAACCATCGGAATGATCATCCCACCCATGCTCAACACGGCGATCAAGGCAGCTCGCCGCGCCGCCACCATCATCAACCGCGCGTCCTTCGACGTGTCGCTGCTGAAAGTCTCCAAGAAGTCGCACAACGACTTCGTCACCGAAGTGGACAAGGCCGCCGAGGATGCCATCATCGACGTGCTCAAGAACGCCTACCCCGACCACGCCATCCTGGCCGAGGAATCCGGTGCTTCCGACAACCTGCACGATGAAAACGAAAACGTCTGGATCATCGATCCGCTGGACGGCACCACCAACTTCATCCACGGCTTCCCGCAATACTGCGTTTCGATCGCCCTGCAACAGCGCGGCATCATCACCCAGGCGGTGGTCTACGACCCCACCCGCAACGACCTGTTCACCGCATCCAAGGGCGCGGGTGCCTACCTGAACGAAAAGCGTATCCGCGTGGGCAAGCGCGACAAGATCGCCGACGCCCTGATCGGCACCGGCTTCCCCTTCCGCGACCTGGACGGCCTGAACGAATACGTCAAGATGTTCAAGGTCATGACCGAGCACAGCGCCGGCCTGCGCCGCCCGGGCGCTGCCGCCCTGGACCTGGCCTATGTCGCCGCCGGCCGCCTGGACGGCTTCTTCGAGAAGGGCCTCAAGCCCTGGGACATCGCCGCCGGCTCCCTGCTGGTGACCGAAGCGGGCGGTATCGTGGGCACCTTCAAGGGCGACTCCGACTACCTCTACAAGGGTGACGTCATCGCCGGCAGCCCGAAGATCTTCGCGCAACAGGTCAACCTGCTGTCCGAATTTGCCTGATCCTTCACTTTTGCTTAAGCTCGTCTCGTGATCACACCCCGGTAGCCGCACTGGCATTACTGCTATAGTGCCGCTACCGGCGATGACCGAGGAGACGACATGACCACCCCGCCTGACGCAGCCACGCTGCCCCAGTCCAGTCCTTCCGCCTGCGCCTTGCCGGCGGGCTACCACAGCGTCACTCCCTACCTGATCGTGCAGGCTTCCTCCGAGGCCATCGCGTTCTACGGCCGTGCCTTCGGCGCCGTGGAAGTCATGCGCCTGGACGGTCCACATGGCAAGGTCTGGCACGCCGAAATCCAGATCGGCGATGCCCGCGTGATGCTGGCCGACGAACATCCCGAACTAGGCTTCCTGAGCCCGCAGACGCTGGGCGGTGCGGGCGTGAGCCTGCTGGTCTACGTGGCCGACGTCGATGCCGTCTTCAGCCAGGCGATTGCCGCCGGTGCCGTGCAATTGCGACCGGTGCAGAACCAGTTCTACGGCGACCGCTCCGGCACCCTGCGTGATCCCTTCGGTCACGTCTGGTCGATTGCCACCCACATCGAAGACCTCAGCAACGAAGAAATCTGCGCGCGCTCGCGTGAACTGCTGGCGCGCCGCTGCAAGAAGCTGGTCGATCACAACAACTGAACCCTGCCGCACATCTCCACCCTCCCCACCATGCCCTTTGCCCTGAGCGACAGCCGCAAGATCCACTACCAGGTCGAGGGTGAAGGCCCGCCCCTGCTGTTGCACCACGGCTTTACCAGCAGCCTGGAAGCCTGGCGCTTCTTCGGCTTCACCGCCGTGCTGCGCCAGCATTACCAGGTCATCATGTTCGATGCCCTGGGCCATGGCCAGAGCGACAAGCCGCACGAAACCGCCGCTTACACCCAGCTGCAGCGCTGCCGCGACGCCGTGGCCGTGCTGGACGCCCTGCAGATCGAGCGAGCTCATTTCTTCGGCTACTCGCTGGGCGGCTGGGTCGGCTACGGGCTGGCACGCCATGCGCCACAGCGCCTGCGCAGCCTCATCCTGGGTGCCGCCCATCCGTATGAAGACCGCAGCTGGGAGGGCTTCCATGGTATCGACGGCCGCGACCCCGAGGCCTTCATCGCCACCTTCGAAGCCCTGCTGGACGAACAGATTTCGCCCCAGGTGAAGATGCTCATCCGCGCCAACGACCTGGTGGCCCTGGCCGCCGCCGCCCAGCAACCCCGTCCCTCGCAGCAAGACCTGCTGGCACGGATGGACCTGCCCTGCCTGCTCTTCTGTGGCGACGCCGATGCGCGCCATGCCGCCGTCGAGCGCACTGCGGCCTTGTTGCCACAGGCAGAATTTGTCAGCCTGCCCGGCGTCACGCATTTCGGTGGATTGATGCAAAGCGCGCTGGTACTGCCTCCCGTGCAATCCTTCCTGGCCCGGCAGCACGGATGAGCTGCCCGCATCCGCATGCAAAATAAATCACGTCGCCCGCAGACTGCGCTGTTATACTGCGGCCTGCGCGGCGTATAGCCAGTCAAGTCCGCGCCCTCCTCAAGTTCCAACCCGTTTGCCTGCGACTGGCGCCCGTACGGGGCCACAGGCCAAACCCATTTTCAGAGTCTCATGTCATTTTCCGCGCTCGGCTTGTCCGACGAAATCGTTCGTGCCGTTTCCGAACAAGGCTATACCTCCCCCACCCCGATCCAGGCCCAAGCCGTCCCCGCCGTGCTCTCCGGTGGCGATCTGCTGGCCGGCGCCCAGACCGGCACCGGCAAGACCGCCGGCTTCACCCTGCCGCTGCTGCAACGCCTCTCGGCCATGCCGCGCAACAAGATCAACGGTCATCTGCCGATCCGCGCCCTGATCCTGGCCCCCACCCGCGAACTGGCGGCCCAGGTCGAGGAAAGCGTGCGCCAGTACGGCAAGTACCTGCCGCTGACCTCGGCCTGCATCTTCGGTGGTGTCGGCATCAATCCGCAGATCACGCTGTTGAAGCGTGGCGTCGATATCCTGGTCGCCACGCCCGGCCGCCTGCTGGACCACATGCAGCAAGGCACCGTGAACCTGCAGCACATCCAGATCCTGGTGCTGGACGAAGCTGACCGCATGCTGGACATGGGCTTCATCCGCGACATCCGCAAGGTGCTCGCCGCCCTGCCGCCCAAGCGCCAGAACCTGCTGTTCTCGGCCACCTTCGCCGACGAGATCAAGAAGCTGGCCGACAGCCTGCTGAACAATCCGGCCCTGATCGAAGTGGCCCGCCGCAACTCCACCGTGGAAGTGATCGCGCAAAAGCTGCACCCGGTCGACCGCGACAAGAAGCACCCCATGCTGGCGCACCTGATCAAGACCCACCAGTGGAAGCAGGTGCTGGTCTTCACCCGCACCAAGCACGGCGCCAACAAGCTGGTCGAGCAACTGGCCCGCGACGGTATCACCGCCATGGCGATCCACGGCAACAAGAGCCAGTCGGCCCGCACCAAGGCCCTGGCCGAGTTCAAGGACGGCAAGCTGACCGCCCTGATCGCCACCGACATCGCTGCCCGCGGCATCGACATCGACCAGCTGCCGCACGTGGTCAACTATGACCTGCCCAACGTGCCGGAAGACTACGTCCACCGCATCGGCCGTACCGGCCGCGCCGGCGCCACCGGCGAAGCCGTGTCGCTGGTCTGCGTGGACGAGCGCGACCTGCTGCACGACATCGAGCGCTTCATCAAGCGCGAAATCCCGGTGGAAGTGATCGCCGGTTTCGAACCGGACCCGACCGCCAAGCCGCAACCGATCCAGCTGCGCAGCGGCCAGGGTCGTCACCAGAACGCTGGTGGCGGACGTGGCGGTCAACGCAATGCACCGCGCAAGCCGGCTGCAGCCGGTAATGGTCATGGCAATGGCGGCGCCAAGCCGGCCAATGCCGGTGGCGGCGCAGCGCAGCAGGCCAAGCCGCGTAATCCTGGCAATGGCAATGCGGCGCGTGGCCAGGGCCGTCCCCAGGGCGGCCAGGCTGGCAACGTCGGCGGCAATGGGGGTGGCAACGCTGGCAATGGCGGCAACAACGCCAATCGCGCCCCCCGCCCGGCCAATGCGCAACCGCGCAGCCAGGGTCAGCAACGCCAGAATGGCCCGCGTCCGTCCGCGCTCACGCACGGCGGCCAACGCGCCAGCGGCAAGTAATCCGGTCGCGGCACATCGATTCGATCAGAGGAAAGGGAAGACATGGCAGTTTCCGTCGTCAAGGCCGATCTCGACAATGCAGCCCACGCGGTCGCACTGTTCGAGACCCTCAACGCCTATGCCAGCGACGCCATGGGCGGCGGACAGGCCTTGTCGGACTATGTACGCCAGAACCTGGCGGCAGAACTGAAGAAACGTTCCACCGCCCATGTCTTCCTGGCCTTCGACGGCGACATCCCCGCTGGCCTGGCAACCTGCATCGAAGGGTTCTCGACCTTTTCCTGCAAGCCGCTGCTGAACCTGCATGACCTGGCCGTGATGCCGGCCTATCGCGGCCAGGGCGTGGCCCGGCAGTTGCTGGCCAGCGTGGAACAGCAGGCCCGCGCACTGGGCTGCTGCAAGCTCACGCTGGAAGTCCTGGAAGGCAATACGGTGGCCCGTTCGCTGTATCGCGCCAGCGGCTTCGAAGGCTATGAATTGAAGGCCGAGACCGGCAAGGCGATGTTCATGCAGAAACTGCTGGACTGAACCTGCCCGTTACGCCCGCCCGCACATGACAACGCCCGCATCATCGATGCGGGCGTTTTCTTTTGGGGTGGCGATAGATAACGATAACGCACGCTCAGCAGCGATACCCCGGCCCCGCCTCCTGCACCAGCCGCAAGGCCGCCTCCCAGGCCAGGTCGATGATGCCGCTGGCCTGGTCGTTGTCGAACTGGCGTGCGGCACGCAGGCGCACTTCCTCCGCCGGCAGGTGTAAGGCTGCCCCGCCCGCTTGCGCCGCCACCTGCGCCTGGCAGGCCCGTTCCAGGAAATAGATTTCATGGAAGGCCGCCGCCACCGATTCCCCCGCCGCCAGCAAACCATGGTTGCGCAGGATCATGGCCTTGTGCGACCCCAGCGCTGCCACCAGCCGCTCCCGCTCTGCGGTATCGAGGGCGATGCCTTCGTACTCGTGATAGGCCAGCTTGCCGTAGAACTTGAGCGCATGCTGGCTGATCGGCAGCAGCCCGTCACACTGGGCCGAGACTGCAATCCCGGCCGTGGTATGCGTGTGGATCACGCAATGCAGGTCCGGCCGCGCCTGATGCACCGCCGAATGGATCACGAAGCCGGCGCGATTGACCCGCTGCGCCGGCGCAGCGGTGCTGCCCATCTGCACCGCCTGCCCCTGGGCATCCACCTTCACCAGATCGGAAGCGCGCATCTCGTGGAACAGCACGCCATAGCGATTGATCAGGAAGTGACCAGACTGCCCCGGCACCCGCGCCGAGATGTGCGTATCGATCAGGTCGGTCATGCGGAAATGCGCCAGCAGCCGGTACAGCGCCGCCAGTTCGCAGCGCGCCTGCCACTCCACATCCTCGGCCCCCGTCAGGCCCAGCCGGCGCGCGGCGGCCTGCTCGGCTTCATCAAACTCGACGCCGGCCATGACTCACTTGCCCTGGTTGAGCGCGGCCGGCATGGCGCTGCCCTGCAGCTTGTACTTGGCCAGCAGCTTGTCGTAGGTCCCGTTGGCCTGCAGGCGCTTCAGGGCCTCCAGCACCGCGTCGCGCAGGCCCGGTTCGCTCTTGGAGACCGGAATGCCGGTCTCCTGCGCAAACAGCGGCTGCCCCAGCAGGACATAGGTATTGGGTTCCATGCCCTGGAAGTAAGGCAGGGTCTCGCTGCCCTGCACCGCCACGTCGATGCGGCCGGTCTTCAACTGGGTGCGCGCATCCACCGAGCCTTCAGTACCGATCACGGTGATGGCCGGCTTGCCCTTGGCTTCACAGTTATCCTTGCTCCAGCCGGCGATCTGGCCCGGCCAGTTGGTATTGCGGCTGGCACCGACCTTGGTGCCGCAGACGTCGGCGATGCCCTTGATGCGGGCCGCATTGGCCTGCAGCGTGAAGAATTGCGGGCCGGTCTTCATATAGTCGATGAAGTCGGCCACCTTCTGGCGTTCGGCCGTGTCGCTGATGGCCACCATGGCGATGTCGGCGCGGCCGGTGGTGAGCGAACTGAAGACCTGGGCGAAGGCGGTTTCCTGGTACTCCACCTTCAGGCCCAGTTCCTTGGCGATGGCCGCCCCGAGGTCGATGTCCAGCCCCATCAGCTCGCCGGTGGCCGGGTCCTTGTAGGCGATGGGCGGGTAGTTGGCCTGCGAGGCGATGACCAGCTTGCCGGCCTTCTTGATGCGATCCGGCAGATCGGCCGCGTGCGCGCCGCTGGCGGCCAGGGTGACGGTGGCGGCCAACGTAGCCAGGCCCAACATGGTCTTGTGTTTCAGCTTCACGGGATTCCCCTTTCTGGTTGAGTTCTGCAATGCCGCATCAGGCCAGGATGGCCGCGATGAATTCCTGGGTACGTCGGTGCTGCGGGCGCGCCAGCACTTCACCGGGGGTGCCGGCCTCGATCACCTGGCCGCCATCCATGAACACCACCCGGTTGGAGACTTCACGTGCAAAGCCCAGCTCATGGGTGACCACGATCATGGTCATGCCGCTCCTGGCGAGATCCTTCATCACCGCCAGCACTTCGCCGACCAGCTCCGGGTCCAGCGCCGAGGTCGGCTCGTCGAACAGCATCAGCTTGGGCCGCATGGCCAGTGCGCGGGCGATCGCCACGCGCTGCTGCTGGCCACCGGAAAGTTCAGAGGGATAGGCATCGGCCTTGCCCGCCAGGCCCACCCGGGCCAGCAGGGCCAGCGCCTCTTCCTTCACTTCGGCACGACGGCGCTTCTGCACCACCACCGGGCCTTCCATGATGTTCTGCAGCGCCGTCATATGGGCGAACAGGTTGAAGCGCTGGAACACCATGCCGCTGGCCAGACGCTGGCGGGCGATCTCACCGTCGGACAGCTCGATCAACTGCTCGCCACGGCGGCGATAGCCCAGCAATTCGCCGCCGACCCAGATGGCCCCGCCATCGATGCTTTCCAGCTGGTTGATGCAACGCAGGAAGGTACTCTTGCCCGACCCCGAGGGACCGACGATGCAGGTCACGGCACCGGCCTCGACTTCCAGGTTCACGCCCTTGAGCGCGTGGAAGCCACCGTAGTATTTCTGGACCTCATGGGCCACGATCATGGGCGTGCTCATCCTGTGGCCCCCTGTGCGCCCACCGCACGGGTACGTGCCCGGGCACGGCGCTCGCGGGCAAATACCTGTTCCAGGAAATGCTGTCCGATGGAAAACACCGTCACCACCGCCAGGTACCAGACGGTTGCCACGATCAGCAGTTCGATCACGCGGGCATTGGCGAAATAGATGGTCTGGGCGTTGTGCAGGATTTCGGAAAACTGGATCACGCTGGCCACCGAGGTCAGCTTGATCATGCTGATCACCTCATTGCCCACCGGCGGGATGATCACCCGCATGGCCTGCGGCAGCACGATGCGGCGCAAGGCGGTCAGGCGCGTCATGCCGATGGCCTTGGCGGCCTCGGTCTGGCCATTGTCCACCGCCAGGATGCCGCCGCGCACCACCTCGGCGGTATAGGCACCCTGCCCGATGCCCAGTCCCAGCAGGCTGGCCACAAAGGGCGTGATGATGTCCACCGTGCGCGCCTCGAACCAGCCGGGAATGCCCATGGTCGGGAACACCAGCGCCAGGTTGAACCACAGCAGCATCTGCAGCAGCAAGGGCGTGCCCCGGAAGAACCAGATGTAGAAGGTCGCCACCGCCTTGAGCAGCTTGTTGGGCGACATCACCATCACCGCGAAGACTACGCCCAGCACGATGCCCACCACCATCGCATAGATGGTCATGAGGATGGTGTTCAAGAGGCCCTGCAGGATCACCTTGGCCGTCATGAACTTGGCCACCACCGCCCACTCGATCTGGCCGTGGGCGAAGGCGTGTACCACGAAGCCCAGCGCCAGCAGGATCAGCGCGGCCGACAGCCAGCGTCCGTAGTAGCGGCGCGGTACCACCTTGAGGTGGTCGATGGCATAGGGAGAGATGGTGCTCATGCTGTCGCTCCCGCTGTTGTTCCCGCTGCTGATGGCAACACCGCCTGCTGCGTCCACTGGCGCTGCGCGGCCACGGTAGCCTGCAATCTTTCCAGTTGAACCTGCACCTGCAGCGGTGCGGTACCGCCATCGCCGCTACGCGCCGCCACAGCGGCCTCGGGCGTGAGAACCGTTCGTACTTCTGGCAACAGATGTGAACTAATGACTTTCAACTCTGCATCGCTCAACTGGTGCAGCTCCACTCCGCGCTCTTCGCAGGCGCGCACCATGGCACCCGTGATCTCGTGCGCCTGGGCGAACGGCACACCGCGCCGCGACAGCCAGTCCGCCACTTCGGTGGCGAGGGTGAAGCCCTGGGCGGCATCGGCACGCATGCGCTCCTTGTTCACCTGCAGCGTGCGCATCATGCCGGCCATGGCGGGCAAGACCATGTGCAGCACATCGATGGCCTCGAAGGCCGAATACTTGTCTTCGGACAGGTCGCGATTGTAGGAAAACGGCAGCCCCTTCAAGGCCACCAGCATGTCCATCAGCAGCGAGATCAGACGGGCCGAACGGCCGCGGGTGAGTTCGGCGATATCGGGGTTCTTCTTCTGCGGCATGATGGAACTGCCGGTGGAGAAGGCATCGTCCAGTTCCACCCAGCGGAACTGGCGCGACACCCACAGCGTGACTTCTTCCGACAGGCGCGAGAGATGCGTCCCCAGCATGGCGCAGACGAACAGGAATTCGGCCACGTGATCGCGGCTGCCGACGGCATCGATGGAGTTTTCACAGGGGCCGTCATAGCCCAGCTCGGCGGCCGAGATCGCCGGATGCAGGGCAATGGCCGACCCCGCCATGGCCGCCGCGCCCAGCGGCGAATACGCTGCGCGCCGATCCCAGTCGATCAGGCGCGAGATGTCGCGACTGAAGGTCTGCGCATGGGCCAGCAACTGGTGCGCAAACACCACCGGCTGCGCCGCCTGCAGATGGGTGAAGCCAGGCACCAGCGTATCGAGATGCTGGCCGGCCTGGTGCGTCAGGGCGTCCTGCAGGTCCAGCAGCAAGGCGCCGATGGCGCGTGCCTGCTCGCGCAGGTAGAGCTTGAGGTTGTTGGCGGCCTGGTCATTGCGCGAGCGGCCGGCCCGCAGCTTGGCGCCGGTCGGGCCGAGCGCTTCCACCAGCACGCGCTCCATGAAGGTATGCACGTCTTCGTCGCCTGCGGTGGGCCGCACGGCACCACTGGCGATGGCGGCATCAAGTTCGCCGAGCTTGGCGACGATGGCATTGCATTCGGCCTCGGTCAGCAGCCCGGCCAGGCGCAACTGGCGCGCATGGGCCTGGGACGAGACGATGTCGAAACGGGTCAGCCGGAAATGATCCAGGCCGCCCCGCGAGAGTGTCATCAGGGCCGGGTCGGGTGGCGAACGGAAACGCGCGCCCCAGAGGCGGGTATCAGTCATGCTGCTTCCTTCTCATGCGGTAGTGGCGGGGTGATGCAATGGGTTGCGGTATCGGGCGCGCAATCAGGCACGATATCAGGCACGATATTTCACACCCGGGAAGACACAGAGCATTTCGTATGCCAGGTTGGCCGCCACCAGCGCCGTGGTGCCGGCCTGGTCATAGGGTGGCGAGACCTCGACCACATCGGCCGAGACGATGTCCAACCCCTTGCAACCACGGATGATTTCCATCCCCTGCTGCACCGTGAGTCCGCCGATTTCCGGCGTGCCGGTGCCGGGCGCGAAGGCCGGATCGAGGCCATCGATATCGAAGGTGAGATAGACCGGCCCGTCGCCCATCTGCGCGCGCACCTCTTCCATCAGCGGCGCCAGCGAGCGATGCCAGCACTCCTCGGCCTGCACCACCCGGAAACCCTGGGCGCGGCACCAGTCGAAGTCGTCGGCGTGGTAGCCCGTGCCGCGCAGGCCGATCTGCACCACCCGCCTGGGGTCCAGCAGGCCCTCTTCGAAGGCGCGCCGGAAGGGTGTGCCGTGGGCGATCTTCTCGCCGTTCATGGTGTCGTTGACGTCGGCATGGGCGTCCACATGGATCAGCCCGACCGGTCCCCGGTGACGCGCCATGGCCCGCAGGATGGGCAGCGTCAGCGTATGGTCGCCGCCCAGACTGATGGTCTTGCAGCCGGTGGCATAGATGGCGTCATAGGCCTCCTCGATCATGCGCACCGAATCCAGCAGGCTGTAGGGATTCAAGGCCACGTCGCCGAGATCGGCCACCTTCAGCGAATCGAAGGGCGCAGCCCGGGTGGCCATGTTGTAGGGGCGCAGCAGCACCGATTCGGTGCGGATCTGGCGCGGACCGAAACGCGTGCCGGAGCGGTTGGAAGTGCCGATATCCAGCGGCACACCGACGAATCCGACGTCCAGGCCAGCGGGATTTTCCACATGCGGCAGCCGCATCATGGTGGCAATCCCCCCAAAACGGGGCATCACATTACCCCCGAGGGGCTGATATAGTGCATGTTCCATCGATGCTTATCCTTGTATCGCCAATGAGCTTGAATGCATTCTAGCGAGGCAGGATTAGCGAAAATATATCGATGTGGCGACGTTTACATCGATTTCCATCAATGTAAGAATGCGGTCTTCCCCCGGCCTCGCCGCCCTCCCCGCCCAACCCAGCCCCGCCCACTCATCATGCTCAACAATGTCTTCGATCTGGACCTGCGCCTGATCCGCGTCTTCCTGGCGGTGGTGGATTCGCACGGGGTGTCGGCGGCACAGGCCAAGCTCAATGTGGGCCAGTCCACCATCAGCGCCCAGTTGAACACGCTGGAGACGCGCCTGGGCTTTCGCCTCTGCGAGCGCGGCCGGGCCGGTTTCAAGCTCACCGCCAAGGGCGAGAAGTTTGCCGATTCGGCGCGCCGCATGATGGATGCGCTCTCCGAGTTCGGCATGGAAGCCCGCAATCTCGACAAGCGCCTGGTCGGCACCCTCTCCATCGGCTTGATCGGCCACACCCCGGCCCACCACAACACCCGGCTCTCGGACGTGATTCGCCAGTTTCGCCAGCGTGATGAGGCGGTGCGCATCGAACTGCTGGTGCGCACGCCCAGCGAGCTGGAAGAGATGCTCCTGAACGGCAGCATCCAGATCGCCATCGGCTACTTCTGGCGCCGCGTCACCGCCCTGCAGTACACGCAGCTGATGCTGGAGCGCCAGGTGGCCTACTGCGCCCCGCCCCACCCGCTGTTCGACCAGCCCGGCGAGATAGCCCCGGAACAGGCCGCGCAACACGCCTGGGCCTGGCGCGACTACCCGGTGCCACCCGGCCATGTGCCCATCCACCGACGCAACATCATGGCCGTGACCGGCAATATGGAAGCCATGTCCATCCTCATCCTCTCCGGCCAGCACCTGGGCTACCTGCCCGAGGAGATGGGGCGCGAGTATGTCGCCCGCGGGCAGATGCGGGCTTTGAACCGGACCGAGCTGTCCTATGAGGTTGGCATCAGCGTGGTCACCAATCGCAGCAGCGTGAACGAACCCATCGTGGCGGCCTTCCTGGAAGACCTGAAGGCGGCACAATAAGCCACGGCGAAGCGCAGCAGGACGCAAAAAAAGGGCAATGCCTGCGCATTGCCCTTGAGCGATGTTGATACGGAATCTCTCCGAACCGGCCCTTCGATACGACGCTATCGCGTCTACTCAGGGCGAACGGAGCCTATGCACTGCCGTCCCGCCACCACCGGCCGTTCGACCTGAGTAGCGCCGCAGGCGCATATCGAAGGCTCACCGGCGGCCCAGGTCGGAGTCGATGTGCAGCCGCTCCTCTACCACCGACCGTTCGACCTGAGTAGCGCCGCAGGCGCGTATCGAAGGCGCAGCGGCGCTTCCGTTCTTGGCGCGCCACACCACGATCAAGCCGCCATCGCCATCCCGCGCGACTTGCCCGAGCTGAGATAGCTGGCGATCGAATCCTGGGTCACTTCGCCCAGGTAGCTGCCATCGTTGGCGATCACCGGCATCCAGCTGGTGCTGTGCTTGTACATCTTGGAGAGCACCACGCGCAGGTTTTCATCCGGGGCGGCGTTCATGGTGAAGGGACGGACCATGTCCTCGGCCACGCCGGTATTGCCGCGCACATCACGGCGGGTCAGGTAGCCCAGGGCGCGGTTGTCGGCATCGATGATGGTCAGATAGCGCGAATCCTGGTCATCCATCAGCGCCAGGGCCTGGTCGCAGGACACATCCGGCTGCGCCGTGGCCGGGGTGGTGGCGGCCTCGCCGGCACGCACCAGCAGCAGGCGCTTCAAGGTGTGATCCTGGCCGACGAAGGCGCCCACGAAATCATCCTTGGGACGGGCCAGCAAGGTATCGGGATTGTCGAACTGCACCAGCTTGCCGGCGCGGAACACGGCCACCTTGTCGCCCAGCTTGATGGCTTCGTCGATGTCGTGGCTGACCATGATGACGGTCTTGTTCAACTGCCGCTGCATCTGGAAGAACTCGTTCTGGATCGATTCGCGGTTGATCGGATCGACCGCGCCGAAGGGTTCATCCATCAGCAGCACCGGGGCGTCCGCCGCCAGGGCGCGGATGACGCCGATGCGCTGCTGCTGGCCGCCGGACAATTCGCGCGGGTAGCGCTTGAGGAATTTCTTCGGATCCAGCGCCACCATGGCCATCAGCTCGGTAGCGCGCTCGTGGCAGCGCTTCTTGTCCCAGCCCAGGAGGCGCGGAACGATGGTGATGTTTTCCTCGATGGTCATGTTGGGGAACAGGCCGATCTGCTGGATCACATAGCCGATATGGCGGCGCAGTTCGACTTCATCGATGCCGGAGGTGTCCTGCCCGTTCAACAGCACGCGGCCCGAGGTTGGATTGATGAGGCGGTTGATCATCTTCAGGGTGGTGGTCTTGCCGCATCCCGAGGGGCCGAGGAAGACGCAGATTTCGCCTTCGGCCACCTTCAGGCTGACGGCATCCACCGCCTTGACCTGGGTGCCATCCTTTTGGGTGTAGGTCTTGCTCAGTTGGTCCAGTTCGATCATTTTTGAACTCCTTTCGGTGTCAGGATTTTCTGCAGTCGTTGCAGCAGGGTGTCGGCGATGATCGCAAGGACGCTGATCATCACGGCGCCGACCACGAGTTTTTGCATATTGCTCTGGCTGATGGCATGCAGGATCAGCACGCCCAGGCCGCCGGCGCCGATGACGGCGGCAATGGCCATCACGCCGATATTCATCACCACGGCGGTACGCACGCCGCCCAGGATCACCGGTACCGCCAGCGGCAGGTCCACCATGCGCAGGCGCTGCCAGAAGGTCATGCCGATGCCGATGCCGGCCTCCTTGACGCCGGCCTCGATGTTTTCCAGCGCGAGGTAGGTGTTGCGCATGATCGGCAACAGCGAATACAGGAACACGGCGGTGATGGCCGGCAAGGGGCCGATGCCCGCGCCGAATTTGGAGAACACCGGGATCATCAGCCCGAACAGGGCGATCGAGGGCAGCGTCAGCACGATGGTTGCCAGGCCCATCAGCGGGCCGGCCAGCCAGCGCACGCGCACCACCAGGATGCCCAGCGGCACACCGAAGAGGATCGCCAGGCTGACCGCGATACCCACCAGCTTCAGGTGTTGCAGGGTCAGTTCAAGGATGTTGGGCCAGTCCGATTGCAGGTATTGGAAGATGTTCATGGTGTCCTCCTCAGATCAGGCCGGCTTGCTTGAGGAAGTCGGCGGCCACCTTGGCCACCGGTTCCTGGTCGATGTCGACGCGCTTGTTCAGTTCGGTCATGGTCGCCGTGTCGATCTTGGCGGCCAGTTCGTTCAATTGCGCTGCCAGCTCGGGGTTCTTCTCCAGGATGTCCTGGCGCACCACCGGGGTCGCCTTGTAGGCGGCGAAGTAGCCCTTGTCATCCTCCAGCAGCTGCAGGTCGAAGCCCTTGATGCGGCCGTCCGAGGCATAGGTCAGGCCGACGAAGAGCTGTTCGTTCTTCAGGGCCGTATAGACCAGCCCCGGGTCCATCTGCTTGACCTCGCTGCGATCGAGCTTGAAGCCATAGAGCGCCTGCATCGGGCCCAGGCCATCGGGACGGGAGGCGAACTCGTAGTCCACACCCATGAGGTGGGGCTTGTTGCCTTCGCTGTCATCCTCGTTGATGCGCTTGGCCAGGTCCTGCAGTGAATGAATCTGATATTTCTCGGCCAGCTCGCGCGGCATGGCGAAGGCGTAGGTATTGTTCAACTCGGACTGGTTCAGCCAGGTCAGGCCACGCGGGGCGTCCAGCTCCTTGACCTTCTGGTAGATCTGGTCGGGATCGAGCTTGTCCTCTATGTGGTTGTAGACGATCAGGGCAGTGCCGGTGTAGTCCCAGACGATGTCGAGCTGTCCGCTTTCCAGGGCCGAACGCATCAGGGTGGTACCCAGGCCGTTCTTCAATTCGGTGTCATAGCCCTTGGCGCGCAAGTATTGCGCGGTCATGTCCGAGAGCAGCAATTGCTCGGTGAAATTCTTGCCGCCGATGACCAGGTTCTGCGCCTGCGCACGGGCCGCGCCGAACATGGCCAGGCCCATGGCGAGGGCACACAGGGCGTATTTTGCGATGGTCTTGATTGTCATGCTTTCCTCTCTACCGCTCTGCCGATGCGACGGCGTGCGGTCGTTCTTGTGATGGAAGTCTGCGCTGCGCGGCTTCAGGTACGCAGCCCGCGTCGGGCCAGGTAGAGGCCGGAGAGCGTCGTCACCAGGGCATCGAGCACCAGTGCCAGCAAGGCCGTGGCCGCCGCGCCCAGCAGCAGCTGGCCGTGGTTGTTCAGGTAGATGCCGGGGAAGATCAGGCCGCCCAGGCTCTCGCCGCCGATCAGCATCGACAGCGGCGCGGTCCCGACGTTGATCGCCAGCGCCGTGCGCACGCCACCGACGATGATGGGCAGCGCATTGGGCAATTCCACCCGCAGCAGGATCTGGTGCGGCTTCATGCCGATGCCGCGCGCCGCTTCCTTCATGGCAGCCGGCACGTTCTTCAAGCCCTCGTAGGTATTGCGCACGATGGGCAGCAGCGAAGCCAACCACAGCGCCAGGATGGTGGGACCATTGCCGATGCCGAAGAAAGCCAGTGCCAGCGCCAGCACGGCGATGGACGGGATGGTGTTACCGATGTTGAAGATCTGGATGAATTTTTCTGCACTGCGCTGCATCGAGGGACGCGAGAGCGCAATACCGGCCGGAATACCGGCCGCCAGGGCCAGCGCCATGGAAAAGAAGACCAGTTCCAGGTGCTTGCCGGTGTAGTAGATCAGGTCACCGCGATACTTCTGGATGACCTCCGGGCCGATCCACCAGACCAGTCCTGCAAGGACCAGCGCAATACCGCATGCGCCGGCGAAGACGTGACGAACACGTGTCATGTTACCCCCGTTGGTATAGCCGGCACGACATGACGCCGCGACGACGGGTTATAGAGTCAATTTTTAAGGGGTTCGCTGCCCATCAGGGCGTATCGTTTGGATGCGAACCGAAAGCTGCAAGGGCAGCGATGAAACCGAAGCGATGAAGCCAGCCTCGGCATGATGCACACCGGACAGGGATGGGAACGGTTCACCGTGGAGAACGGGAGGGCGTTCGCGCTGCCAGCCGGAAATTTGGACAACCCGCACAAGCGCGGATCGGACACTGCTGAGAGTCGTAGTTGAACAAGTTATGTCGCGAAGACAAACGATAGTTTAAACCAATCGCTTAATGCTGTCCAGCAATGTAGCAATATGAATCCATAACTTGCAGATCTGAAGCACTTTTAAAAGTTCCCAACAGCGGTCAATATGCTGTCAAAAGAGTGCAACCTGAAAACCGCCCTTCCGGCGCTATCCCTTGCCCCAAGCGGCATCCTGCCGAGCTTGGCGACGATGTAAAGCGTCAAAAAAAATCGCCAGTCACGGCTGTGACTGGCGATCTTTTCCATGCAACCTGCTGGCGACGGCCAGCGTCGGAAATCAGGAATCGGCCTGGAACGTATTCAGCGGATAGCCCCAAACACCTTGCCGATGATGGCACTGCCACTGCCCACCGGGTCCTTGCGGATCGCCTTTTCCTCTTCGCCGATCATCAGGAACAGGCCATCCAGCGCGCGCTGCGTGACGTAGCCCTCCACCGTGCTCTGGTCGGCGCTGACCAGTCCGGACTTGGCGACCTGCCCCATCACAGCGTTATAACGGCCGGAGAGCCCGTTGCGGTCGGTGATCTGCTTGACCAGAGGCAGGAACTTCACGGCCAGCTCACCCGAGGTCTTCTGGCGGAAGAAGTCGGTCACCGAGGTGTCGCCACCGGTCAGGATGTTCTTGGCATCGCTCACCGACATGGCCTTGACCGCGTTGATCAGCAGCGGCTTGGCCAACGGCACGGCGGCTTCGGCCGCGTGGTTCATGTCGGCCACCAGGCCATCGACCTGGCCACCCATGCCGGTCATGCGCAGGATGGGCATGGCCTGCTCCAGGGCGCCTGGCAGGTGGATCTTGACCTTGTCGTTATTGAAGAAGCCATTGGGACGCCCGAGGTTGGCGACCGCCGTGCTGGCGCCCTTTTCCAGCGCGGCCTTCAAGCCGGCGCTGGCGTCCTGGTTGCTCAGGTCGGAGAGGGAAAATGCGAAGGCGCTGCAGGAGGCGAGGATCAGGCTGGCCGCAACCAGGCGGCGCAGGGGGGAGGAAGGAAGGGACATGCGGAACTCCATCGTGACGGTGCGGCGATGATACCAGCCCTGCCCCGTCTCCCCTATCGGCTCATTTGCCGCGCGACAGCTCCAGGCCCGCGTTGTGCGGCAGCCTGCCGCTGATCGGCACCGAGGCCACCGAGAACAGGCCGATCACCACGAAGGCCGGCCAGAAGTCGGCAGCGACGATGCTGGAATGGCCTTGCAGGTGGTTCGACAGCTGCAGCACGATACCGGCCACGGTCACGCCCAGTCCCAGCGACAGCTGCTGGATCACGCTGGCCAGGCTGGTGACGCGACCGGCATCGCGGTTGTCGATGTCGGCATAGGCAATCGAATTGAGACAGGTGAACTGCAGCGCCGGGAACACGCCGCCCATCAACACGATGGTGACAATGAGCAGATAAGGCGTATGGATGCTGAAGATACCGTACGCCGCCAGGGCAATACCGGCGAACACGGCATTGACCATCAGCACCGTGCGGAAGCCATAGCGGCGCAGCACGCGGCTGGCCAGCAGGCGGATGAACAGCGAGCCGAAGGCCGAGGCACAGGTGATGCTGCCGGCCTGGAAGGCGGTCATCCCCAACCCTTCCTGCAAGGCCAGCGGCAACAGGAAAGGCACGGCGCCCAGGCCGATGCGAAACAGCGAACCACCCACCACGCTGGCATGCAGGGTGGGAATGCGCAGCAGCCGGAAGTCCAGCAGCGGGAAGGCGATCTGGGTGGAATGGCGGTAGTACATCACCAGCGCGATGGCGCCGATGGAGCACATCGCCACCGGCGTGGCGCCATCCACCAGATGGCTGCCGAACAGCGACAGGCCCAGCATGATCATGGCCGCGCCGACCGAGGTCAGTACAAAACCCTTCACATCCAGCGGTGCCGGGTCGTCTTCCTTGAAGTTCTGGATGAAGCGCTTGGCCAGGTACAGGCCGAGGAAGCAGAAGGGAATATTGATCAGGAATACCCAGCGCCAGTGGAAGTAGGTGGTGATGAAACCACCCAGCAGCGGCCCCACCACCGGCCCCAGCAGCGCCGGCAGGGTGAGGTAGCTGACCGCCTTGACCAGTTCGGACTTGTCCACCGAACGGGCGATGATGACCCGCCCCACCGGCACCATCATGGCCCCGCCGATGCCTTGCAGGAAACGCGCTGCCACGAAGGTCACCAGCGACCCGGAGACCGCGCACAGGATGGAACCGGTCATGAACACGATCATGGCCGCGCTGAACACCTTGCGCGCGCCCAGCTTGTCAGCCATCCAGCCCGAGATCGGGATGAACACGCCCAGCGCCGCGACATAGGCGGTCATGGCCAGCTTGAGGGTGATCGGGTCCTGGTTGAGATCGCGCGCCAGCGCGGGGAGCGAGGTGGCCAGCACGGTGGCGTCCATGTTTTCCATGAACAGCGCACAGCCGACGATAAGCGGGATGAGCAGCGAAGGTCGCACGATGGGCAACAGATGGCGGAATGAAGGTGGCGGAGGTTCTGTGCCTCCTGAAGCTTCACAGTTTATACCAGTTGAGCTTTTCTTGCGGGCAAGCCCCGCGGGCCTTTGCTGACCGGTGCCTGTTGCTGAACTTCACTTCTGTTTGTAGCTCTACCGTAAGGCAACGCACCGTCCGCGCACTACAATGTGCCGGGCCGCCTGCTTTTTACGGTTTTGAACTGCACTTTTTCTGGAGCCTGCATGAACAACGACACCCACAGCAAAACCCTGGGCTACCTGCTCTGGATCTTCGGATTCACCGGCGCTCACCGCTTCTACTACGGCAAGCCGGTGACGGGCACGATCTGGTTCTTCACGCTGGGCTTGCTGGGCATCGGCTGGATCATCGACCTGTTCCTGATCCCTTCGATGGATCGCCAGGCCGATGCGCGCTTCGTCGGTGGCGAGGTCAATTACTCGGTGGCGTGGCTGCTGCTGACCTTCCTGGGCCTGTTTGGCGTACACCGCATGTATATCGGCAAGTGGATTTCGGGCATCGTCTACCTGTTCACGGGAGGCTTCTTCCTGCTGGGCGTGCTCTACGATTTCTGGACGCTCAACGCGCAGATTTCGGAACGCAACCACGGTGCCAGGACGTAAGCTCGCGGCGGCACACGGCCGCCGCTATTTCTTCTTCAGGGCCTTCAGGCGCTTGGCGGCGAGATGGACGGTGTCCAGCTGCGCCTTGCGCTTCATCGATTTCCAGTCCTTGATTTCATCCCGGGTGCGCCCGCAGCCGGTACAGACTTCGTGCTTGAGCTTGCACAAGGAGACGCAAGGGCTCTTGACCTCTTTTCCCAATTTCACTTCCCGCTTGAATACACCAAAGGCCTGACTGTACTTCAATGCGGCAGGCGCTGCAGGCCGGGCATCGTCGATGGCAGCATCGATACGGAAATCGACCGACGAAAAAAAGCCCGCATCCTTGCGGATGCGGGCTGCCCACGACTACCTCTGCTACGGTTACTTCAGTTACTGCGTCACTGCATTTGCTGCGTTTGCTACTTTTTGAAACGGCCGTCTGCTTTCCCCGAGTACCAGTCTTTCAAGCAAACGACCGAGGGGAAGTATCCCGATTCGGGCAGGTCGTGAGGATAGGAAAAATCTGAAAAATCGTATTAATTCGTACCGGCTTCCTTGTCGGTCTTGTCCGCGTTATCCGCCTTGTCCGCCTTGTCCGTCCGCTCCAGCTTGAAGCGGGTCACCAGCAACTGGTTGATGCGATTGCCCTCGATGTCGACCACCTCGAACTTGAAGTCCGAGAACAGCACGAAATCGGTCTTCTTGGGAATCTTGCGCAGCATGTACATGATGAAGCCGGCCAGGGTCTCGTAGCCGACCGGGTTGGGATATTCGTCGATGTCCAGTTCGTTCATCACGTCGTTGAGCGGCGTAAGACCATCCATCAGCCAGGAGTTTTCATCGCGGCGCACGATCTGCTGCTCTTCCTCGGCCATGGCCAGCAGGTTGCCCATCAACACCCCGGTGACATCGGTGATGCTGATGATGCCCACCACCAGCGCATATTCGTTGACCACGATGGCCAGGTCCTCGTCCATGGCCTTCATGCGCTCCAGCACTTCCCACAGGTTCAGGCTGTCGGGGATGGACAGCGGGGTATGCACCAGCCCCTTGTCGGCCAGGGAAAACTGCTCGCCCTTGAGCAGGCGCTTCAAGACGTCCTTGCTGTCGATATAGCCCAGCACGGCATCGATATGGCCTTCGCAGACCAGGAAGCGCGAATGCGGATGCTCGATGATCTTCTGGCGTATCGTGTCTTCACTATCGGTAAGCAGGAAGTAGACGATGCTGTCGCGCGGCGTCATGGCCGAGGGCACGTAGCGGCTTTCCAGCTCGAACACGTTTTCGATCAGGTGATGCTCCTGCGTGAGCAGCACGCCGGCCTGGGCGCCGGCATCGACCATGGCGTGGATCTCGTTGGGGGTGATGACTTCGGTGCGCACCTGGGGCAGGCCGAAGAGCGTGAAAATCCACTTCGACAGGCTGTTGAAGAACCACACCAGCGGCTTGAAGAGCTTCTCCAGCAACAGCATCGGCTTGACCAGCGCCACCGCCGCCCGCTCCGGCGCCACCATGGCCAGGCGCTTGGGCATCAGATCGGCGAAAAGGATGAAGAAGGCCGTCACCACCAGGAAGGACATGGCGAAGCTGACATTCTCCAGCAACGGGCCGACATAGAAGGTGCTGATGATCTCGCGCATATGCGGCGTCAGCGCCGGCTCGCCGACCACACCACCGAGGATGGCCACGGCATTCAGACCGATTTGCACCACCGTGAAGAAATTGCCCGGCTGCGCCTGCAGCGAGAGCACGCGGTCGGCATTTTGCACGCCCTCCTTGGACATCATCTCCAGGCGGATCTTGCGGGAGGCTGCAATGGAAATCTCGGCGCAGGAAAGAAAGGCGCTGACCACCACCAGGAGCAGGATCAGCAGCAGGCTGGCGAATAGGCTCATGTTGTTCTTATCTCATTGATTTGATGTGACATTCTCTCGCGCAACGGGGATAAAAAGCAAATAAAGCAAATGCCGGCAAATCGATGGGATTTCCCGGCATTGTCAGCCAACTTCACCTGTGAGGCCCGACGTCTGCCCTCAATAGACGTCGCGCCGGTAACGCCCCTGCTCGGCCAGCGCCTGCAGGGCCGCCTCGCCCAGAATCTCCTGCAGCGCCAGCGTGACGCCGGCCGCCATGCCCTGCAGGCTGCCGCACACGTACAGGCTGGCGCCCTGCTCTACCCACTGCGACAGTTCAGCGGCGGCCTCGCGCAGCTTGTCCTGCACGTAGATGCGCTGCGGCTGGTCGCGCGAAAAGGCCAGGTCCAGCCGCTGCAGATGGCCCTTGGCCAGCCAGTCCTGCAGCTCGTCGCCATGGAAGAAGTCGTGCCGATGCGAACGCTCGCCGAAGACCAGCCAGTTGCGGCGCTGCCCGGCGGCGATGCGCTGGCGCAGATGCGCACGCAGTCCGGCCAGCCCGGTGCCGTTGCCGATCAGGATCAGCGGACCGTCGTCCTGCGGGCCATGGAAGGCGGTATTGACCCGCACCCGCAGGTCGATCTCCTGGCCCGGCGCGGCATGCAGGCCCAGCCAGCCGGAACCGATGCCAGCCCGGCCATCGGGCTGGTGCATCAGCCGCACCATCAGCTCCAGGCCACCATCGGCCGGCAGCGAGGCAATCGAATAGGCACGGTGCGGCAAGGGTTTCAGGCGGGCGAGCAGGTCAGCGCCGGACAAGCCGCGCAAGGCCTGCAGCGCCGCGGCCTCGTGCGGCAGCAAGCGGCTGGCGAGCACCGGAGCCAGCGTTGTCGTTTCATTCTGCAAACCCAGCGCCTGTATGAAGCTCTGTACTGCCTGGTCGCTGTTGCGCGGGCCGATCTCGGCGATGTCGCCGGCCTGCCAGCTCGGCGCGGGCAGGTCCAGCGGCGTGAGTTGCAGGTGGTACACCGCTCCACCGGCGCTACCCGGATTGAGCAGCCGACGCTGCGCCAGCCGCCAGCGCCCGTAGGCCGGCGCACTCCAGTCGGCCTCGTCGCTATGCCCGCTGAGCACGCCCAGCTGATGTTGCCAGTGGCGCAGGGCACCGTCGTCGCCGTTGTCGACGTCGATCACATCGAACAGCGGCTGCGCGTGGCGGCGCCCCAGCCAGGCATGCAGCGCATAGCCGAAGGCGCAATATTGCTGGTAGCTGCGGTCGCCCAGCGCCAGCACCCCGAACTGCAGTTGCGGCAGCGGCGCGCCCGGGGACGGCTGCGCCATGCGTTGCGCCAGGGTGGCGGCCATGTCGGGCGCATCGCCCTCGCCGGTGGTGCTGACCACGAACAGGATCAGCCGCCTGCGCAGCAGGTCATCCTCGTGCAGCAGGTCATCCTCCTGCAACTGGTCCAGCGGCAGCACGCGTACCGCCATGCCGCCGGCCCGCAAGCTCTGCGCGCTCTGCAGGGCCAGGCGCTCGGCCGTGCCGGTCTGGCTGGCAAAGGCCAGCAGCACGGTGGCGGCATCGCTGTTGCCTGCGGCCGCGCCCGCCCATTGCGCCTGCTGCCGGCGCTGCGCGCGGCGGTAGGTGAGCGCCGTCATGACGCAGAACACCAGATAGGTCAGCGCGACGAGCGCCGCCAACAGATAACGGGTCTGCAGTGCCATGCTCACTCCAGCATGGCGGCCAGGGCCGGGGTCATGGTTTCGCGGTAGCCCTGCGGCTGCGCGCTGATGAACAGCGCCGCAATACCGCGCTGGCGGGCGAAGGCCATGCCGGCCTCCTCGCCCAGCACGGTCAGCACGGTGGCCAGTGCATCGGCCACCATGCACTGCCGGTGCAGTACCGTCACCGAGGCCAGCGCCTGCCGTACCGGTGCGCCAGTACGCGGATCGATGGTGTGGGCATAGCGCTGGCCCTGATGATCGACATAGCGGCGATAGTCGCCCGAGGTCGCCACCGACAGGCCGTGCAGTGCCACCACCATGCCCGGGCCGGTATCGTGCGGGGGCCGTTCCAGCGCCACCCACCAGGGCTGGCCGTCGGCCTTGAGGCCCTGCCCGGCCAGCTCGCCACCGATTTCCACCAACCAGCTTGCACAGCCAAGTTCATGCAGGGCCTGCGCCACCAGATCGACCGCGTAACCCTTGGCGATACCTGAAAAATCCAGAGAAACGCCACCGGCCTGCAGCACCCGGCGCTGCTCGCGGTCCAGTACGATGCGCTGCCAGCCGCAGCGCTGGCGCACGGCCGCAAGGCGCTCCGGATCGGGCAGGCTCAGACGGTCGGTGACCACGCTACCGGCGCCAAAACCCCACAGATCGACCAGCGGCCCGACCGTGGGATCGAAGGCGCCTTCGCTGTCGGCCGCCATCGTCAGCGCGGCATCGAGCACGGTAAAGAACGCCGGCGGCAATGCATGCCAGCTACCGGCCTCGGCCTGGTTGAAGCGGCTGATGATGGACTGCGGCGACCAGGTGCTCATCTCGTCGATCACGCGCTGCAACTGCGCCTGGATGGCATCGGCAATGGCCGCCGTGGTCAGCGCCGGCGGGGCCAGCACTTGCACGCTCCAGGTCGTGCCCATGGTGTCGCCGGCCAGGCGATGGGCCACTACCCCGGCGGGCAGCGCGGCCGGGGCCTCCAGGTCGATGGGGATCAACACGCGATGGGACATCGTCACCGCTCACACTCCAAACAGGTATCCAAAATGAAAACGGCGCCCGCATCGCAGGCGCCAACAAGGTCGGTCAGGCCGTGCTCAGGGCAGCACTTCGATGGTGGCAATGTAGGTGGCGCGGCGTTGGGTGGCCTGCGGCAGCGTGGTCTTCTGGTCGGCGACGCTGGCTTCCATCCAGTACATGCCCGGGCCCGCCCACTTCACGCTGAACTTGCCATCAGCCGCGGTCTTGAGCTTGGTATCGAGCAGCTTGTCGCGATAGCGGATGCCGCCGGGCACCAGTTCCACTTCGATGTCGGGGGCCGGCTTGCCGTCCAGCAGCAGCTGGAAGGTCGCGGTGTCACCCGCCACCAGGTCGGTGGGATGGGTCACGGGGACCAGCTCCAGACCGGTGCCGGTCGGCGCCAGGGCAGCCGTGGTCGGCTTGCCGGCGGTGACGAAGGTCTCCACCCGGCTATTCATCTGGGTCACCTTCAGTTCGGTGGCGTTGGCCGGGATCTCCTTGGCCAGGGCCTCGGCGCTACCGCGCCAGCGCTTCTGCTGGCCATCGATCTTGTAGCTGGCGAAGACGCCGTTGTTGACCACGGCGATCTTGTAGGTGCCGGGCTGGCTCAGTTGCACATCGAAGGTGCTGCGATACTTGCCGGTGGCGGCATTGACCGCCTGCAGCGGCTTGCCGTCGGGGCCGGTCACCACCAGCCCGTCCAGGCGCAGTGGGAAGTGTTCGAAGTAGAACAGGTCGTTGGAGACCGCCGCATCCACCGTCACCCAGGCCTCGCTGCCGGAGAGCACGGTGGCCGAGGGCAGCAGCCACTGGCGGTGGGCATGGGCCGACAGCGGCAGGCTGATGGCCAGGGCCAGCGCGGCGATCTTCATGGAACGGGCGGTGAAATGCTTCAGGGAAAACGTCATGACAGGTTCCTCTTTCTTGATGGTTTTATGGTGTGATGCTGCGCTTCTGTGCCTCAGGGCTTCAGTTCCAGCGCTACCGCCCCCAGTTCACTGCTGCCCTGGCCCTTGGCGCTCTGGACCGACTTGGGCGGCCACTGGAACGGCAGCTTGACCAGTTCGCGACCGCCGACTTCGCGGGCGGCTTCCACCATCAGCACATAGTCACCCGGGGCCAGATTGGCCAGCGGCCCCTTGGCAGAACCGAAATTGAGCTTCTGCTCACCCGGCGCGCGGGTGGCACCGCTGACGCCGTCGATCGGCATCTGCTGCTCGCGGCCAGTACGACGCCACCACTGCCGCATATCCTTGAGCCACTTCTCGCCTTCCTTGTCCTTTTTCTTGACGTCGTACCAGACCGCCAGATTGGCCGCCACGCTCTGGTCGGCGCGTTCGATCCAGGCCGCCAGGTAGGGCCGGTGGTATTCGGCCACGTTCAGGGTGGGGACCTCGATCTTCAGGTTCATCTCCGCCGCACCGGCCGGGGCGGCCGTGGCGAACAGTGCCGCCATGGCCAGCGCCAGGGCGGTCGGTTTGAGCAGCATGGAATGACTACGCTTCATGTGACCTCGCAAAATAAGACAGGATGGCTGGCTGCAAGCCCACCGGGCTCGTCTGGCTGGGAGAAAAACGCAAGCTTCAATGCATGAACAGCAGCGCCAGCAACAGTGGCGCCACCAGGCCCAGCGCGACCAGCGGCCAGGTGGCCGGGCGCTTGCCGGCATGCATCTGCAACAGGAACAGCCCGGTGATGCAGAACACCAGGCAGGCTACGGCGAAAATATCGATGAACCAGCTCCAGGCGGCGCCGGTATTGCGGCCCTTGTGGAGGTCGTTGAAATAGGAGATCCAGCCGCGATCGGTCTTTTCGTATTCCACCTGCCCGTCTTCCAGCGCCACCCGCAGCCAGGCATCGCCGCCGGGACGTGGCAGCGCCACATAGACTTCGTCGGTCGACCACTCCGCCGCCTGCGTGCCCACCGCCACCGACCACTGCTGGGCGACCCAGTCCCGCACCGGCGCGGGCAAGGGGTCCTTGCTGCCGCCTTTGGTATCGACGGCGGACGCCGCCTCGGCCTGCTGGCGCAGCGGGGTCAGCAGCGCGGGCGGCAGCACGGCGGTGCGATGCACCACCTGCGGCTTTGCTTCGATCTGTGCGGCGTGGTTCAGCGTCAGGCCGGTGACGGCGAAAGCCAGCATCGCCACCAGGCAGATGCCGGAACTGATCCAGTGCCACTGGTGCAGGTGCTTGAGCCAGAAGGCCCGACGCTTCTGGTCCGCAACGGCATTGACAGGGATGAGCGAAGAATCCTTCATGAAATCGACAACCGAAATGAAGCAGGTTGCAAATAATAACAATTCTCAATTATAGCTTCACTGCTGCGCTGTGCCAGCCCCATCGCGGGTCTTTTACTTTGCGATACATGACGATACAAACCCGCCCACGCAGCTCCCGCAGCCGTCCGTCTCAAGGCGCCAGCCCGGCAGCGATACGCAGCGCCAGGGCCAGTGAGGCCGGCAGCATCGGTCCGTGCGCCAGCCCCGGGAAGCTGCGCATCTGCACCTCCAGCCCCTGGCGCTGACGCAGCCGCACCGCCATTTCCTGCAGTGCCTGGGGCGGTAACCAGGCGCGCGCGGCCAGCATGGCGCGGCTACGTTCATCGAGCTCCCGGGCGGGCTTGCGCTCGCGCTGTTCGGCCTCCCCCACCATCAGCCACAGCCGGGCGCCGGGCGCCTCCGTGAAACGCCGTTCTTCTTCCAGGATCAGGCCGCGCTGCCACCACAGCGACGGGCTGGCGGCGATATAGCGGGAGAACAGCCCCGGCCGGGTGAACAGCGTATGCAAGACGAACAAGCCACCGTAGGAATGCCCCCACAGGCTCAGGCGCCCACTGTCCAATGGCGCCAGCCGACGCACCTGCGGCAGGATGCGATCCTGCAACAGGTCCAGGAACACATCGGCCCCACCGCCCCGGCGTCCGCGCAGGGCTTCGTCATCGGCCTGCCCGGCAGGAATGGGCGGCGTGTAGTCATAGGCGCGGGCCGCGACATCGAAGCGCAGGTCAGTGTCGTAGCCAATGGCCACGATCAACGGCGGTCCGACCGCGTCCAGCGCCTGCAACTGCGCTTCGTCGATGGCCGCCAGCGCGGCATTGCCGTCCAGCAGGACGATGGCCGGATAACCGTCCGCCGGCGCGGCACGGCGTGGCAGGCACACGGTCACCCGGTAGCTGCGCTGGCCGTCCTGCGAGCGCAGCGCAAAGCGCTCGAAGCGATACCAGGCCGAACCGTGCTCGGCAATCGTCGGCCCCAGCCGCTGCGACAGGTCAGGCTGCGCTACCGCCATTGCCGGCAGGCTGGCCAGCATGGCGGCCACCAGCAGGCGCCGCCGGTGCAGATCGACGCCGGCCATCAGAAGCGCTGCGTCAGGCTGACCCACAGGCGGCGCCCATCGCCGACGGTGTTGAAGCTCTGCTCATCCAGACGCTTGTCGGTAAGGTTGTAGATCGCCGCGCTGACCGAGGTGAGCTTGTTGATGTCATGCGTCACACCCAGGTCGGCCAGGGTATAGCCCTGGTACTCCTTGACCCCCGACGAGGAAATGGTGGTGCCGGCAGTCCCCACGCGCGCAGCTGCATTGACCTCCTTGCCGTGGTAGGCCAGCGCACTCCAGACGGTCCAGGCATCGGCCGGGGTCCAGTCGGCACGCAGGTTGAACATGTGCTTTGGCGTGCGGGCCAGCGCATAGCCATCGTAGGCGCCTCCCTTCTGGCGTGAATCGGTATAGGTGTAGTTGGACTTGAACGCCACGCTGCGGGTGGCCTGCCAGCGCCCGCTCAACTCGATGCCCTTGATCGTGGCGCGATCGACGTTGTAGCTGGTCCAGAGACGATAGTTGCTGTTGGCCGACCAGCGCGCAATGCTGCCATCGGCGTTATAGACCAGGGCATTGCTGACCTTGTCCTTGAAGTCGGTGTAGAACAGCGTGGCACCGGCGGCCAGGCCGGCGTGGTTATCCCACTGTGCGCCCATTTCCCAGCTGGTGCTGGTCTCGGGCTTGAGGTTGGGGTCGCCGATGATGACCCCGCAGGTGCCGGTGGGGCCGACAGTGCAGCCAGCGCCCCCGGTGGTATAGGCGTAGCCCGGTGCGATGGTGCGAATGTCCGGCGCCCGGAAACCACGCGAGACACCACCCTTGAGCACCAGTTGCTCGCTGCCATGCCAGACCGCATACAGGCGTGGGCTCCAGTGGTTGCCATAGACCTGGTGGTGGTCCAGGCGCAGGCCGCCGGTGAGGGCCAGGCGTTCGGTCAGCTTCCACTCGTCCTCGACGAACAGCGCCTTCTGGGTGATCTTGAACTGCTGCACCAGGGTACTGCTCACGCCCGGGTTGACGTCGGTCAGGGTGGCCCCGTTCCACTGGCCGCCCAGTACCAGCCAGTGCGCGCCCAGCGGCAGGGACAGCTTGCCGTCCATCACCAGGTTCTCGATCTTGGGGGCGCGCGCGGCCTGGGTGTAGCTGTCGCTGCCGACCGGGCTTTCGGTGTAGCTCTTGCGCTGCGCCTTCTCGTAGGAGATGGACACATCCGAGGTGGCCCAGCCATAGCGACCGGTATGCGACAGCGACATGTGGTCGCGCGGGTTTTCGTTGTAGGTATCGGCCGTGGTACGCGTGGCCGCCAGGGTGTGATAGCTGGAGGCATCGCGCCGCACCTGGGTGGTACCGATCTCGGCCAGGATGTCGTGGTCCTTGTTGGGCGTCAGCGCCAGGCGGGCGGTAAAGTCGGTGTCCAGCGCCTTGGTATTACCGTTGAGGATGCGGTCTTCCTGGCGCTTGTAGACCTTGCCCCACATCTGCAGTCCCAGCACATCGCTGGCGATGGGACCGTTGACGTAGAACTGGCCCTGGTAGGCATCTCCCGAGTCGGCATGCTGCTGCAAGGTGGTATCGACGCTGACCGAGCCGCCCCACTGGCGCGCCACCTTCTTGGTGATGATGTTGATCACGCCGCCCATCGCATCTGAGCCGTAGAGCGAGGACATCGGCCCACGCACCACCTCGATGCGTTCGATGGCCGCCAGCGGGGGAATGAAGGATTGCTCGAAGCCGGAATTGCCGTTGGTGCGCGCATCGCGCGTGCTCTGCCGCTTGCCGTCCACCAGGATCAGGGTATAGGCACCGGGCAGGCCACGAATGAAGATGTCCTTTTCGCTGGCGGTGCCGGTGACAGTCACGCCCTCGACATCCTTCAAGGCATCGGTAAGGTCGCGAAAGGGTTTCTTCTTCAATTCATCCTGGCCGATGACGGTGATGCTGGCCGGTGCATCGATGACTTCCTGCTCGAAACCGGTGGCGGTGACCACCACCTGGCTGAGGCCGGCTTCGGCCTGCTGTGCCTGCGCCAGACCGGCCGACAAGGCCAGTGCGGCAGCCACCGCGAGCGTCATGCGATTGGGTGTGAAAAGACGGTATGCGTACATGTGATTGCTTCCCCTGTTGGATGCCAGCGTGCCGACGTCCGGGCGCACACGCTCCCCTGCTGGCCACGGTCATGGCCTGCAACGTCGCTGGGGAAATGGATTTGCGCCAGACCGGACGGGTCCTGGTCGATTGCCGTTGATTTGCAAATGAGAATTATATTCATTTAAAATCGGCAAAAGTTTGTCAAAGTGTGGCAAGCCAGACAGCCAAAGCCACCGGAGAAGGAACAACCATGCAAGTGCAACGCCACATCCTGGTGGTGGACGATCATCCCGATATCTGTGAACCGCTGGCCGCCTACCTGCGCCGCCAGGACCTGCTGGTGAGCATGGCCCTGGATGCCGCGCAGGCGCGCACGCTGCTGGGCAGGCAGCGCTTCGACCTGGTGGTGCTGGATGTGATGATGCCGGGCGAGGACGGCCTCTCGCTGTGCCGCTACATCGACCAGCAACTGGGTACGCCGGTGATCCTGCTGACGGCCATGGCCTCCAGCGACGACCGCATCCGCGGCCTGGACACTGGTGCGGACGACTACCTGATCAAGCCCTTCGAACCCGGCGAATTGCTGGCCCGCATCCGCAGCGTGCTGCGCCGCATCGCCCGCCAACTGCCGGGCGCGGCGCTGCCCGCTGCGCCGCTGGCGGTGCGGCGCTACCTCTTCGATACGTGGACCCTGGATGTGGACAAGCGCGAACTGCGCGACCGCGACGGCGCCAGCGTGACCCTCTCCAGCGTCGAATACCGCCTGTTGCGCGTCCTGGTGGAACATCCCAACACCGTGCTCTCGCGCGACCGCCTGCTGGACCTCACCGCTGGCACCGAAGCCCAGGCCTTCGATCGCAGCATCGACAGCCAGGTCAGCCGCCTGCGCAAGAAACTCGAACCCGACCCGCGCCGCCCCAGCCTGCTCAAGACGGTATGGGGCAACGGCTATCTGCTGGCGGCCCAGGTCAGCGCAGAGCCCGCCGTCTCATGAGACTGTGGCCGCGCACCATGACCGGCCAGTTGCTGGCCCTGCTGCTGGTCGGTCTGGTAGCGGCCCATGCCATCGGCCTGATGTTGGTATTGGGCAATGGCGAACGTATCCACGTGATCTCGCGCGAGCAGATGGCCGAACACGCCGCCATCGCCTGGCGCCTGGCCCTGCTGCCCAAGCCCCAGGCCCGGGCGGCGCTGCACCAGGCCAGCCTGGACAGCCGACGCTATACGCTGGACCCGCAACCGCACATCGATGCCCAGCACCAGCGAGGACGCGACCAAGACATCCTGCGCCAGCGCCTGCAGGACCTGCTGGCGCTGCCCGCCGATGCCCTGCGGGTGAGCCTGTACGAATCCCCGGAAGGCCCGGCCACGCTGCGCATGGCGTTGCGCACGCCAGATGGGCATTGGGTCAACACCGTGCAGTTCCCGGTGATCACCCAGGGCTGGCAGCGCCCGCTACGCTTCTCGGTGCCGGTCTCGACGCTGCCGGTGCTGGTCATCGTGGCGCTGTTCCTGCGCCGCATCCTGCGCCCGATCAAGGCCCTGGCACAGGCCGCCGAACGGGTCAGCCGGGGTGAGCAGATCGACGCCCTGCCGGTCACCGGCCCGCAGGAAGCGCGCGACGTCACCAGCGCCTTCAACCTGATGCAACAACGGCTGCGCCGCTTCGTGGAAGACCGCACCCGCATGCTGGCCGCCATCAGTCATGATCTGCGCACGCCGATCACCTCCCTGAGACTAAGGGCCGAACTGGTGGACGATGCCGCGCTGCGCACGGCGATGATCCGCACCCTCGAGGAGATGCGGGTCATGGTGGAAGAAACGATGCACTTTGCACGCGACGACGCCCACGCCGAAGCCACTCAACAGATCGATCTGCAGGCACTATTGCGCGAGATCGCCGAGGAACAGTCGGCCCAGGGGCACCAGGTGCTGCTGGAAGAGGCGACTTCCCAGCCCTATCGCTGCCGCCCGATCCACCTGCGCCGCGCCCTGGGCAACCTGGTGGACAACGCAGTGCGCTATGGCCAGTGCGCGCGCCTGTCGCTGAGGGCGCAGTCAGATGGCGCGCTCACGATCCTGGTCGATGATGACGGCCCCGGCATCGCCGAGGCGCAATTGGAGGAAGTCTTCAAGCCCTTCGTGCGCCTTGACCCGGCCCGCCATCGGGGCCGCGACAGCCATGTCGGCCTCGGGCTGGCCATCGCCCGCTCCAGCGTGGAGGCCCATGGCGGGCGCCTGCTGCTGTGCAATCGCAGCGGCGGTGGCCTGCGCGCCCAGGTGAGCTTGCCGGCCTGAAATCTCCCGCGCCGAAGGCTAGCGCAACAGCTCGTAAGGCCCGCCCTTTTCCAGCGCCCGCTGGTAGGCCGGCCGGGCGTGGATGGCTTCCAGGTAGTGGAGCAGCCTGGGATAACGCGCATCCAGTCCACCTCGCGCCCGCAGGCCCTCGACCGGGAAACTCATCTGGATGTCCGCCCCCGTGAACTGCGCGCCGGCGAACCACCCGTCCTTGCCCAGTTCGGCTTCCATGAACTTGAGCTGCCGCTCCTGCTGCGGCGCGACCACGCGGCTGCGCATGCCCTGCGCCAGCATCTTGGCGATCGGACGGATCAGCACCGGCACGGCCCCGGGCATCTTGGCGAAGATCAGGCCCAGCAACAGCCAGGGCATGGCCGAGCCCTCGGCGAAGTGCAGCCAGTAGCGATAGCGCAGGCGCTCGGCGGTACCGGCGGCCGGTAGCAGGCCACTGTCGGCACCGTAGCGTTCCAGCAGGTATTCGATGATGTTGCCCGACTCGGCCACCGTCAGGTCGCCATCGGTGATGACGGGCGACTTGCCCAGGGGATGGACCGCCAGCAGTTCCGGCGGGGCCAGCATGGTCTTGGGATTGCGCTGGTAGAACTTGATCTGGTAATCCAGCCCCAGCTCTTCCAGCAGCCACAGCACGCGCTGGGAGCGGGAGTTGTTCAGGTGATGCACGGTGATCATGGCGGCGTCCTTGTACCTTGTAGAATGCGGGCTTAGCACTCTAACACCACTCTCCCACATCCCTCTTCCATGGCCGCCATGCCTCTCTACAAACAATTTGCCGACCAGCTGGCGGCCTCGATCCGCGCCGGCGTGCTGCGCCCGGGCGAGCGCATCGCCTCGGTACGCATTGCCAGTCAGCAACACAAGGTCAGCGTCACGACCGTGGTACGCGCCTACGAACTGCTGGAAAGCCAGGGCATCATCGAAAGCCAGCCGCAATCCGGCTACTTCGTGCGGGCGCAGGCCGAGACCGTGGCCATGCCCGTGGCCAAGACCTCGCGCGAGGATCACCCGGCCTGGCAGGAATCGACCGAGGTCGACGTCAGCCGGCTGGTCCTGGCTACGCTCAGGACCATCCAGCAGGACGGCACCGTGCCGCTGGGGTCGCCCTACCCCAACCCGGCGCTCTTCCCCTCGCACCGGCTGGCGCAGTACGCCGGCAAGATCGCCCGCCATGCCAGCCAGTCCAGCGTGTTCGACGACCTGCCGCCGGGCCATCCGGAACTGCTGCGCCAGATCGCCCGGCGCTACCTGGAAAACGGTCTCAAGGTCGCCCCCGAGGAAATCGTCATCACCGTCGGCGCGACCGAGGCCATCAACCTCTGCCTGCAAGCCGTGGCCAAGCCGGGCGACACCATCGCGGTCGAGACCCCGACCTTCTACGCCATGCTGCACGCCATCGAGCGACTGGGCATGCGGGCGCTGGAAATTCCCACCGATCCCGAGCGCGGGATGGACGTCGGGGCCCTGGAAGAATGTCTGAAGACGCAGGCCGTGGCGGCCTGCATGGTGATGCCCAACTTCCAGAATCCACTCGGATTCCAGATGCCGGACAGCGAAAAGGAAAGGCTGGTACGCCTGGCCGAACAGCACCAGATGCCGCTGATCGAAAACGCCGTCTACAGCGAACTCTATTACGGCAATGCCCATCCTTCCTCGCTGAAGAACTACGACCGCGACGGCCTGGTGCTGCACTGCTCGTCCTTTTCCAAGAGCCTGACCTCGGCCTACCGCATCGGCTGGGCCATGCCCGGCCGCTACCGCGATCAGGTGGAAAAGCTCAAGTTCCTCAACACCCTGGCCACGCCTACCGCCCCGCAACGGGCCATCGCCGAATACCTGACCCAGGGCGGCTACGAGCGCCACCTGCGTCGGGTACGCCGCGCCTTTGCCCAGCAGCGGGAATTGATGCGGCACTTCGTGCTGCGCTTCTTCCCCGAAGGCACGCGGGTCTCCGCGCCCGAAGGCGGTTATGTGCTGTGGGTGGAGTTGCCGCCGCAGGTGGATGCGATGGAGCTGTATCGCCGCAGTCTGGCACTGGGCATCACGGTGGCGCCGGGGCGCATCTTTGCGGCCACCAATCGCTACAGCCATTTCATCCGGCTCAACTACAGCTATGACTGGTCGAGGGAGATCGAACAGGCCCTCAAACTGATGGGCAAGCTGGTGCAGGAACTGGCGGATTGAGTTGTCTGCGGCTGCTCACGGCGGCGGTGGCGCCTAGGTCGCTCAGGTAGCGCCTACTGAGGCGGCGGCACCAGCAAGCTGACGCTGCCGGTCCCGTCCTCGTTCATCGCTACCTGCACCACGCCGGCCTCTTCCAGCGCCGACAGCAGACGCCGCAAGGTACTCATGCGCAGTTGCGTGCGCTTGGACAGGCGCGCCAGTGACAGCGCGCCGCCCTCCTTCTCTTCGGCGTCGGCCTGCAAGGTTTCGACGATGAGCAGTACCTCGGGCGGCACCCCAAGTTGCCGCGCCCGCTCCTGCAGGTCGCCGCTGTCCGGGTCCGCCGAGTCCGCCATGTCTGCCACGTCCACCATCTCTGCTTACGCCGCCGTGCGCTGCACCGCCGAACGCGACAGCAGCACCGGAATCGACTTCGAGGTTGGGGTGCGAGCCTGGTCGGCAAAGCTCTCCAGCGGCACCAGCGGATTGGTCTCGGGATAGTAGCTGCCGATGCAACCGCGAGGAATGTCGTAGGCCACCAGCAGGAAACCATCGGCGCGACGTTCCACGCCATCGTCCCAGACGCTGGTGATATCGACCCACTCGCCATCCTTCAAGCCCAGCATCTGCAGATCGGCCGGGTTGATGAACACCACCCGGCGCTGGCCGAACACACCGCGATAACGGTCATCCATGCCATAGATGGTGGTGTTGTACTGGTCGTGCGAACGGGTGGTCATCAGGGTCAGCAGCTTCTCGCCGTGAATCGCCCGGGCACGATGGATGGGCGTGTCCTTGGGGATGTCGAGGACCATGAAGTTGGCCTTGCCGGTGCTGGTCTTCCAGACCCGGTCACGCGAGGCCACGCCCAGGTGGAAGCCACCCGGATTGGCGATGCGTTCGTTGTAACCCTTGAAGGCGTCGTAGACCTTTTCGATCGCATCGCGGATGCGCGAATAATCCTCGGCGTACCACAGCCAGTCGATCTGCGGACCGTTGCTGCGCGACTGCATGGTGGCCTGCGCGATATGCGCCACGATGGAGGTTTCCGACATCAGCTGCTCGGAAGCCGGCTTGTTGATGCCATAGGAGACGTGCACCATGCTCATCGAATCCTCCACCGTCACACCCTGCGGACCGGACTTCTGCATGTCGATCTCGGTGCGGCCCATGGTCGGCAGGATCAGCGCGTCACGGCCATGTACCAGGTGACTGCGATTGAGCTTGGTGGTGATATGCACCGTCAGGTTGCAGGAGCGCATGGCCTCGAAGGTGCGCGGGGTGTCGGGCGTGGCCATGGCGAAGTTGCCGCCCAGGCCGATGAAGACCTTGGTGCGCCCTTCCAGCATGGCCATGACCGAGCCGACGGTGTCATTGCCGTGGTGACGCGGCGCCTTGAAGCCGAACACCTGTTCCAGGCGATCCAGGAAGGCCGGGGTCGGCTTTTCGTCGATACCCACGGTGCGGTCGCCCTGCACGTTGGAGTGACCACGCACCGGGCACAGGCCAGCGCCCTGGCGGCCGATGTTCCCGCGCAGCATCATCATGTTCGACAGCAGCTGGATGGTGGCCACTGCATGCTTGTGCTGGGTCAGGCCCATACCCCAGGTGGCGATGACGGCCTTACCCTTGACGTAGACCTGGGCCAGCTTTTCGATGTCGTCACGGGAGACGCCGGATTCCTCGACGATGTCGTCCCAGCTTTCGCCACGCGCCTGGGCGGCGAACGCCTCGAAGCCGGCGGTATGTTGCTCGATGAAGGCCACATCGATCACACGCTCGGTGCCTGCGGCCAGGGCAGCGTCGTCCAGCTCGATGGTGCGCTTGATGACGCCCTTGATCAGTGCCAGGTCACCGCCCAGCTTGGGATGGATGAACATGGAGCTGATCCGGGTGCTGCCCATGGTCAGCATCTCGACCTTGCTTTGCGGATCGGCAAAGCGCTCCAGGCCGCGCTCCTTCAGCGGATTGATGGCCACGATGGTGGCGCCGCGCTTGGAGGCGTGACGCAGCTCGCCCATCATGCGCGGGTGGTTGGTGGCCGGGTTCTGGCCGAACAGCAGCAGCGTGTCGCAGTGGTCGAAGTCTTCCAGCAGCACGGTGCCCTTGCCGACCCCGACAGTCACCGGCAGGCCCACGCTGGTGGGCTCGTGGCACATGTTGGAGCAGTCGGGGAAATTGTTGGTGCCGTACTGGCGCACGAACAACTGGAACAGGAAAGCCGCCTCGTTGCTGGCGCGGCCGGAGACATAGAAGTCGGCCATGTTCGGATCGGGCAAGGCATTGAGATGCTGGCCGATCAGTTCGAAGGCGGCACTCCACTCGATCTTGCGGTACTTGTCGGTGGTGGCGTCGTAGACCATGGGATGGGTCAGGCGGCCGTGTTCTTCCAGTTCATAGTCCGACTGCTGCATCAGCTCGGCCACGGTGTGCTGGGCGAAGAAATCGGGCGTCACCCGCTTCTTGGTCGCCTCGGCGGCCACCGCCTTGACGCCGTTCTCGCAGAATTCGAAGGTGGAGGTATGCTCCCGGTCCGGCCATGCACAGCCGGGGCAATCGAAACCGTCCGGCTGGTTCTGCGACAACAGGGTGCGCAGCCCCTTGCCATCGGCCACGTGTTCCTTGACCAGGTTCAGCGCCACGTATTTCAGTGCGCCCCAGCCGCCTGCGGGTTGATTGTATTGCTCGATTCTTGGTTTGGAAGGCATGATGTCTCGGGTCGGAGTGGAGTCCAGTGTAGGTGAAGTCTAGGTCACACCAAACCAAACAGGAATGCACAGGAACGCACGCCGGATTCAAGTACAGTGCAGGTCAAGCAAGCTGCTCAACCATCCCTCGCGCCCCCGCCCCACCCCCGCCCCTTTATCTGGCGACGCCATGCGCCCGATCATCTCAGTCGTCCAGCGGCAAGGCCAGGGTTTCCTTGATTTCCTCCATCACCACATAGCTCTTGGACTGCGCCGCCCCCGGCAGCTGCAGCAGGATATCGCCCAGCAGCTTGCGGTATTCGGCCATGCCCCGGATGCGGGCCTTGATCAGGTAGTCGAAATCGCCCGAGACCAGGTGGCATTCCTGCACCTCGGGAATGCGCAGCACCTCGCGCCGGAACTGCTCGAACATGTTGCCCGACTTGTGGTTCAGCGTGATCTCCACGAACACCAGCAAGGTCGCCCCCAGTGACTCCGGATTGACGCGCGCGTAATAGCCGGTGATGACCCCATCGCGCTCCATGCGCCTGACCCGTTCAATGCAGGGCGTGACCGACAGCCCGACCTGCTCCCCCAGCTCCTTCATGGAAATGCGCCCATCCTTCTGCAGCACCGCCAGGATGCGGTGATCAAGCTTGTCGAGGGTACGGACGGACTGCTGCTGGGTTCTCATGGGATTTTTCCTGTTTCAGCGCGATTTAAATTATTTCTTCCTGAAATCGTCAATAAATACGCGAACAAACACTATTTATTCGCCCATATCATAGCTGAATCTTCTAATCCAGCAGCCTTTTGTAGCGGCATCATTGAAAACGGGGAATCAACATGCGCGTCGTCATTCTTGGAAGCGGTGTCATCGGGGTCACCAGCGCCTGGTATCTGGCCAGGGCCGGCCATGACGTGACCGTACTGGACCGCCAGCCCGGCGCCGCGCTGGAAACCTCCTTCGGCAATGCCGGCCAGATCTCCCCCGGCTACGCCTCGCCCTGGGCTGCACCCGGTATTCCGCTGAAGGCCATCAAGTGGATGTTCCAGGAACACGCCCCGCTGGCCATCCGCCCGGACGGCACACTGAACCAGCTGCGCTGGATGTGGCAGATGCTGCGCAACTGCAATGCCGAGAGCTATGCCGTCAACAAGGAACGCATGGTGCGCCTGGCCGAATACAGCCGCGACTGCCTGCGCGCGCTGCGCGCCGATGTCGGCATCCCCTACGAAGGCCGCGAGCAAGGCACGCTGCAGCTGTTCCGCACCCAGGAACAACTGGATGGCGCCGCCAAGGACATCGCCGTGCTCAAGGAAGCCGGTGTTCCCTTCGAACTGCTGCGCCCGGACCAGCTGGGCGGCGCCGAACCGGCGCTGGACAAGGTACGTGGCAAGCTCACCGGCGGCCTGCGCCTGCCCAATGACGAAACCGGCGATTGCCAGCTCTTCACCACCCGCCTGGCCAAGATGGCCGAACAGCTGGGCGTGAAATTCCGCTACGACGTCTCCATCGATGCGCTGGCCATGGCCGGCGGCAAGATCGCCGGCGTCGTCTGCGGCAAGGAACTGGTACAGGCCGACAGCTACGTGGTCGCCCTGGGTTCCTACTCCCCGCAGTTGCTCGCCGATGTGCCGGGCCTGCCCGCCATTCCGGTCTATCCGCTCAAGGGTTACTCGATCACCGTGCCCATCACCGACGCCAGCGCCGCCCCGGTCTCGACCATCCTGGACGAAACCTACAAGATCGCCGTCACCCGCTTTGACGACCGCATCCGCGTGGGCGGCATGGCCGAGATCGTCGGCTATGACACTACCCTCAAGGCCAAGCGCCGCGCCACGCTGGAACTGGTGGTCAACGACCTCTTCCCCGGCGCCGGCGACACCCGCCAGGCCAGCTTCTGGACCGGCCTGCGCCCGATGACCCCGGACGGCACGCCGGTGGTCGGCGCCACCCCGGTCTCGAACCTGTTCATCAACACCGGCCACGGTACCCTGGGCTGGACCATGTCCTGCGGCTCGGGACAACTGCTGGCCGACCTGATCTCCGGCCGCCGTCCCGCCATCGCCCATGAAGACCTCTCGGTCGAGCGCTACATGCAAACGGGCGGCCGGGCGCAGGCCCCGCGCCTGGCAGGTGCCTGATCCGGGCTAAGGACAGGGCGCACGCCCTGCGTCCTCACCCAGATAGTCTCTTCTGCATCCCTCGCAGAATGGTTGGCCGGAGCGAAATGCCCCGGCCTTTTTTATGGCCGCCGCTCAGCGGCTGCGACGCACCGCCCCCAGCGCTGCCGGATGGGCCGACGGCACATGCCCAGTCATCTTCCTGAACATCGTGGAAAACGCCGCCGGCCGTTCATAGCCCAGGTCATAGGCGATCACCGTCACCGAATGCCCCAGCGCCAGCCGCGAGATCGCATTGACGATGCAGGCCCGCAGACGCCACTGCTGGAAACCCATCCCCGTCTGCGCCAGGAAACGGCGATTGAAACTGCGTTCGCTCGTGTGCAGTTGCTCCGCCCACTCCCCCGGACGCGAGCGGATCGACGGCGCCATCATGAAGCTGCGGCACAGCGCGCCCAGTTTTTCTTCCTGCGGCAGCGGCACGTGGACCGGAATCTCGCGGGCACGACCGATCTCCGCCAGGAGCAGGCGCATCAGGTCTTCTTCCCGGCTATTGGGCGCGTAGAGCGGATCGATGCGGGTCGCCTCGATCAGCAATTCACGCAACAGGGGCGGCACCTCCAGCACCTGGCAGGTCTGCGCCTGACGCGGCGCGTGCTCGGGCTCCACGAAGGCACTGCAGGTCGTCACCGGCAACAGCATGCGGCTCAGGTGCTCACGCCCGGACGGAATCCACACCGCGTGCTGCGGCGGCACCACCCAGGCCCCATCCTGCGTGACCACCTGCATCATGCCCGCCAGACCGAACAATAACTGCGCCCGCCGATGACTGTGCAGGGGCTGCAGCGAACCGCTGGGATAATCGGCACCCGCCACCACCACCGGTCGCGCAATGTCCCCCACGCGGTCGATGGGCAGGGTCGGCGGAGCTGGCGTGGGCTTGGGCATGTGTCAACCGGTGATGGCGCAGATTCAAACATTATTGACCAATGATCGAAAGTCAGTCAAAGCCCCTTTGCTCTACTGTGCTCACTTCTGCAGGGCTTTAACCAACCGGCTTTCGACATGAACCCACCCATTCTTTCCGGCATCCTGGTCGCGCTGATCTGGGGCATCCAACCCGTGATCTCGCGCTACGGCTACCAGCAAGGGCTGACACCCTATGACGCCACCCTGGTGCGCTACCTCACCAGCGGCCTGCTGATGCTGCCCTATGCCTGGCGCCGCGGGCTCATCGGCGCCTGTGGCGTGGGCTGGCGGCGCGGATCGGTGCTATTCCTGCTCTCCGGCCCCTTGTTCAGCCTGGTGCTGGTCGGCGGCGTGAACTACGCCCCCGCCTCGCATGGCGCGCTGATCCATCCGGCGCTCACCCCGCTGTTCGGCATGGCGATCAGCCGCTTCGTCTTCCGGCAGCACGAGCGCATCTCGCCCTGGGGCGTGCTCATGCTCCTGGTCGGGCTGGTGCTGGTCGGCCTCAATGGCATCCTGGCCAGCGGCCTGGCCCCGGCAGGCGCCTGGCGCGGCGACCTGATGTTCGTCCTATCGGCCCTGATGTGGGCCTGGTACCTGGTCCTGAACCGCAACTGGCGGATCGCCCCGCTGGATGCGGTGGCGCTGACGCAGGTACTGTCGCTGGCCTGCACGCTGGTGGCCTTGCCCTGGCTGGGCGAAACCACCTTCAGCAAGCCCCTGCCCGCCCTGGCGCTGCAGAGCGCCTATCACGGCCTGCTGGTGAGCATCCTCAGCGTGGCCTTGTTCAACTGGGTGGTAGCGCGGCTTGGGGTGCGGGCGCTGATGCTCAATGCACTCTCCCCACTCTTCGGCGTCGCAGCCTCGGCCTGGGTGCTGCAGGAGCCGCTGTCAGTGTCGATGATGGTGGGGGCGGTGGCGATCGTGGCGGGGTTGGGGATGGCGTTGCGGGGGGAGAGAAGGAGCTAGAACCGTTGATGGGCGGGAACGAGACTTTGGGAGTGTTGGTGCGATTGAGTAGAGTTTTTGCCGTTTGGGGTGAGCTGGCTTTTAGTGGGTAGTTACAGCGAAGCCTTAGCCCATTTATCTGGCCATTCAGTAAAATTGAGTACTTCTTTACCTTCCACGATGAGCGTATACATCGGTTCTTCCGGGAAGTCGTTCAGCCGAATCTCCCAAGCGGAATTCGATGCCAAAACGAACCGAATCAGCCTCACGTCGGTCGGATTTTCGATCCACCTTAATGGCTTCTCGGCCAAACCAGGAAAATCGTTCCAATTATCTTCATTTGAAATCAAGCCTATTTTTCTCTCGCTGGAAGTATCACATTCAAGTTCTTATTTATTTCCGGATTGAATCTCTGAACAGCATTAATTATTTTCTTCCATAGTTCATCCCCCGAATACTGAGAAGAGTATTTAGCAATGGTCTCTGGCCAAGTCAGATGTGCGCGCACTTATCTCGCGTTGCCCGACCAGTGTCATGTTGTCAGCCGAGGTTCCGCCAGCCCTGATGTTGATATAGCAGGAGACCGTCACCACCAAGATATCGTGTGCATCGACGGCACCCCCGCTTCGCCGATTTACCGCGCCATCTATCAGTTATAAATCAAAGGCTTTATTAATTGGCACCTAACCATACGTCAATGATCCACTCAGCAAGCGTTTCCCAAGCTTCTAAACTTACGCCATTTCCACTCCAGAATCTGACCCGACCAGCTTGGTCAAGACAGTAATAATCTCCGTTGTCCTCACATATTGGCAACCAATCCAAAGGAACTCCCAACTGTTGGGCGGCGCGGATTTCCTGCAATAACTCTCCTCTTACATTAAGCTCCTTCGTTAAAATCAATGGCTCAATGTTTCCATAAAAAATGATGCTGGCTTTCTTTAAGAAGTACCGATAATCGTCGTTAAACTTAAATCCAGTTTTTTTCTCATACTCATCAATCAATCGATCATCGGGCGCAGGCACTTTAATCACCTCGCCCGCTGACACTTTTTCTAAATCCGCTATTGCCTTTACCAAGTTTCGGTCCATTTTTCACCTAAAGTCACTTGCTCTATTTTTCCAGTAGTTACTTCGCCAAGTATTAAATTCGCTTCTATTTATTCCGGTCAGGGCCACGCCCAGTGTGTGAACCGCCCACGGCGCTATCGACCGACATCAGCGCACTGGCTGCGGCCAGCGCCTTCATGCGGCCGTCCTTGGTCTTGCCGGCCGCGTCCGCCATCTGGTCCACCGACTGCATCGCCGAGATCGCGGGGCCGGTCACGGCCACCGTCAGGCCGCGTTGTTTGTACTTGTCTTCGGTGGTGGTCTTGCTGACCTGCTCTGCGGCTTTGATTTCCACCGACTTGGCCGCAATGTCGATATCGCCTTTGGGCGCCATCACATCACTACCCACCTGTGTATAGCGATTACGCCGCCGATACAGAAAAGGATTTAGATATCAACCTCAACGACTGTCTCCAATGACTCCGGCAACGTCAAAAATTGACGCCAAGCCTTTAAAGCCACTTTCCACTCATGTAGTTGGAAATGCCCCTCGAGTTGACCACACCAATCATCATTAATGAGAATATCAACTTGCACACCAGTTTTACTAAACGTCAGTTCAACATCATTTCCACCACCTACGATTTTTGATTCGATGCCGACCTCAATATCATCGATATATTTGAGCAGCCGATCACACTGCGAAGGAACCTGCGCAACTGCGCTTAATACTCCAGAAAGATAGCGAACATAGCGCTCGTAGCCCACCTCTGGAAGGACCTCGGGCCACCAATAATATACCTGCCCCAACTTAGGATGAACTCCGCCGTCAACATAAGAAAATCTAAGTTTCATTTTTTGGCTTACTCAATTTTTCCTAGTTCTTAAATACTGGATAGACCGTCGTACGAGGCGACACATATCCTTCGACTTGCACTCCTGATGGCGTCCGCGCACTCCATTTCCCATCAGGAAGGATTTTCCGTTCAGCAGAACTCCAGGCTGCATTAACTTCATCCCGAATTCTCGCAGCATCCCAGTTTTTTGGGAACATTGAATTCTCAGAACCATTGCTAGTCTTTGTAATCCATTGCCCCGGATTTTGCGGATCAGGCACTTGAATAGTTGCCTTGTACACTCCCGACGCATCAGGAGCAGACTCTGTTCCCGGAACGATTCTCACGTCCCCATTAACCAAACTGTGCCCCCCAGTTGGCTTTCCTGCCTTACTGTAATCGGCACCGATCGCGTGATCAATATCAATTGGCGATTCTTTAGCACTGTTTTCTCCATCGCTCTGTGAACTTCCGGCACTGCCACTGACCTGCTCCCCAATTTAGTACGAGAACGACTTGGAGTCTGCGGTTAAAAAAGTCTCTGCAAACTGTTGCGGCGTC
>NZ_MUXB01000060.1:0-396 GCF_001994935.1 Herbaspirillum sp. VT-16-41
CCATGGCCAGCCAGCGTCGGCCTGGTACGGCACCCCAGCCGGTAGCGCACATCCGCAGAGAAGCCGCATCCACGCACCGTCATTGGCAAGGAGATGCGCTTGGCCCAGCCCGCACTGATCCCCACATGCTGGGATCGCTCCGATTCCGATTCCGACATCCGCGCCGACCACCGGCGGCCCCGTGCAGAAGCCAGTAGTGGGCACTGTAGCCAGCCCGGCGCCGAACTGGTGGCCTTGCTCAGCTGCTGCGACGCCCATCTCTCTCTCAACTCTTTCTCCGCTCCTTTCTGCTATAACCTCATCCAAACCATCTGTCATCTCGCGCACTTTTATCCGACTAACACCTAGTCAGGTTGCCTGTCCTTCTACAACCTTTTGATTCCAGCAACACTCGGT
>NZ_MUXB01000143.1:0-1034 GCF_001994935.1 Herbaspirillum sp. VT-16-41
CCTACAATTGTTTGAATATTGCTTTATTCAATTCTTAATTAAAGATCATTTCTAGTTTTCATATAAATCATTTTTTATCCTTTTACAGAGCCCGCAGCAAGTCCTTGTACAATTTTCTCTTGTGCTACAAAATAAATTAATAATAGTGGGAGACTGCCCAAAGTCAATGCTGCCATTATACCTGGTACATTCACAGAGAATTCTCCATAAAACTCCCTTAATCCAATTGGAAGTGTTCCGTTACTTGGTGAATTTGTTAGTACTAACGCAAAGATAAATTCATTCCAAATATGGATAAAATTATAAATTGCAATTGTTGCTGTCGCCGGCTTCAATAATGGAAATAAAATTTGCCAAAATAACCTAAAATGTCCACAACCATCTATTTTTGCGGATACCTGTCCGCGTTGGTTCCAGACACGCACCAGATCGCCATCAGCGATGCCGCGCGCTTTCGCGTCGCTCGGATGCAACGTCACCGGTTCGCGCCCCGCCACCGCATACTGCTCGCGAAGTGATGAATAGTTAAGCTGGCTGTGCAGACGATGCGCCGGGTGAGCAGAACGAAGCTGCAACTGCTCCGGTCGGGCATTACCGTGCCATTCATCCGGCTCAAGCCACATCGGATGCGGCGGGCACCATCACCACATCGGTCTCCATCACGTCATAGAGTAAGCGCTGTCTCCCGACTTTTGAGTAAATCTCATAGCATTCTTCTGTTGTTCGAGTATCATTCCAAAGGATAGCATTACGTAAAACTTCATAGTTTTCATCGAGTAATACCAAGCCGTGCATTTGTCCGGAAAAACTAATCCCTTCAATATCCTTTGGGTTCCCATTAAAGTTTTTGAGGAGAACAGACAATCCCGCTATTGTCTGTTCCACCCAGTCCTTCGGATCCTGTTCACTATATCCTGATTTTTCTTGAATTAATGGATAGGTTTTGGAAACCTCTTCGGTCACATCACCATGTTGATTAACTAATAAAATTTTAACAGCGCTTGTTCCTAAATCGACACCAATTACATATTTCA
>NZ_MUXB01000119.1:0-52830 GCF_001994935.1 Herbaspirillum sp. VT-16-41
AGAACCCTCGTTACGAAAGTAGCGAGGGTTTTTGCTTTGCGGCGGCAAAAACACGCACCCATCCCACCCGGCTGCATGCAACTCAACAGGTCCGCGCTGATGAGCATCGCGCTCCCTGCTCTCATTAGGCTGACCTTGACTTGGGTTCCAGTGACGCGGATTGAAGAGCTGGTAAGGCGCGGACACTCCGCCGGCCGCCTACTGATCAGCTGGCGTTGCGCTGTAAGAGGCCATGCCTTTGTGTTAGTAGTGCCCTACCCATTGCGCTACACCGCGAGTGCGCGGGACAAAATATCATCCACAAGCACTGGGGATATCACCGCCAACACTCCCTGGCGATGTCCCAATCCTCACCGTTATCAGCATGCAGCCAAGCTTGCTTCCCGTCCATCAACCCACCGACGCGACTTCCTGCTGAGTTATTCCACAGTTCGCAACAACCAGGGCCAACGTGGTCGATCAGACTTATACACAGTGATTGATGACGAGCATCTCGTCCGTTGCACCTGCGTCGATGTCTTATCCACAGCCAGAATGATCTGGCACACCCGCTCGATCATCTTATGCACAAGCAAAAATAAAATTGCCTTCGCATAGTCTTCCTATACGACCACAGCACCGACATTACTAACACTCGCCTATCAGGCCCGTAATCCCGCGAGACAATAAAAATGCCGGCATGACCGGCATCTCTAACAATTCACGCGCATAAGCAGATCAACAGTATTACGTTGATCCATCCACAAGTCCGCCTCCAGACTGGATTCCAGCCAAGTTGTCCACAACAGGCACAAGAACCCAGGCAAGAGAAATACTTATACACCGCATCTTCGACAACGACCTGCAACCAGAGCACTTTGCAGCCCAGAGCGGGGGAAAAATTAAGTTTTCCACAGCCCTTTCAAACTCAGCCAGTCACCGCTCTGAAATGCACTAACGCATCCAGCCCCTCGACCTGGCCAGCATCGCCCATCCGATTGCGCAAGCTGATGGTCGCCTGCATCGAGTCCACGATCTCACCGCAGATCGTCAGTCCCAGTCCGCCTGACGAAGATCCATTCGAGGAAAACGCCTTGAAGACATTTTCCATGGCCGGTGCGTCGATACCCTCCCCGCTATCCCAGATCAGCAACTCCGCCACCTCGTCCCTTGCGCTGATGCGAATCCCCAACCGTCCCCGCATCGGCGTATGCCGTATGGCGTTGTGCAAGAGATTGGAGATCAGCTCTCCGATCATCCACGGATGCCCCATCACCAGTATCTTCTCGGCTTCCAGTTCAAAGTCCAGGTCCTTCTCCGCAATCAACGGCGACAGGTCCACTGCCGTCTCACGCGCCAGCATGCCCAGATCACACACCTCCTGCGCACCCCGTCCCCGTATCTGCTCGACCTTGGCCAGCGACAGCAACTGGTTGGCCAGGTTGGTTGCCCGCTCCACCGTTCCCGACATCTCCTGCAGGATCTCCTGCGCCGGTGCATCCCCGCGCAAGCCAGACTGCAACTGCGTCTTCAATACTGCCAGCGGAGTACGCAACTGGTGCGATGCATTTGCCACAAAGCGTTGCTGGTGATCCAGCAGGCGCCGCAAGCGCGCCATCAACTGGTTCAGTGCATTGATGAACGGCTGCAACTCACGCGGCGCCATCGGCGGCGCCACCGGAGACAGATCGTCTGCAGGCCGTTCATCCAGCTGACGGCGCAAGGCATCCACAGGTTGCAAGGCACGCCGCACCACATACAGGGTCACCGACACGATCACCACCAGCAAGGCCGCCTGCCGGATCAGCGTTTCCCAGAAGATCTTGCGGGCCAATGCACTGCGGTTCTCCATGGTCTCCGCCACCTGCACCAGGGCCGCACCACGCGGGTCATTGGTCACTACCGGCTGGAACAGTGCGGCCACCCGCACCGGGACGCCGTTGTAATTGTCTTCGTAGATATGCGCCAACGCCGGATAGATGGCCTCCTTGTCCGCCTTGCCCTTATAGGATGGCAAGTCGGCATCACCGTCGAAGAACTTGCCTTCCAGGTCATTGATGCGATAGATCATCCGGCTCGAATAATCCGCCTCATAGATTTCCAGCGCCGCATAGGGTAGCGAGGCCTTCAGCTCGCCATTCTCGATACGCAGCAGATCACCGATGGAATGCACCGAGGCGATCAGCATGCGGTCATAGGCCGTGTTCACCGACTCCAGCGTATTGCGATACAACGAGAAGGAATCAATGATGATGAACAGGGCAATCGGCGAGATGATCCATGCCAGCAGATAGGCGCGCACCGAGCGGCGCCTCGAAAACAGATGCGCCACGTCCTCAGTCCCCGCCGCCCTGCTGCTGCCTGTCGCGCAACAGATAACCCAGGCCGCGCAAGGTCATGATCTCCGCACCGGTCTCCATGAGCTTCTTGCGCACCCGATGCACCACCACTTCGATGGCCTCCAGTTGCGTATTCTCTTCCATCGGGAATACCAGCCGGAACAGCTTTTCCTTGGTCACCGCATGTCCCGGCTTGGCAATCAGCGCCTTGAGCAGCGTATGCTCGCGCGGCGTCAACTCCAGCGGATCGTCACCACGATAGAAGGCCCCGGAACCACGATCGAAGCGCAGCCCGCCACAACGCTGCACGCCATCATCGGCATTGGTGCGACGCCGCAGCAAGGCGCGGATGCGCGCATCCAGTTCATCGAGGTCGAAGGGCTTGGCCAGGTAGTCGTCAGCGCCCGCATTCAGACCCACCACGCGATCGCCCACCGCGCCGCGCGCGGTCAGCACGATCACCGGCGTGCCGATATCCTGCGAGCGGATCCGCTGCAGCAGGTGCAGGCCGTCCAGCCCGGGAATGTTGAGGTCCAGTACCACCAGGTCGCCGACCCCATCCTTGATGTGCGACAACGCACTGATGCCGTCGCCGCAATGCGTGACCTGAAAACCCCGTCGCTCCAGCGCCCTGAGCAGCGCACGCGACATGTCGATGTCGTCCTCCACCAGCAGGATATGCATGATGTCCCATGTCGTTATCGTTGGTAAGCCGCCTTTATACCGCCAAACCTCCCCCAGCGCGAGCCCTGTGCGGATGCGCTTTGAAAGCAGATTGAAAGCCACCGGAAAGGCAGCTGCAAGGAAACCCTCGTTTTGGCAAGGTGCCGCAGTAGTAAAAGCCGCGCCCCTCGCCTACACTCCCGCACATCGCCGGCCAGCACCTGAATTTGTCAGCCGTCGCGACCGGCACCAAGACCAAAACCATCTCTAGGAGACAGCATGACCCAGCGTCTGATCAAGACCCTGTTGGCACTCGCCCTGGCCGCACCGGCCATCGCCTTCGCCCAGGACACCTGCACCAACCGCGGTGACCTCGACCAGCAATACTGCGACGCCAATAACGACCTCACGGCCGACACCCCCACCGATCCCAAGAAGCTGAAGAACCCCAATACCCTGGTCTTCACCTTCACCCCGGTGGAAGACCCGGCCGTCTACGACAAGATCTTCAAGCCCTTCACCGACTACCTGTCGCAGTGCACCGCCAAGAAGGTGGTGTTCTTCCAGGTCCAGTCCAATGCGGCTGAAATCGAAGCCATGCGCTCCGGTCGCCTGCACGTCGGCGGCTTCTCGCCCGGCCCCACCAACTTCGCCGTCAACATCGCCGGCGCCGTGCCGTTCGCTGTCATTGGCGACGCCAAGGGCTACCAGGGCTATACCCTGAACGTGATCGTGCGCAAGGACAGCCCCATCCAGAAGATGACCGATCTGAAGGGCAAGAAGGTCGCGCACACCGCACCCTCCTCCAACTCCGGCCACATGGCGCCGATGGCCCTGTTCCCCAAGCTGGGCGTGACCCCGGACAAGGACTACAAGGTCATCTTCTCCGGCAAGCACGACCAGTCCATCCTGGGCGTGAACTCGGGTGACTACGACGCAGCCGCCATCGCATCCGACGTCTTCGACCGCATGGTCGAGCGCGGCGTGATCAAGGCCGAGAACTTCCGTGTCATCTGGCACAGCGAGAAATTCCCGACCCAGGACTTCGCCTACGCGCATGACCTGGAGCCGAACTTCCGCGACAAGATGCTCAAGTGCTTCTACGACTACCGCTTCACCGATGAGCTGAAGAAGGCTTTCGCCGGTTCCGATCGCTTCTACCCGATCAACTACAAGAAGGATTTCGAAATGGTGCGCTTCGTCGCCCATTCCGCAGGTGAATCCTTCAACCGCGCCGCCTACGACAAGCAGAACGCCGGCAAGAAGTAAGCACGTGGCCTGAGCCTCCCACCCGTAGCCGTCCTGGCCCGGGTGCCGCAGTACCCGACCTACACCGAACCAAGCAACACGGCCCGTGCCCACCGCACGGGCTGCGGCCCCTCGCATCCCGCGAATGGCCGCGCATCACCAGAGAAAGCGCCTCCCATGTCACACGCCATCGAAATCCAGGGCCTGGTCAAGGAATACAAGCCCGGCCATCCCATCCTCAAGGGTATCGACCTGAAGATCGGCGATGCCGGCCTGGTCGCCATCATCGGCCCTTCCGGCACCGGCAAGTCGACCCTGATCCGCTGCATCAACCGCCTGGTTGACCCCAGCCGCGGCGCGATCTGGTTCGAAGGCGAAGGCAAGCGCGTGAACCTGGCCGAGTTGCGCGGTCGCGCCCTGCGCGAGCAGCGCCGTCACATTGGCATGGTGTTCCAGGAATACAACCTGGTCGAGCGCCTGTCTGTGATGGAAAATCTCTTGTGCGGACGCCTCGGCTACGTCAACGCGTTCACCGCCTGGCGCCGCAACTTCAGCAAGGAAGACATCGCCCACGCCTTCGAGCTGCTGGACACCGTCGGCCTGGGTAATTTCGCCAACCAGCGCGCCGATGCGCTTTCCGGTGGCCAGCGCCAGCGCGTGGGCATCGCCCGCGCCCTGATGCAGCGCCCGCGCCTGCTGCTGGCCGACGAGCCGACCTCCTCGCTGGACCCCAAGACCTCCTTCGAGATCATCTCGCTGCTCAAGGAACAAGGTCGCGCCCAAAAGATCCCCGTCATCGTCAACATCCATGATGTCGAACTGGCCAAGCGCTACGCCGACCGCATCATCGGCATGTCCGGCGGCCACGTGATCTATGACGGCAATGCCGAGAACCTGTCGGATGACTTCCTCAAGCAGATCTACGGTGGCGAGGACTGGCTGGCATGACAACCGCAACTCCCCCCTCCCCACACAACGCCGGCGCCCGCGTGAGCCTGGCCTTCAAGCCGCAGCTGGTCACCCGCGTGGTGATCTGGCTGATCGCCCTCTACGCGATCTACGCCGCCACCCAATTGGGATTCTCCTGGGAGCGCTTCTCGTCCGGCCTGGGCAATGGCGGCAAGTTCCTCGGCCGCATGTTCCCGCCTGACCTGTCCAAGGGCGACATCCTCTGGGGCGGCATCAAGGAAACGCTGCAGATCGCCGTGCTGGCCTCGCTCTTCGGTATCCTGCTGTCGCTGCCCATCGGCCTCATGGGGGCACGCAACCTGATGCCGGCATGGATCTCCTGGCCCGCACGCGCACTGGTGTCGGTCTGCCGTTCGCTGCACCCGGTGATCGTGGCCATCCTGTTCGTCAAGGCGGTCGGCTTTGGCGCCCTGGCCGGCGTGCTGGCGCTGATCGTCGCGTCCATCGGTTTCATCGGCAAGCTCTTCGCCGAAGCCATCGAGGAAATCTCCATCAAGCAGGTCGAAGCCATCCGCGCCACCGGTGCGTCCTTCATGAACGTGATCCTGTTCGGCGTACTGCCGCAGGTGATGTCGCGCTTCGTCGGTTTCTCCACCTACCAGCTCGACTCCAACCTGCGCAACTCCACCATGGTCGGCATCGTCGGCGCCGGTGGCGTGGGCGGCGTGCTGTTCTCCGCCTTCCAGCGCTTCGACTACGACTTCGTGCTCACCATCCTGGTCACCATCATCACCATCATCGTCGTCGGCGAACTGCTGGCGAACTCGGTCAAGAAGGTCTTCAATGTCTGATACCGTCCTCTCCCGTCCCCCGGCCGCGCTCACTCCGGCCGAGCGCGAATGGCAGCGTCACACGCCGCTGCAGCGCGTGCTGCGCTTCACGGTGTGGCTGGTCATCGCGCTGGCCGTGGTGCAGTCGCTGCGCTATATCGAAATCATCCCCGAGTTCCTCTACGATGCTCCGGAACAGATGAGCGACATGCTCTCCCGCATGTGGCCTGTCGACTGGGAATACTTCGGCACCGACGTGAAGGCCGGCCTGATCGAAACCCTGCACATCGCCACCCTCGGCACCCTGCTCTCCATCGTCCTGGCCATTCCCTTCGGTCTGCTGGTCGCGCCCAACCTGACCCGCAACCGTGCCTTGAACCTGTTCGCCCGCATCGTGCTGGTGGCCAGCCGCTCGGTCAATTCGCTGGTCTGGGCGCTGCTGTTCCTGGCCATCTTCGGACCCGGCCCGCTGGCGGGCACCCTGGCCATCGCCTTCCGCTCCATCGGCTTCGTCGGCAAGATGGCCGGCGAAACCATCGAGCAGATGCCGCGTGGTCCGATCGAAGCCCTGCAGGCCTCGGGTGCCAGCAAGTTCTCCGAGATCTGGTACGGCTACTGGCCTCAGCTGAAGCCCGCCTTCATGTCCATCGTGCTGCTGCGCTGGGATATCAATGTGCGTGAATCGGCCGTGCTGGGCATCGTCGGCGCCGGTGGCGTGGGCATGGTGCTGGACACTGCCCTGAACCTGTTCCAGTGGCCGCGTGTGGCCACCGTGCTGGTCTCCATCTTCGCCATCGTGATCGTCACCGAAGTGGTGGTGACCCAGATCCGCAAGCGCATTCTCTAATCCTGAAGCGAGGCCTGCATGAAAGCACGTGGCACCGAAGGCATCACCTATCCCCCGCAATACGACCTGCTGGTGGTCGGCGGCGGCATCAACGGCGCCGGCATCGCCCGAGACGCCGCCGGACGCGGCCTCTCGGTGGCGCTGTGCGAGCAGCACGACCTGGCGCAGCACACCTCGTCGTCCTCCAGCAAACTGATACACGGTGGCCTGCGCTACCTGGAGCACTACGAGTTCGGCCTCGTGCGCAAGGCCCTGATTGAACGCGAAGTACTCCTGCGCAGCGCCCCCCACATCATGTGGCCCTTGCGCTTCGTCATGCCGCACGACCAGGGCCAGCGCCCGGCCTGGCTGATCCGCCTGGGCATGTTCCTCTACGACCACCTGGCCCGGCGCGAACTGTTGCCCGGCTCGCGTGCGCTGGACCTGCGCCGTCACCCCTCGGGTGCGCCCCTGAAGTCGCAGTTCACCCGTGGCTTCGTCTATTCCGATGGCTGGGTGGACGACGCGCGCCTGGTGGTATTGAACGCCATGGACGCCGCCGAAAAAGGCGCCCACATCATGACCCGCACCCGGTGTGAATCCCTGAGCCGCCAGGACCAGGGCTGGCAAGCCGTGCTGCGGCGCGCCGATGGTCATGCCATGCAGGTGCGCGCACGTTGCGTGGTCAACGCCGCCGGTCCCTGGGTGGCCCAGTTCCTGGGCGACGCAGCCCACGTGCACTCCAGCAAATCGGTACGTCTGGTCAAGGGCAGCCACATCGTGGTCAAGCGCCTGTTCGACCACGACCATGCCTACATCTTCCAGAATCCGGATGGCCGCATCGTCTTCGCCATCCCCTACGAACGCGACTTCACCCTGATCGGCACCACCGATATCGAATACAAAGGCAAGGTGGAAAACGTAGCCATTTCCGAGGACGAGATCGGCTATCTGTGCCAGCTCGCCAATCGCTATTTCGACCAGCCCATTACCCCGGCCGACGTGGTCTGGTCCTACTCCGGCGTGCGTCCATTGCTGGAGGATGCCGCCGCCGACGCCTCGGCCGTCACCCGCGACTACCAGCTCGACCTGAACACCCAGGGCGCCCCGCTGCTCTCCGTCTTCGGCGGCAAGATCACCACCTTCCGCAAGCTGGCTGAGGAGGCGGTGGACATGATCGCCCCCACACTGGGCAACCAGCGCGGCGCCTGGACCGAGGGCGGCTGCCTGCCGGGCGGCGACCTGTTCGGCACGAAGCCGGCCAACCGTTCTGTGCGCGAGTTCGATCAATACGTTTCAAGTCTGCAGCAGCAGTACCACTGGCTGCCGGCATCACTATTGCAGCGATACGCGCGCGCCTACGGCAGCCGCACGCATGGGCTGCTGGAAGGAAAGAAGAGCTTGGAAGAGATGGGAGAAGAGATTCTGGGCGGACTCTACGCCGCCGAGGTGGACTATCTGTTGCGCCACGAATGGGCCACCAGCGCGGCCGACATCCTGTGGCGGCGTTCCAAGCTCGGCCTGCATTTCCCCAAGGGCAGCGAGGCCGTGCTGGACGCCTGGCTGGCCGCGCGCGGCGGCCAGCCGGAGGCAGAACAAGCGCTTCAGGCCGCCAGCAGGTAGGCACCCACGGCGGCGATACCCACGCCGCCGATGCGCACCACGCGGTCGGCCATCTTCTGGCCGGCCACCAGGCCGATACCCAGACCGGCCGCATGCAGCAGCGCGGTCGCGGCAATGAAGCCGGCGCCATACAGGGCGGCCGAGCTACCGTGCGGCAGTTCTGCACCGTGGGCATAGCCATGGAACATGGCGAACAGCGATACCACCAGCGTGCTGCCCCACAGCGGCATGCGCACCGCAAACGCGATCAGCAGACCCAGCACCGCCACCGAAGCAGCAATCCCCGTTTCCACGGCCGGCACCTGCAGGCCAGTGAAGGCCAGCAACGCGCCCACCACCATCATCAGCGGGAAGGCCAGCGGCAGCACCCACAGGGCGCGCTGCTTGCTTTGTGCCGCCCACAGGCCCACGGCCAGCATGGCCAGCAGGTGATCCACGCCCGAGAACGGGTGGGCGAAGCCGGCGGCCATGCTGGCCGTGGCATCCATGGTCGAACCGGGATGGCCCGGGTGGGCCAGCGCGGAGCCGGCCGCCAGTGCGGTGACGGCCAGCACGCCCAGACGGGCGCGGGTCTTGGTGGTGAGTGCAAACATGATTTCTCCTTGGGCAGATTCTGTAAAAAATGACAGGCGGGTCTAAGTTGTAGGGGCAGCGTCGCACAGTCGATACGATGCGCTTTCCGTTCGGACTGAGTAGCGGCTCTGCCGCGTATCGAAGGCGCTCGGTCGTGACGTCTTCGATACGGCCCTGTCGGGCCTACTCAGTCCGAACGGTAGTCATTGATTCAAGCCGCGTTCATTGAACTGGCTTCTGGTCCAGCAAGCCCTGCTTGCGGATGTACTCGATCACCTTCTCCACACCCTCGCCACTACGCAGGTTGGTGAACACGAAGGGGCGTTCGCCACGCATGCGCTTGGCATCGGCCGCCATGATATCCAGATTTGCGCCCACATAGGGCGCCAGGTCGGTCTTGTTGATGATCAATAGGTCGGAGCGGGTGATGCCGGGGCCGCCCTTGCGCGGGATCTTCTCGCCACCGGCCACGTCGATCACGTAGATGGTCAGGTCCGACAGCTCGGGGCTGAAAGTGGCCGCCAGGTTGTCGCCACCGGACTCCACCAGGATCAGGTCCAGGTCGGGGAAGTCGGCGCTCATGCGGGCGATCGCCTCCAGGTTGATCGAGGCATCCTCGCGGATGGCCGTGTGCGGGCAGCCACCGGTCTCCACCCCCATCAGGCGATCGGCCGGCAGCGCATCGGCGCGCAGCAGGATCTCCATGTCTTCCTTGGTGTAGATGTCATTGGTGATGACGGCCATGTCGTAATGGTCGCGCATGCGCTTGCACAGCATTTCGCACAGCGCCGTCTTGCCGGAACCGACCGGGCCGCCGATGCCCACGCGCAGCGGATTGGAAGTGGAATTGCTCATGGTTGTCTCTTGGTTCGTGTAGCTACGTTAATGATATAAATGATCAGGAGCGATAGATGCGGCTGTACTGCACCTCATGCTGCATCGACAGCAGCGACAGTCCCGGCGCCCAGTTGCACAGATCATCGTCCTCCAGCGTCAGCGCGGTCGCGGCCGCCTGCTCCAGTTCAGGCTGCAACGATAGCAGGATGCGCTGCCCTGCCACCTGACCCAGCGGCACCGTCTTCACGCAGGCCAGCACCTGGTTCTCGGCCCAGGCGAAGAGCATGCCTAGCACCGCCGCCTCCCGTGGTACCTGCAGCGCCACCGTGGCAAAGGCCAGTGCTGTGGGCAGCGGTACTTCCGGCTGTGCCTGCAACAGCGCCAGCAGCTCGGCATCGCCCAGCTTCAGGTCGGCGACCAGCTTGCCCAGCGAATAACCCATCTGGATGGTCTCGGCGCGAAACTCCGAGGTGTCGCGTGCCGCCACGAAGCGCTCGGTCCAGCGCGTGACCGCCTCGGCATCGCGAGATTCAAAGGCCGCCACCAGTCGCGCAAAGATAGGCGCCTCGAAGCGCGCCACCACCTCATGCAGCGCATGGCCGATCCAGTCGCGTGCCGCCGCTTCGCTGTTGACCCGCCCGTTCTCGATGGCCGCCTCCAACCCTTGCGAATAGCTGTAGGCACCAATCGGCAGGGACGGGCTGCTCAGTTGCAGCAGATGCAGCAAGGCGCTGGCGTGCATGGATCAGCCCTCGTCCTTCTTGTCGCTGGGCCGGTGGATCTTCTGGCGCAGCGGGATCGGCGCCAGCGGATTGTGATGATGGTCGTCACCGTGATGGTGATGACCACCGCCGTAGGCCCCGGCTTCCGGTTCGAAGGCGGCTTCTTCTTCCGACACGCGTGCGCCGAGCCCCTCCAGCATTTCCTTGAGCACCGGGTCCTTGCGGATGCGCAGGAAGCCCACGCCACCCGCATGGCCGATATGCGCCTGGGTGTGACGATTGCCGAGGTGGAAGGCGCAGCGCAGCAGCAGGTGTGCGTCGGCCGCATCGACCCGGTAGGTGGCCTCGGCCTTGGCGATGATCTTCACTACGCGGCCATCGTCGCCGCGCAGCAGGTCGCCATCGCGCAGCACGGTACCGCGTACGGTGAACACCGCCACATCCTCGCCCGAGCGTAGCGTGGCGCGCAGGCGGCTTTTCTCGCGCTGGTCGTAGGGCAGTTCCAGTTCACCGTCGATCTGCGCGGCCTGGTCTATCTTGGTATTGAGAGTCAGCATGAAAAATTCTAAAGAAATCAGAACAGGAAATAACGCTGCGCCAGTGGCAGCGACACCGCCGGCTCGCACACCAGCAGCTCGCCATCGGCGCGCACTTCATAGGTCTCGGAATCGACTTCCATCTTCGGTGTGGCGCCGTTGTGGATCATGTCGCGCTTGCGCAGGTTGCGCATGTTCTTCACCGCCACTACCGGCTTGTTGAGCTTCAGTTGCTCGCCGATACCGGCGTCGAAGGCAGCCTGCGAAACGAAGGTCATGGACGTCTTCAGGCCACCCCCATAGGCGCCGAACATCATCCGGTAATGCACCGGCTGCGGCGTCGGGATGGAGGCATTCGGGTCACCCATCTGGGCCGCCGCGATCATGCCGCTCTTCAGGATCATCGAGGGCTTGGCGCCGAAGAAGGCTGGCTTCCACAGCACGATGTCGGCGATCTTGCCCACCTCCAGCGACCCCACCACGTGCGAGATGCCGTGGGTGATGGCCGGGTTGATGGTGTACTTGGCGATGTAGCGCTTGATGCGGAAGTTGTCGTTGCGCGACGTATCTTCCTTCAGCGAACCGCGCTGCACCTTCATCTTGTGCGCGGTCTGCCAGGTGCGCAGGATCACCTCGCCCACGCGGCCCATGGCCTGCGAGTCGGAAGACATCATCGAGATCGCGCCGATGTCATGCAGGATATCCTCGGCCGCAATCGTCTCGCGGCGGATGCGCGATTCGGCGAAGGCGATATCCTCGGCAATGGCCGGGTCCAGGTGATGGCAGACCATCAGCATGTCCAGGTGCTCGTCCAGCGTATTGACCGTGAACGGGCGCGTCGGGTTGGTGGAGGACGGCAGCACGTTGCCTTCGCCCACGGCCGCAATGATGTCCGGTGCGTGACCACCACCCGCGCCTTCGGTATGGAAGGTGTGGATGGTACGGTCCTTGAAGGCGGCCAGGGTGTGCTCCAGGAAGCCACCTTCGTTCAGGGTATCGGTGTGGATGGCCACCTGGATATCCATGCGGTCGGCCACCGTCAGGCAGTTGTCGATCGCCGCCGGGGTCGAGCCCCAGTCCTCGTGCAGCTTCAGGCCGATGGCCCCGGCGCGGATCTGTTCTTCCAGCGGCAGCGGCAGGCTGACATTGCCCTTGCCGAGGAAGCCCAGGTTCATCGGGAAGGCATCGGCGGCTGCCAGCATCGAATGGATGTGCCAGGGGCCGGGCGTGCAGGTGGTCGCCGCCGTGCCCACGGCCGGACCGGTGCCGCCGCCCAGCATGGTGGTCACGCCGCTCATCAGCGCTTCCTCGATCTGCTGCGGGCAGATGAAGTGGATGTGGCTGTCGATGCCGCCGGCGGTGACGATCATGCCTTCGCCCGCAATGATTTCGGTCGCGCCGCCGATGGCCATGGTCACGCCGGGCTGGATGTCCGGATTGCCGGCCTTGCCGATGCCGGCGATCTTGCCCGACTTGATGCCGATGTCAGCCTTGACGATGCCCCAGTGATCCACGATGAGCGCATTGGTGATGACGGTGTCCATCACGTCGGCGTGGGCGCGCTGCGATTGGCCCATGCCATCGCGGATCACCTTGCCGCCGCCGAATTTCACTTCCTCGCCATAGATCGTATAGTCCTTCTCGACTTCGAGGAACAGCGCGGTATCGGCCAGGCGCACGCGGTCGCCGACGGTGGGGCCGAACATCTCGGCATAGGCCGAGCGGGAAATCTTGCTCATTTGGACTGTCCCTTCTTCTCCGTGCCGACATTGGCTTTCAGCTTGCCCATCACCAGTGCATTGAAACCATAGACGCGGCGGTCCCCCGCCAGCGCTACCAGTTCCACCGTGCGCTCCTGGCCCGGCTCGAAGCGCACTGCCGTGCCGGCGGCGATGTTCAGGCGCATGCCATAGGCCACGGAGCGCTCGAAGCGCAGCGCCGGATTGGTTTCGTAGAAATGGAAGTGGGAACCCACCTGGATGGGCCGGTCGCCGCTGTTGGCCACCGTCACGGTGGCCGTGGGACGGCCGCTATTGAGTTCGATGTCGCCGGGTTCGACCAGCATTTCGCCTGGAATCATGACGCGCTCCTCAAGGAATCGGATGGTGGACGGTGACCAGCTTGCTGCCGTCGGGGAAGGTGGCTTCGACCTGGATGTCGGGGATCATCTCCGGCACGCCTTCCATCACATCGTTGCGGGTCAGGATGGTGGTGCCCTCGGACATCAGCTCGGCCACGGTCTTGCCGTCGCGTGCGCCTTCCATGATGGCGGCCGTGATCAGCGCCACCGCTTCCGGATAGTTGAGCTTCAGGCCACGCGCCTTGCGGCGTTCGGCCAGCAGCGCGGCGGTGAAGATCAACAGCTTGTCTTTTTCTCTTGGTGTCAGTTCCATGTTGGCTCCCGGCCGGCTGGCGGCCTTCAGTTTCTATGACTTTGCTCGTTGCTTGATGCAGTGTCTACGATGCAGCTCAGGTATTCCAGATACGGGGGATCGCCGCTTCCCTGCCGGTGACTGCAGGCCTCAGCACCTGCCAGGCCGTATGCAGCCATTGTCGCGCCACCAGGCTGGATTGGCCCATGTAGCGGGCGATCAGCACCTGCTTCATCAGGGTGGCGCCGCTGCGCCCTTCCAGTTGCAGCGCGCCGATGGTCTCGCGCAGGCGGCCCAGCAGGGCGGCATCCATGCCATCACCCACGGCGATGAGCGTACCGCAGATGGTCTGTCCGTCCAGCGCCAGCGGCCCCTGCATGGCACCCGCCTCAGCCTGCAGGCGGCCTTGCTCGAACCAGACCAGCTTGCCGCCACGGCGGATGCTGGTGCGCTGGCTCACCGCGCCGGTGGTGAAGGTTTCGCCGGAGGCGGTGCGACCAAAGCAGAGAATCTCCGCACCCAGGTAAGCGGCGTCGGCCGCCAGCGTCACCTCGTGTTCCATGCGCACATCGGCACCATCGAAGAAGATGGTTTCCTGCGGCAACCATTCCAGCTTTGCACCTGCGCCAGCATCCAGACGCACCACCTGGCGCGAATGCTGCCCGTTGGCGCGATACCACTTGCCCGCACCTGGCGTGGTCAGCAGGGCATGGGCGCGTTCGCCCACCTCGGCCGTGATGGAGAGCTGGTCGCCGCCCACGATCCCGCCCGGGGGATGGACGATGATGGCATGGCAGATGGAAGGGTCTTCGGGGTAGAGCGGTTTCTGCACGCGCAAGGGGCCGAAGTGCTGACGTCGCAGCAGGCGCGTGGTGCCGCCATCGTCGGCAAAGCCCAGCGTCAGGCGTGCCTGGTCCGGCGCATGCCGCAGGGGCGCGCCCGGGGTCGCAGGGGCCGGCATGCTGGCGGGTTCCGGATGGCCGGGGAATCGTTTCATACCTGGTTCTTCATTGCGTGGTGGGCAGCGTGCGCCGGGTCTGCCGGCCGCGAACATGCGACTTTATAGCAGACCCGCCGCAAATGCGCAGCTTCGTCTCGTGCATCGCTCCCCGTTCGGACTGAGTAGACCTGCAGGGTCGTATCGAAGGCGCTACGCCGCTTTGCCGCTACTCAGTCCGAACGGTATCTGGTGGACGGGGCTTCTCAGACAGCTGAGGCACTTCAGACCGCCAGATGCTTCCTCACATCATCGCCATCCATCTGGTCCTGCGTACCGGCCGCGACCACCTCGCCACGCGACATGACCACGAAGGTATCGGCCAGTTCGCGGGCGAAGTCGAAGTATTGCTCGCACAGCAGGATGCCGATATCGCCGCGCTGGCGCAGCAGGCTGATGACGCGCCCGATATCCTTGATGATGGAGGGCTGGATGCCTTCGGTCGGCTCATCCAGGATGATCAGCTTGGGCTCGGCCAGCAGCGCCCGGGCAATTGCCAGCTGTTGCTGCTGACCGCCGGAGAGGTCACCGCCGCGACGGTGCAACATTTCCTTCAATACCGGGAAGAGTTCATAGACCTCGCCCTTGATGGTAGAGGCACGGCGACCCGACAGCGTGGCCATGCCCATGAGCATGTTCTCTTCCACAGTCAGGCGCGCGAAGATCTCGCGCCCCTGCGGTACATAGGCGATGCCCAGCCGTGCGCGCTGGTGGGGCTTCAGTTTGGTGATGTCGTGGCCTTCGAACATGACATTGCCACGGGCTACCGGCAGCACCCCCATCAGGCATTTCAGCAGCGTGGTCTTGCCCACGCCATTGCGGCCCAGCAGCGAGAGCACGCGGCCCTTCTGCACATCGAGCGAGACACCGCGCAGCGTATGCGCGGCGCCATAGTACTGGTTCAGTTCATTGACTTGCAGCATGGATGATGGTCTCCGCTCTTATCGTCCCAGGTAGACTTCGATGACGCGCTCGTTGGATTGCACCTGGCGCATATTGCCCTCGGCCAGTACCGATCCCTCGTGCAGCACGGTCACCTTGCCACCCTGGGCAATCTCTTCGACGAAGCCCATGTCGTGTTCCACCACCATGATGGAATGCTTGCCGCGCAGCTCGTTCAAGAGCTCTGCCGTGCGCGCTGTCTCGGCGTCGGACATGCCGGCCACCGGTTCATCGAGCAACAGCAGTTGCGGCTCCTGCATCAGCAGCATGCCGATCTCCAGCCACTGCTTCTGGCCGTGCGAGAGCAGGCCGGCGATGCGATGTTCCTGGCCGTTCAGGCGGATCAGCTTGAGGATTTCCTCGATCTTGCCGATCTGTTCCGACGACAGGCGCGCAAAGAGCGTGGTCTTCACACGCTTGTCCATCTTCATCGCCAGTTCCAGGTTCTCGAACACGGTGTGCTGCTCGAACACGGTAGGACGCTGGAATTTGCGGCCGATGCCGGCGTGCGCGATTTCATACTCGGTCATCTTGGTCAGGTCGATGGTCTGGCCGAAGAAGGCGGTGCCGGCGGTGGGCCGGGTCTTGCCTGTGATGACATCCATCATCGTGGTCTTGCCAGCGCCATTGGGCCCGATGATGCAGCGCAGCTCGCCCACCGAGATATCCAGGTTCAGGTTGTTGATGGCCTTGAAACCATCGAAGGACACCGTGATGTTTTCCAGGTAGAGGATGGCCCCGTGGGTGGTATCGACGCCCTCGGGTTTGATGCGATCGTAGGACGTGCCGTGGTCGGCGCGCGGCGTATCGACATTGCCGCCCAGGCCGCCGATGACGACGGCGTTTTTGCCCATGCTCTTGCCAGGTTCGATGGCGCTCATGCGGCCTCCTTGGATGCGCTCGCTTCAGCCGCCGAGGCAGCGCGTTTCTTGAGTTTCTGTACCAGTCCCAGGATGCCCTGCGGCAGGAACAGCGTCACCAGGATGAAGATCAGGCCCAGTGCATACAGCCACAGGTCGGGGAAGGCCGCGGTGAACCAGCTCTTCAGGCCATTGACGGTGAAGGCGCCGATGATGGGGCCGATCAGCGTGCCACGGCCACCGACGGCGGCCCAGATCACCATCTCGATGGAGTTGGCCGGCGACATCTCGGACGGATTGATGATGCCCACCTGCGGCACGTACAGCGCACCGGCGATACCGCAGATCACGGCCGACAGCGTCCACACGAAGAGCTTGAACCACAGCGGGTTGTAGCCGATGAACATGAGGCGCGATTCGGAATCGCGCACGCCCTGCAGCACCCGGCCCAGCTTGGAGGTGACGATCATGCGGCAGACCAGCAGTGCGCCCACCAGCAGTGCCAGCGTCACCAGGTACAGCACCGCCTTGGTGGACGGCGCGGTAATGGTGAAGCCCAGGATGCGCTTGAAGTCGGTAAAGCCGTTGTTGCCACCAAAGCCCGTGTCGTTGCGGAAGAACAGCAGCATGAAGGCGAAGGTCATGGCCTGCGTGATGATGGAGAAATACACGCCCTTGATGCGCGAGCGGAAGGCGAAGTACCCGAACACGAAAGCCAGCAGACCCGGCACCAGCACCACCAGCAGCATGGAGAACCAGAAATGGTCCGTCATCCACCAGTACCAGGGATAGGCCTTCCAGTTCAGGAACACCATGAAGTCCGGCAGGTCGCTCTGGTAGACGCCGTCACGGCCGATGGCGCGCATCAGGTACATGCCGTGCGCGTAACCACCCAGCGCGAAGAACACGCCATGGCCCAGCGACAGGATGCCGGTGTAACCCCAGACCAGGTCCAGCGCCAGCGCCGCCATGGCGTAGCACATGAACTTGCCGACCAGCGCGATGGTATAGGACGACACGTGCAGGCTGCTGTCCGCCGGGAACAGCAGGTTGCAGATCGGCAGCAGCGCCAATACCACGGTGCAGATGACGATCCCGGCCCAGGCCGGGCGATTGAACAGCGAGGGGCGCATGATCATGGTGCTCATTCGACGCTCCTTCCCTTGAGTGCGAAGAGACCTTGCGGACGCTTCTGGATGAATACGATGATGAAGACCAGGATGGCGATCTTGGCCAGCACGGCGCCGGCCATCGGCTCCAGGAACTTGTTGACTTCGCCCAGGCCGAAGGCGGCAATCACGGTACCGGCCAGCTGGCCCACGCCTCCCAGCACCACCACCATGAAGGAATCCACGATATAGCCCTGGCCCAGGTCAGGGCCGACGTTGCCCAGCTGCGAGAGCGCCACGCCACCGAGACCGGCAATGCCGCAGCCCAGGCCGAAGGTCATCATGTCGATCTTGCCGGTGGACACGCCCACGCAATCGGCCATGCGGCGGTTCTGCGTGACGGCGCGCACGAAAAGGCCCAGGCGGGTCTTGTTCAGGATCAGCCACACCGCAAACACCACGAACAGCGCAAAGAACACGATCACGATGCGGTTATAGGACAGCACCAGCGAACCCAGCACGGTGACCCCGCCCGACATCCAGCTCGGGTTGGCCACTTCCACGTTCTGCGCGCCGAAGATGGAGCGCACGCCTTGCATGAGCATCAGGCTGATGCCCCAGGTGCAGAGCAGGGTCTCCAGCGGACGGCCGTAGAGCCAGCGGATCACCAGCCGTTCCAGCGCGATACCGACGGCCGCGGCGACGATGAAGGCCGCCGGCAGGGCCACCACCAGATAGGCATCGATGGCGCCCGGGAAGAACTTGCGGAACACCAGCTGGCACACATAGGTGGTATAGGCGCCGATCATCAGCAATTCACCATGGGCCATGTTGATGATGCCCATCAGGCCGAAGGTAATGGCCAGGCCCAGCGCGGCCAGCAGCAGTACGCTGCCCAGCGAGACGCCATAGAACAGCTTGCCGGCGAAGTCCACGATGGCCAGGTGGCGGTCCAGCGCCGACAGGGTGCGCACGGCTTCCACCCGCACGCCTTCATCGGGTTCGATATAGGAGCCATCCGGATTCTTGGCCAGCATGTTTTCCAGCGCCGGCTTCAGTGAGGCATTGGTGGTCTCGGCCAGCGTCTTCACCGCAGCACGGCGCGCGGCCGGGTCGGTGGCATGCAGGTTGGCAGTGGCCTGTACCTGCAGCAGCACGTCCTTGATCTGGGGATCGCTCTCCTTGGCCAGCGCCTTTTCGATCAGCGGGATCTGCGCTGGGTCGGCATTCTTCAGGAGCTCGCTGGCGGCGGCCAGGCGCTGGTCGCGTTGCGGCGAGAGCAGCTTCAAGCCCGACAGGGCGCCGTCGACGGCGCCACGCAGGCGGTTGTTGACGGTGATGCCCTCGGCATCATCAGGTGCCGGGCCGGTCTGGTCGGTGGCCGGGTTGAAGGCCTTGCCCGCATCATCGACGATGAGCACGTCACCGGCAGGGGTGACATAGAGCGCGTCGCTGTTGAGGGCATTGAGAATCTTGAGGGCGTCGTCGTTGGCCAGCGCCGCAATCTGGTTGACGGCGGTGATGCGCGCGTCGGGGTCGTCTCCGCCAAGGGGCTTGAGCAGGTCCGGTGCGATGGCCGCGCCCGCCGTCAGGGCGTGGACGCAAAGCCAGGTCGCGAGGAGCCCGCGTAGGAACTGGATGGCTGGTGTCATGATGGTGTGCGCCTCGAAGCGCGAGCCGGACACGAAGCCGTGGCCGATGCGCATCGTCGGGCGTTCTTCTTGTGGAGGGAGGAACGTGCGGCGGTTGGAGCGCCTTCGATACGCCGCCCACGCGGCTACTCAGATCGGACGGTCCGTGGGTTGTGCAACAAGGACCCGTTCGGACTGAGTAGCCGCAACGCGGCGTATCGAAGGCGCTCCGAAAGAACGCCTTGCAACTACAACAAGCTTAGTTCTTCTGCTTGCTTTCGTTACCCGGGATGTACGGGCTCCACGGTTGCGCGCGGATGGTGGTCTTGGTCTTGTAGACCACGTTGAACTGACCGTCGGCCTTGATTTCGCCGATCATCACGGGCTTGTGCAGGTGGTGGTTGGTCTTGTCCATTTCCAGCGTGTAGCCCGACGGTGCCTTGTAGGTCTGGCCACCCATGGCGGCGATCACCTTGTCGGTGTCGGTGGACTTGGCCTTTTCCACGGCCTGCGCCCACATGTGCATGCCGACGTAGGTGGCTTCCATCGGGTCGTTGGTCACGACGGTATCGGCGTTGGGCAGGTTCTTGGCCTTGGCGTATTCCTTCCACTTCTTGATGAAGGCGGCGTTGACCGGATTCTTGACGGACTCGAAGTAGTTCCAGGCAGCCAGGTGGCCCACCAGCGGCTTGGTATCCACGCCGCGCAGTTCTTCTTCACCCACCGAGAATGCCACCACCGGCACGTCGGTCGCCTTCAGACCGGCGTTGCCCAGTTCCTTGTAGAAGGGCACGTTGGAGTCGCCGTTGATGGTCGAGATCACAGCGGTCTTGCCACCGGCCGAGAACTTCTTGATGTTGGCCACGATGGTCTGGTAGTCGGAGTGACCGAAGGGGGTGTAGACCTCGTCGATGTCGGAGTCCTTCACGCCCTTGCTGTGCAGGAAGGCGCGCAGGATCTTGTTGGTGGTGCGCGGGTAGACATAGTCGGTACCCAGCAGCACGAAGCGCTTGGCGCCGCCACCTTCCTTGGACATCAGGTATTCGACCGCAGGGATGGCCTGCTGGTTGGGCGCAGCACCAGTGTAGAAGACGTTCTTCTCCAGCTCTTCACCTTCGTATTGCACCGGGTAGAACAGCAGGCTGTTCAGTTCCTTGAAGACCGGCAGCACCGACTTGCGCGACACCGAGGTCCAGCAACCGAACACCACCGACACCTTGTCCTGCGAAATCAGCTGGCGAGCCTTTTCTGCGAACAGCGGCCAGTTGGAAGCGGGGTCAACGATCACCGGTTCCAGCTTCTTGCCCATCACGCCGCCGGCGGCGTTGATTTCGTCGATGGTCATCAGGGCCACGTCCTTCAGAGACGTTTCGGAGATGGCCATGGTGCCCGACAGCGAGTGCAGGATACCGACCTTGATGGTGTCGGCCGCGAAGGCGGAGGGCAGCCAGGAGGATGCGGCCAGTGCGAATGCGCCCAGTGCGGTGGCTTTCAGTACGGTACGACGTGACATGTGGTGCTCCCTCGAGAAAAGTTTTGGAAGATTTTTTTCACTGCCCAGTCGCTTTAGCAGAATGCGTGCCAATGGCGCGCCACGGGCGCAGGCCTGCATCAAAGCGGGGCGGGACGAGACGGCAGGAGGGAGAAATGTTGTCAGCCGGAACAGATTTGCGCACCAAAGGCGAGCGCAATTGTCGACAGCGTCATGGTGCAACGGCAATATTCACCAAGCTGGCGCTTCTTGATGCCCGATCTTGGGGCAAGTCGCCAGGCGCCAGCCCAGGCGGGTTTGGCGTGATTTGGAAAGGATCGCACCGGGCAGCAGGCGGGCCGTCAGGATTGTTAACAATGGGATCCGGCCGGATGCGGGGTACTGCACTTCATGGGCTCCTTGCGGCCCCTGCAGCCGGACCATCCATTGCAGGGCGTTCAGCGCAACAGCACGTGCTGCATGAATTGCCGCAGGGGAAACTCGATCATGTTCTGCAGCGCCACCGGCAGCTCCAGCGGCCGCATGATCATCTTGATGGTGGTCTCGGGTTTGAGATTCATGCGCACCGTGCGGCTCATGCGCGAGGCCAGTTCCTTGAGCCGCACCGGGTCGGCTGCCAGCTCCGGCTTGTGCACCATCACCACATGGCGGATGGCGCAGTCGGCGTCCTCGTTCTTGAGTTCCAGCGTACGCCGGCTCAGGGTGCCGAAGACGCGCGAGCGGCCGATGTTTTCCTGGCGGCGGTAACGGCGGAAGTACTGGTAGAAGTGCTTGTAGTGGTTGACCTCGTCAGTGGCGATCAGGCCCGCCAGGTGCTTGAGCACCGGCTCGTCCGTGGCACGCGCCAGGGCGCGGTAGTAGGTGGAGGTCCCGGTCTCGACCACGCAGCGCGCCGCCAGCTCCTGGGCGCGGGTGGGTTCGAGCAGCTCGACCTTGCAGTAACCGGAATACTCGTCGAGGAAGCTTTGATAGGCACGCTGCCAGTCGAACTCCGGCCAGACGTGTTCGACATAGGCGCGCAGCGCCGCGCCGTGTTGCAGTTCTTCCTTTTCCCATTGTTCGCGCAGCCAGCTCTCGACCTCGGCATCGCCCTTGTAGTATTCCACCAGGTTGTGCGTGTAAAGGTCCGAACCGCTTTCCACGAAGGAGGCACAGGCGACCAGATAGAACAGGTCTTCATCGTGGCGTACGCGCTCCAGGTCAATGCGGTTCAGGTCGATGTCTTCAATGGTCCAGTGTTTTTTTTCTTGGCGACTCGGGTTCATCTGCTATACCTCTCTCAAGGGTGACGGGTTGGCATAGCGGTATGATGCAGCGCACGGTCAATGGTTCAGGGCGGAACAGCCGCGCTTTATCAAACTTTACAAAGCGACTTCCATCGTCAGCGCTTTGTCAGCAGGCAGGCGCCGGAATCACAGGTTGCGCGTGGCATCGCTGCCCAGCACCACCCGGTTGCGGCCCTGGTATTTGGCGTGATACAGCGCCTGGTCGGCAATGCGTACCACCTGCTCGGCGGTGGTGCTGTCGTCGGCCTGCAGGGCGGCCACGCCGATGCTGGCGGTGATGTAGCCGGAGGGCGAATCGGCATGCGGCAGCTTCAGTTCGAAGATGGCCTGGCAGATGTTCTCGGCCTGCTGCAGGGCATGCGCGGTATCGCTCTCGGCGATGATGACGCTGAACTCCTCGCCACCGTAGCGGGCCACCAGATCGGTCGCCCGGCGTGAACTCTTCTGCAGCACCCGCGCCACGATGCGCAGGCATTCGTCGCCGGCCACATGGCCATAACGGTCGTTGTATTTCTTGAAGTAATCCACGTCCAGCATCAGCAAGGCCAGCGGATGACCGGAGCGCACCGAGCGCCGCAGCTCATTGACCAGCACCTCGTCGAAGCGTCGCCGATTGGCCACGCCGGTCAGCCCATCGGTGGCCGAGAGCGCTTCCAGCTTGCGGTTGGCGCGCTCCAGCTCGTGCGTGCGCAGCGCCACCTGCTGTTCCAGTTCTTCCTTGTTCTGTTGCAGCTTGCCGGCCATCTCATTGAACTTGCGCGAGAGCACGGCGATCTCGTCGCCCCCTTCCTGCGCCACCCGCACCGTGGTATCGCCGCTGCCGGCTTCCTTCATGGCACCGACCAGCCGCTGCAGCGGTACGCTGATGCTGCGCGCGATCAGCGCCGAGAGCAGCAGCGAGACCGCAAAGCAGCCCAGGCCGATGGCGATGATCTTGTCGCGTACCGAACGGGTGTCGGCGTTGAGCTTGTCGCTGGGCGTGGTACTGACCACCCACCACGACGAGTGTGGCAGCTTGGCGATGGCGGCGTAGTAGCGTGTCTTGTCCAGCCCGGTATAGGCGATGAAGTCGCTGGTGCGCCGTTGCGACAGGCTTTCCGAGATGCCGCTCAGCAAGGCCGGATCGGCGGTGCTGGCGCTGCCGTCGCGCCCCTGCACCACCACCGTGCCATCGCTGGCGTCGACGATGAAGATGCTGGAGTCATAGCCCAGTTCCACGCCCTCGAAGATGCTGAAGAAATAGCTCGGCCTCACTCCCACGAACAGATAGCCGGCCGGACGGTTGTTGCCGGTAAAGCGGATCTCACGCAGCATGGCCACGCTCTTCTGGCCGTGGCCGGCGTGATAGAGCGTCCACCAGGCGCGCCCACCCAGGTCGGGGGCCTCTTCGGCCACGCGGCTGATGCTGCCGGCCAGCGGCGCGAAGATCTGCGGATCGATGACCTGGCGCCGCCGGTCCAGCAGGTATTTCTGGTTGACGTCAGGCAAGGCCCCATAGGTATCGAGCAGCACCCGAGCTACGCCGCTGCGGGCCGCCGCACTGGCGGCCTCATGGCCGCTGTAATAATCGCCCAGCAGTCGTTGCAGCTTGTCCGAGAGCGCCAGTTCCTCGCTGGTGTCCTCGATCTTTTCCATGCGCAGCAGCAGGTTCTGTGAAATCTGCCGGGCTACCTGCACCGAGTAGGCGCGCACCTTGTCCTGGGTCGCGCGGCTGGTCTCACGGTAGGCCAGCAGCCCCGAGATCAACAGCGGCACCAGCGACACCAGGATGAAGGAATTGATCAGCCGATAGCGGATCTCGATCCTGCGCAGGAAACCCAGGGAGAGGAAGTCTAGCCGTCTATGCATGGAACATATCCTGTCTCCCGCCTCACTTGCCCGCCAGGCCGGCCTGTTCGGCGATGGAATCCTGTACTGCACGCGCGGCCTGCGCCGGCATGGTGCTGCCCGCCAGGACTGCCTGCAGCTGCTTGTGCAAGACCTCGATGGTATTGACCGGCAACAGCGAGTAGTACAGACCGGGCGCATTGGTGCGCGCCGCATCGCGTGTCATCTCGTCCACCAGCGCAAACAGCGCCCGGTCGCCCTTGACGTCGCCTGCGATCACGCGGAAGGGCGGGATGTTCTGGCGCTTGCCCTGCCAGATGCTCATGCCCGGGCCATACAGGAAATCCAGGAACTGCGCCGCGACTTCCCGGTGCCGCGCGCTGCTGCCCTGGGCCACGGCAAAACCGGTCTCGCTGCCGATGACCGGCCTGATGGGCTGGCCCTTGTCGTTCCACGGAGGCAGGAAGACGCCCACCCGCATCCCGCGCCCATGCATCAGCACGCCTGCCGCCCAGGTTCCCTGGAAGGTCATCGCCACACGGCCCTCGGCAAACTGGTTCAGGGTGGCATCGTATCCGGCGCGCAGGCAGTCGGCCTGGACCATCTTCTGCTCCACCAGCGTACGCAGGCGACTGAAGATGGAAATGCCCTGCGGGTTGTCCAGCTGCAAGCTGCCATCGGCGATACGGGCGCGCCAGTCCGGGACATTGGCCGCAACGGCATTGGCAAAGCCATAGCTGAACGGTCCATTGCCCAACATGTTGGGGAAGGCGCCCGACAGGGCCAGGGGCGTGAAGCCGGCCTTTCGCAGCGCTGCGCCAGTCGCCAGGAAGGCCTCGAAGTCGGTTGGCGGCGCCGTGATGCCGGCGCGCTCGAACATGTCGCGGTTGTAGTAGATCAGCGTGGTGGCGATACCCGAGGGGATGCCGTAGCGGCGCCCGCCCGGGGCCGTCCACTCGCGTTGCAGGATGTCCAGCAGATTGTTCCAGGCATGTGTCTGCCCGAGGTCGGCCAGCATGCCCTGATCGGCCAGCTCGGCGGTGTAGGGGCTGGCGTTGACGGAGATGATGTCGGGCAGGCTGTCGGTGGCGGCACGGGGCTTGAGGTTTTCCTCGACGGAATTGCCGATCATGAACTGCAAGTCGATGCGCACATCGGGATGATCGCGGACAAATGCATCGGCCACCCGATGCATTTCCTCCGACCAGTCCGGCGCCCACACCAGTGCCGTCAGCACCAGCGGTCCGGACGACTCGGCGCGATCGACCGCCTGGCTGGACGCCGGCTCGGCAGCGCCATCATCGCCGCCTCCGCAAGCGGCCAGCAGCAATGCGGCAGCCACCCCGGCAATGACGAGCTTGAGGCCGGCGAGGGTCTGTCCTGTCAAGTCCGCCGGCCAGCCGCCTGATCGATGGCTCCCGACGGGCGCGCGTGTAGTTGATGGCGTAAATCGGCCACGCATTGATTTCCCCTGCGGCAAAGATCTTTTTTGTTCTACAGCAACGTGCCGCACCGTATCGTCGGCGTGTGGCTCGTACTGCGCCTACCTGCCGCTCCTTGCATGGAGTCCCGTGATCTGAAAACGATGCGAACGAGTGTGCCAGCTTTTGTGCGAACCTGCACGAGCGCTGTTTGATTTTATTGTCCGGGCTCAGTTTTTTCTTGGCGGCAAGCTCGCATTACTTGATGCAGTCCGCTGATGGAAGCAGGCCGGCACTTTATAATACGGCCCTCACGCCATCAGGCCGCAGCGGTTCACTTCGTATGATCCACGCCTTCGCGCGCAATGCGGCTGCCTCGACAATTCCACATGCACAACAACGATCAATCGCTCTCGACGGGCAAATTTCCTCCATGGCTGGCAGTCCTGGCCGCGCTCACGGCCATGGGCGCTCTGGCCATCGACATGTACCTGCCCAGCTTCACCGCCATCGCCCAGGACCTGGGTGTGGGGACCAATCTGGTGCAGCTCACCCTGGCCTCCTTCCTGATCGGCCTGGCGGTGGGCCAGATGTTCTATGGCCCGTTGTCGGACCGCTTCGGGCGCAAGCCGCCGCTGTTCTTCGGTATCGCGCTGTACTTCGTCTGTTCGCTGCTGTGCATCTTCGCCCAGAACATCGAGACCCTGATCGTGCTGCGCCTGTTCCAGGGCCTGGGCGGCAGTGCCGGCATGGTGATCCCGCGGGCCATGGTGCGCGACCGCATGGGCGCGGAAGGATCGGCCAAGGCCTTCTCGATGCTGATGCTGGTGTTTGGCCTGGCGCCCATCCTCGCTCCCTTCATCGGTGGCCTGATGCTGGTCTTCGCCAGCTGGCGCGGCATCTTCGTGGTACTGACCATCTTCGGGCTGCTGTGCATGGCAGGTACACGCAAATACCTGACCGAAACCGTGGATGTCACCCGGGCCGAACCGTTGCACCTGGGACGCACGCTGCGCCAGTACTGGGGCCTGCTGCGGCATCGCCAGTTCATGTCCTATGTGCTGTGCGGTGGCTTGGTGCAGGCCGGCATGTTTGCCTACATCGCCGGCGGCCCATTCGTGGTGATCGAATTGCACGGCATCAAGCCGCAATACTTCGGCTTCGTGTTTGCCTCCAATGCCATTGGCCTGATTGCTGCCTCGCAGATCAATGCACGGCTGGTGGTCAAGCGCTCGGCCGAGCGCGTGCTGGGCAAGGTGCTGTGGGTGCCGGCCGGCCTCTCCCTGCTGGTGGTACTGATGGTGCTGGCGGGTCTTGAAAGCCTGCCGCTGCTGCTGTTCGGCTTCTTCGGTTTCCTCACCGCCTACGGCTTCACCGGCCCCAACGCCACCGCCATCGCACTGAAGCACCAGGGCCGTCAGGCCGGCACGGCGGCCGCGCTGATGGGGACCCTGCAATTCGGTATGGGGGTGTTGTCCGGCGTGGTGATGAGCCTGTGGCATGACGGCACCGCCTTGCCGCTGGTCTCGGTGATGGCCATCTGCGGTATCGCCGCCTTCCTGCTGTATCACCTGGTGGCCAAGCATGAGCCGGTGACACCGGCAGTCCAGTAAGGTCACGATCCTGCTGGTAGTACTCATGCGACCCGGCCATGCGCCGGGTCTTTTTTGGGCGCGGCCTGCCCGATTTCTGGGATGGCACCTCACGCATGAGGTGCGTCACTGCATCAATAGCGCTCATGGTGCATGGCACGCCGGCCCTCGTGCGGTTTCCCTGCATGCATGCCAAGGCCTTGTTGCACAAGGCTTTGCGGCTTGCGTGGGGGAAGGTGGCACGCTCGTTGCTGTAGAGGTCTTCGCGGTCTGACCAGTCAGGCCAATCCGAGGACGCCACCATGAGCATGCCCAATATCGCAGCACAGACCTTGCAGCGCCAGATTCTCAGCGGCACCTATGCCGCCGGTGAGATGCTGCCCAGCCAGCGCGAGCTGGCCGAGTCGATGGGCATCAGCCGCGCGTCCCTGCGTGAGGCCCTGTCGATGCTGGAAGCGCTGGGCTTCATCCGCTCCGTGCCTGGCAAGGGCACCCTGGTCACCGAGCGCCAGGATGGTCGCATCGCACCGCCGCTACCCTCCGTGGGCGAGGAAGACAGCAGCGCCCCCGAACTGGATCTGGCGGCCGTGTTCCAGCTGCGCCATGTCCTCGAATCGGCGGCCGCCGCGCTGGCCGCGCGCCACATCACCGCCCATGCCACGCCGCGCCTGTGGGGCATCCAGGCCCGCTTCGAGGATGCGCTCAAGAATCTTGATCTGGTCAGCGCTTCGCATGCCGACCTGGAATTCCATCAACTGGTCGCCGAACTCTCCGGCAACCCCGCCTTTGTCCAGGTGGTGCGCCAGTTCGAACGTCCCATCAGCCACAGCCTGCGCGTGCCATTTGCCGATCGCGAACGCATCTGGGCGCCCGCCGTTGAGCACCGCGTCATCGCCGCGGCCATCTCGGCAGGCGACATCGAGGGTGCGCGCCGCGCCATGCAGGAACACATCGCCAATGCCGCCGAGCGGGTCGGTCTCGGTTTTTCCCCGCCCTGATGTCGGCCAACCGCACTCACCTGGCAAGGTCGCCATCAAGTCCTTTGCGTTTCATCTGTCGTTTCCATCGTCGTCCCTCAACAAGGAAAGCACTGCCATGAAATTTCCCAAGACCGCTACCCTGACGCTGGCCTGTACCCTGGCCTTCGGTACCTTTGCCAGTCTGGCTGCCTTGCCCGCCCACGCCGAAAAGGTGTTGCGCATCGCCATGACCGCCGGCGACATCCCGCGCACGCTGGGCCAGCCCGACCAGGGCTTCGAGGGCAACCGTTTCACCGGCATCCCCATGTATGACGGCCTGACGCAATGGGACCTGTCCAAGGCCGACAAGGCCAGTGAACTGATTCCCGACCTGGCCCTGTCGTGGCAGGTCGATGCCAAGGACAAGACCAAGTGGATCTTCAAGCTGCGTCCCGGCGTGAAATTCCATGACGGTTCGGCCTTCAATGCCGATGCCGTGGTCTGGAACGTCAACAAGGTGCTGGACAAGAACGCCGCCCAGTTCGACCCCAGCCAGGTCGGCGTGACTGCCTCGCGCATGCCCACCCTGCGCGGCGCCAAGAAGATCGACGATCTGACCGTGGAACTGACCACCTCCGAGCCCGATTCCTTCCTGCCGATCAACCTGACCAACCTGTTCATGGCCTCGCCTGCGCAGTGGGACAAGAAGCTGGCCGCCGTGCCGGCCTCGGTGACCGACAAGGCCGAGCGCTCCAAGCAGGCCTGGGCCGCTTTCGCCGCTGACGCGTCCGGCACCGGCCCGTTCCGCATGGCCAAGTTCGTCCCGCGCGAGCGCCTGGAAGTGGTCAAGAATGACGGCTACTGGGACCCGGCGCGCCGCCCCAAGATCGATCGCGTGGTGATGCTGCCGCTGCCCGAGGCCAACTCGCGCACCGCCGCCCTGATGTCGGGCCAGGTGGACTGGATCGAGGCCCCGGCGCCTGACGCGCTGGACGCCATCAAGGCACGTGGCTTCAAGATCTATTCCAATCCGCAGCCGCACGTGTGGCCGTGGCAACTCTCCTTCGTCCCCGGTTCGCCCTGGCTGGACAAGCGCGTGCGCCATGCCGCCAACCTGTGCGTGAACCGTCCTGCCATGAAGCAGCTGCTGGGCGGTCTCATGGGTGAAGCTACCGGTACCGTGGAACCCGGCCACCCATGGCGTGGCAACCCCAGCTTCCAGATCAAGTACGACCCTGCCGCCGGCAAGAAACTCATGAGCGAAGCCGGCTACTCGGCGTCCAAGCCGCTGACGGTGAAGGTGCAGATCTCGGCCTCCGGCTCGGGTCAGATGCAACCGCTGCCGATGAACGAGTTCATGCAGCAGAACCTGAAGGATTGCTTCTTCGATGTGCAGTTCGACGTCATCGAGTGGAACACGCTCTATACCAACTGGCGCATCGGCGCCAAGGACCCGAGCGCGCACGGTGCCAATGCGATCAACGTCAGCTTCGCCTCGATGGACCCGTTCTTTGCCATGGTGCGTTTCGTCGATACCAAGGCTGCGCCGCCGACCTCCAACAACTGGGGCTTCTACAGCAACCCGGAGGTGGACGCCCTGATCGCCAAGGCCCGCACCACCTTCGATCCCAAGCAACGTGATGCATTGCTGGCCCAGTTGCACGCCAAGATCGTGGATGAGGCGCCCTTCGTCTGGGTGGCCCACGACACCGGTCCGCGTGCCATCGCCGCCAAGGTCAAGGGCGTGGTCCAGCCGCAAAGCTGGTTCATCGATATCGCCACCATGAGCATGGACTGAGACTGAACCGCGTCAGCGGCGCCACCCTGCACGACCCGGCGCCGCTGACGCTTCCCGTACTTTGACGTTTTTTGCACCTTGACGTTTTCTGCACCATCCCTTGTCTTGCCCTGTTTGCGGCGCTGGTGCCGCTGATCCCGACCCGTCGCCGGAACCGCCATGATCGCCTACCTCATACGACGCACCCTCTACGCCCTGCCCATCATGCTGGGCGTGGCCTTTCTCTGTTTCATGCTGGTCCATATCGCACCGGGTGATCCGCTGGTCTCAATCCTGCCGCCGGATGCCTCGGCTGACCTGCAAAAGCAGTTGATGGAACTCTACGGCTTCAACCGCAGCTATCCCGAGCAGTTCCTGAGCTGGGTCTGGCGCGCCCTGCATGGCGACCTGGGCAGCTCGATCGCCACCGGCCGGCCGGTGGCCGCCGAAGTGTTCAAGGCGGTCGGCAATACCTTCATGCTGGCCGCCGTGGCCACCCTGATCGGTTTCGTCTTCGGCTCGCTGTTCGGTTTCGTGGCGGGCTACTTCCGCAATTCCTGGATCGACCGGCTGGCTTCCTTCATCTCGGTGGTGGGCGTCTCGGTCCCGCACTACTGGCTGGGCATGGTGCTGGTGATCGTGTTCTCGTCCAAGCTGATGTGGCTGCCCGCCACCGGGGCCGGGCCCGATGGTTCTGGCGCGTGGGTGTGGGACCTGGAACACATGAAGTACCTGATCATGCCGGCCGTCACTATGTCCTTCATCCCCATGGGCATCATCGCCCGCACCGTGCGGGCGCTGGTGGCCGACATCCTGTCGCAGGAGTTCGTGGTTGGCCTGAAGGCGCGCGGCCTGTCCGACGCCGGTGTGCTGCGCCATGTGGTCAAGAACGCCGCCCCCACCGCGCTGGCTGTGATGGGCCTGCAGCTGGGTTACCTGCTGGGTGGCTCGATCCTGATCGAGACCGTGTTTTCCTGGCCAGGCACCGGCTTCCTGCTGAACCAGGCGATCTTCCAGCGCGACCTGCCGCTGCTGCAGGGAAGCATCCTGGTGCTGGCCCTGTTCTTCGTCGCGTTGAACCTGCTGGTGGATATCCTGCAAACCATCTTCGACCCCCGTATCGAGCGAGCCTGACATGAATCTCACCACTCCCGTCTCCGCCCTCGACACTGCCGATGCGCAGGGCGCTACCCTGCGGCGCTCGCGCGGCCACTGGGCCAACGTCGCCGCACGCCTGGTGCGCAACCCCGGTGCCATGATCGCCGCCGGCATCCTGCTGCTGCTGATCTTCGCCGCCGTCGCCGCACCCTGGGTGATGCCCAGTGATCCCTTCGCCACCTCGATGTTTGCGCGCCTGAAACCCATCGGTACCGCCGGCCACCTGCTGGGGACCGACGAACTGGGACGTGACCTGTTCTCGCGCCTGTTGCTGGGCGGGCGACTGTCGCTGTTCATGGGGATCACGCCGGTGCTGCTGGCCTTCGTGATCGGCAGCGCCCTGGGCATCCTGGCCGGTTATGCGGGCGGCTTCACCAATACCGCCATCATGCGCAGCATCGACATCCTCTACGCCTTTCCCTCGGTGCTGCTGGCCATCGCGCTGTCCGGCGCCCTGGGTGCAGGCATCTTCAACGCGCTCACCTCGCTGACCATCGTCTTCGTGCCGCAGATCGCCCGCATCGCCGAGAGCGTCACCACCCAGGTGCGGCGCAGCGACTATGTCGATGCCGCACGCGCCTCCGGGGCCGGCGCCTTCACCATCGTGCGGGCGCATGTGCTGGGCAATGTGCTGGGACCGATCTTCGTGTATTCCACCAGCCTGATCTCGGTGTCGATGATCCTGGCGTCGGGCCTGTCCTTCCTCGGCCTGGGCGTGAAGCCGCCCGAGCCCGAATGGGGCCTGATGTTGAACACCCTGCGCACTGCCATCTATACCCAGCCCTGGGTGGCGGCCTTGCCGGGTGCCTTCATCTTCGTGACGTCGATTTCCTTCAACCTGTTGTCCGACGGCCTGCGTTCGGCCATGGAGGTCAAACAATGAGCCTGACTGCCCATCTCCTGAGCGAGGACAAGCAAGACATCGGCGGCCCGCGCCAGCCGCTGCTGGGCGTGCGCGCGCTGCTCAAGCACTTCCCGCTCAAGCAGCAGGGCCTGCCCTTCCAGCGGGGGCCGGCCAATGCCGTGCGCGCCGTCGATGGCGTGAGCTTCGACATCCTGAAGGGAGAAACCCTGGGGGTGGTCGGCGAGTCCGGCTGCGGCAAGTCCACCACCGCCCGCGTGCTGATGCAGCTGATCCAGCAGGACAGCGGCGAGCTGGTGTTCGACGGCCAGACCGTCGGTTCGCGCGCCTTGCCCCTGCGCCAGTTCCGGCGCCAGGCACAGATGGTGTTCCAGGACAGTTATTCCTCGCTCAACCCGCGCATGACCATCGAGGATTCGATTGCCTTCGCGCCCACCGTGCACGGCCTGCCGGCACGCCAGGCCATCGCCCGCGCCCGCAGCCTGCTGGCGCGTGTGGGCCTGCAGCCGGAGCGTTTCGCCGGACGTTATCCGCACGAACTCTCCGGTGGCCAGCGCCAGCGTGTCAATATCGCCCGCGCCCTGGCCCTGGAACCACGCCTGGTGATCCTGGACGAAGCCGTGTCGGCCCTGGACAAGTCGGTCGAGGCCCAGGTGCTGAACCTGCTGCTGGACCTGAAGCAGGAGTTCGGCCTGACCTATCTCTTCATCAGCCACGACCTGAACGTGGTGCGCTTCATCTCCGACCGCGTGCTGGTCATGTACTTGGGCCAGGTGGTCGAGGTCGGTCCGGCCGAACAGGTGTTCGACGCGCCCCGCCATCCCTACACACGGGCGCTGCTGCGGTCCATGCCCAGCATGGACCCTGCCCGCCGCACCGAGGAAGCCCCGCTGGCGGGCGATCCGCCCAATCCCATCAACCCGCCCTCCGGCTGCCGCTTCCATACGCGCTGCCAGTTCGCGCAGGAAGTCTGCAAGCAGCGCGCCCCCAGTTTCGTCGAGGCGACGCCCGGGCATGGCGTGGCCTGTCTGCGCTATGAAGCGGGCGGTGGTTACGACGCCACCGCCTTCGAGGCCGGCATGATCATCGAGGAGCCCCAACATGGCTGAACAAGGCAAGCAATCCATGGTGCGCCTGCAGGATCTGCGCGTGACCTTCAAGGCGCCCGGCAAGACCATCCGCGCCGTCAGCGGCGTGGACCTGGAACTGGCCGAGGGCGAGGTGGTGGCGCTGATCGGCGAATCCGGTTCGGGCAAGAGTGTCACGCTGCGCTCCATCATGCGCCTGCATCCCGAAGCGCGCACCCGCATCGAGGGCCGGCTGGAAGTCGATGGCCGCGACGTGCTGGCCATGAACGGGCGCGAACTCTCGGCCCTGCGCGGCGATGCGGTCGCCATGATCTTCCAGGAGCCCCTGCTGGCGCTGGACCCGGTCTATACCGTGGGCGCCCAGATCGTCGAGACCATCCGCCGCCATCGCAAGGTCTCGGCGACCGAGGCCCGCGCCCAGGCGCTGGCGCTGTTCGAAAAGGTGCGCATCCCCAGCCCGGAGCGCCGCCTGGATGCCTATCCGCACGAGATGTCGGGCGGCATGCGCCAGCGCGCCATGATCGCACTGGCCCTGTCGTGCTCGCCCAAGGTCTTGCTGGCCGATGAACCCACCACCGCACTGGATGCCACGGTGCAGATCCAGATCCTGCTGTTGCTGCGTGAACTGCAGCGCGAGCTGGGTTTGTCGATCATCTTCGTCACGCACGATATCGGCGCCGCCGTCGAGGTGGCCGACCGCATCGCCGTGATGTACGCCGGTCGCATTGTCGAACAGGGACCTGCCGCCCGGCTGCTGACCCAGCCGCGCCATCCCTACACCATGTCGCTGCTGCAAAGCCGCAGTCATGGCGCCATGCAGAAGGGCCAGCGCCTGCAGACCATTCCCGGTGCGCCGCCGGATCTCGCCAATCTCCCGCCCGGCTGTGCCTTCGCCGAACGCTGCGCGCATGCCCGACCGGATTGCCTGAACCAGCAACCCCCCGAGCTGAAACTGGATGCGCAGCATGCGGTACGCTGTCTGCGTGCGCAGGAACTACAGTTCGCCGACTGAGTGCCGGCTACTGCCTGCCCTGCATCCCGACCATCCCGACTATCCCGAACACTCTGACCTGACAAGGACCTTTGCATGACCGCCGATGCCCACGCCGCTGCTGCTGTCTCCGCCCGCTGTTTCGTCCCCTATCCTCCCGTGCCGCTGGAGAATGCCGCTGCCGGCCCGCTGGCCGGGGTCCGCCTGGCCGTGAAGGATATCTTCGATGTGGCCGGCTACCCCACCGGTTGCGGCAATCCGCACATGCTGGCCATGTCCGGCATCAAGTCTTCTTCGGCGCCGGCAGTGCAGGCACTGCTGCAGGCCGGCGCCCATTTCGTGGGCAAGGTCTATACCGATGAACTGGCCTTCTCCATGAATGGCAAGAACGCCCACTTCGGCACGCCGCGCAACGGCGGTGCACCCGATCGCATTCCCGGTGGCTCCAGTTCCGGTTCGGCCTCGGCGGTCTCCAACGACCTGGCCGATCTGGCACTGGGGACCGATACCGGCGGTTCGGTGCGCGTGCCGGCCAGCCATTGCGGCCTGATCGGCTTGCGTCCCACGCATGGGCGCGTATCGCTGGCCGGGGTCATGGACCTGGCCAGCAGTTTCGACACCTGCGGCTGGTTCGCCCGCGACATGGGGGTGTTCAGCCGCGCCGGCGAGGTCTTGCTGGGCCGTGATAGTGCGCCCCTGCCCGAGCAGCCACGCACCATGGTGGCGGCAGACGTGCTGGCCCTGCTGGAGCCCCGTGTGCAGGAGGTGTTCTCGCACACGCTGGATCGTCTGGCTGGCGTAATCGGCACCCCGCAACCGGTGAAGACCGCGGCGCCTTCCTTCGATACCCTGTACTGGGCCTTCCGCCACATCCAGGGCTATGAAGCCTGGCAGGCCCATGGCGAGCAGATCCGTCGTCATGATTTCCAGCTCGGCCCGGGCGTGGCCGAGCGTTTCTCCTGGTCGGCCACCATCACGCCGCAGCAGATGCAGCAGCATAGTGCAGTGCGCGCCGGCTTCCGCGAAGTCTTCCAGCGCCTGCTGGGCCAGGATGGCGTGCTGCTGTTGCCCAGCGCGCCGGATGTGGCGCCACTGCTGACCGACTCCGAACAGTCCCTGGAAAACTATCGCAACCAGGCCGTGCGCATGCTCTGCCTGGCCGGGCTGTCGGGCTGCCCGCAGATATCCTTGCCGCTGATGCGCCTGGATGGCGCACCCTTCGGATTCTCGCTGATCGCACCGGTCGGCAGCGACCGTTCCCTGATCCGCTATGCCGCGAGACTGATGCATGAGTGCGCCTGAGCCCACGCCGCGGGTGGTGCTGGCGCAGCCGCTGACGGCACTGGCCTTTGCGCCCTACGGCGACCTGATCGCGCCGGGCGAGGCCGGGCGTGAGATCAACTTCGGCACCACCCAACGTTTCGATGACGTGGCCCGGCTGGATGTAGAGGAGCAGGACGGGCGCGCCTGCGTGGCCCTGTTCCGCACCGACGCGCAGACCCACCGGGCGCCCTATGCCCTGCGCGCCTTCGAGCGCCATTGCCTGGGCAGCCAGAGCTTCATCCCGCTGGGGGCCAGTCGCTGCCTGGCGGTGTTGGCCGGCAGTGGCGACACCCCCGACGAGGCAGCCATCGTCGCCTTCATGATCGAGCCCGGCCAGGGCGTGACGCTGCGGCGCGGCGTCTGGCATCACCCCCTGATCACGGTGGGCGCAGCCGACGTGCTGGTGATCGAGCGCGCAGCGGCCAGCGAGGATTGCCAGGTCATGGCCATGGACACGCGCGTGGAAGTGCGGTTGGGCTGATGCGGCTGACGCGGCTGACGCGGCTCATGTTGAGCCTGGGCAAGCCGCCCCAGGCGAATCCTGCAATAATGACGGATTGTCACAGCCCCGATCAGTCTTGCGCCTGGTAGTCATGTGCGCTGGTCGCGGCTGCCTTCCTTTTTTCCTGTCACCGTCATGCTGCACGCAGTCGCCGCCTCCGTCCTGTGGGGCCTGTTCCCGCTTTACTTCAAGTTGTTGAAGGAGGTTGCTTCCTTCGATATCGTGGTGCAGCGCCTGTTCTGGTCCTGCGTGTTCCTGGCGGGTGTGCTGGCCTGGCGGCGCCAGTGGCGCTGGCTGGGGGAGGTGGCGCGTCAGCCCAGGGTGGTGGCCGGTTGCCTGCTCTCGGCACTGCTGCTGAGCGGCAACTGGACCCTGTATGTCTGGGCGGTGAATGCCGGGCGCATCGTCGATACCAGCCTGGGCTACTTCATGAGCCCCCTGATGAGCGTCTTCATGGGCTACCTGATCCTCAAGGAGCGCATGCGTCCGCTGCAATGGCTCTCGGTCCTGCTGGCGCTGGGTGCGGTGCTGTGGCTGACCTTCGCCAACGGCAAGCTGCCCTGGATTTCGCTGCTGATCGCGCTGTCCTTCGCCTTCTATGGCCTGCTGCGCAAGACCGCCCACCTGGGCCCGCTGGAAGGCCTGTCGCTGGAAACCCTGCTGATGCTGCCGCTGGTGCTGCTGTTGCTGGGCATCGATGCCGTGCGCGGCAGCAATGCCTTTACCCATGCCTCTACCAGCGCCCAGGTCCTGCTGATGCTGTCCGGCCCCATCACGGTGGTACCGCTGCTGCTGTTTGCCCATGGCGCGCGCCGCATCCCGCTGTCCATGCTGGGCCTGATGCAGTACATCTCGCCCACCATTCAGTTGCTGGGCGGCGTGCTGATCTACGGCGAACCCTTCACCGGCGCCCGCGCCATCGGCTTTTGCGTGATCTGGGCGGCGCTCGCGGTATACTCCGCCGAAGGCTTGTGGCGCTACATGCGCTCCCGCGCGCAAAGCTCGACCGAGCCCGGCGCCGGCAGCGCCTGAGCACCGGCTCATCGTTTCCCTCTTACTGGCAACTCATACCATGGCCCAATACGTCTTTACCATGAACCGCGTCGGCAAGATCGTGCCGCCGAAGCGGCAGATCCTCAAGGACATCTCGCTGTCCTTCTTCCCCGGCGCCAAGATCGGCGTGCTCGGCCTGAACGGCTCGGGCAAATCGACCCTGCTCAAGATCATGGCCGGCATCGACAAGGAAATCGAGGGTGAAGCCATCCCGATGCCCAACCTGAACATCGGCTACCTGCCGCAGGAACCGCAACTCGACGCCGAGAAGACCGTGCGCCAGGAAGTCGAAAGCGCCCTGGGCGAAGTCTTCGAAGCCCAGGCCAAGCTGGACGCCGTCTACGCCGCCTATGCCGAGGAAGACGCCGACTTCGATGCCCTGGCCACCGAGCAGGCGCGCCTGGAAGCCATCATCGCCGCCGCCGACGGCAACAGCCTCAACCAGCAGCTCGAAATGGCCGCCGACGCGCTGCGCCTGCCGCCCTGGGACGCCAAGATCGGCGTGCTCTCCGGTGGTGAAAAGCGCCGCGTGGCACTGTGCAAGCTGCTGCTCTCCAAGCCCGACATGCTGCTGCTGGACGAGCCCACCAACCACCTGGACGCCGAATCGGTGGACTGGCTGGAGCAGTTCCTGCAGCGATTCCCCGGCACCGTGGTGGCCATCACCCACGATCGCTACTTCCTCGACAACGCCGCCGAATGGATCCTGGAACTGGACCGTGGCCACGGCATCCCCTGGAAGGGCAACTACAGCTCCTGGCTGGAACAGAAGGAAGCCCGCCTGAAGCAGGAAGAAGCCAGCGAATCGGCGCGTCAGAAGACCATCGCCAAGGAACTGGAATGGGTACGCCAGAACCCCAAGGGTCGTCAGGCCAAGAGCAAGGCGCGTCTGGCCCGCTTCAATGAACTGTCCGAATACGAATACCAGAAGCGCAACGAGACCCAGGAAATCTTCATTCCCGTGGCCGAGCGCCTGGGCAATGAAGTCATCGAGTTCAAGAACGTCAGCAAGGGCTATGGCGACCGCCTGCTGATCGATGACCTGAACTTCAAGATTCCGGCCGGTGCCATCGTCGGTATCATCGGCCCCAACGGCGCCGGTAAGTCCACCCTGTTCCGCATGCTGGCCGGTCGCGAAACGCCGGACAGCGGCGAACTGGTGCTCGGCCCCACCGTCAAGGTGTCGCTGGTGGACCAGTCGCGTGAAGACCTGGGCAACAAGAAGACGGTCTTCGAGGACGTTTCCGGCGGTGCCGACATCCTCACCGTGGGCCGCTTCGAAATGCCCTCGCGTGCCTACCTGGGCCGCTTCAACTTCAAGGGTGGCGACCAGCAGAAGGTGGTCGGCAACCTCTCCGGTGGTGAACGCGGTCGCCTGCATCTGGCCAAGACCCTGCTGCAGGGCGGCAACGTCCTGCTGCTGGACGAACCGTCCAACGACCTCGACGTGGAAACCCTGCGTGCCCTGGAAGACGCGCTGCTGGAATTCGCCGGCACTGTGTTGGTGATCTCCCACGATCGCTGGTTCCTGGACCGTATCGCGACCCACATCATCGCCTTCGAGGGTGATTCGCAGGTCACCTTCTTCGACGGTAACTATCAGGAATACGAAGCCGACAAGAAGAAGCGTCTGGGCGAAGAAGCCGCCAAGCCCAAGCGCATCCGCTACAAGCCGGTCACGCGCTGATCGCTCGCTGATCGACCCGTACCCGGGAAACGCCGCTGGACGTCGCTGACGTCAGCGGCGTTTTTTTCGCCGGGAGGGATGGCGTGTAAAGAGTTGTAGGGATGCATGACGTGGCCCGTGCCGATGGCTACCATCCCAGCATCACAGGAATCCTCGGGGGGAACGTCAATGAAGACGCGCCAGGTGCTGACCATCTGTCTGCTGCTGGGTGCTTGCGCCAGTTCGCAACCGGTCACGCAGATCGACAAGGACACCTATCTGCTGGTGGCCAGTTCGCGCTGGCACGGCAACGAGGGCGTGGCCATCCAGGGCCTGCAGCAGGCCGACGACTGGTGTCGCCAGCGCGGGCGCCGCGCACGCGTGACCGGCAGTGAGCGCTCCGATGGCGTGATCGGGGTGATGCCGCCCAAGGTGATGTTGACCTTCAAGTGTGATCCATCCCCATAGGAGCGGTTCCCATGGCCCGGGAGCGGGCAGAAAACGCCCTGCGCGGGTAGAATCACGCCCTCGCGCCCACCAGGCGCCCGGTCGAGAAGAGGCCGCCGTCCTATCCCGGGCGCGATGATCTCTCCTTCCTCGTTCGCGTCATCCGCGCACCCGATAAAAAAATTCGCGCCACCTGGCTCCCCGGGCTACGTTTGCCATCGGGTCCCAGGACTGTATCCATCATTCATCCGCCCTGACATGCTCGCCACGATTACCCGCCTCTTCCCCGTGTGGGCGCTGCTGCTTTCCGCCGCCGCCTATTTCTCGCCACCGACCTTCACGCCCCTGGGCAAGTACATCACCCAGCTCCTCACCCTGATCATGCTGACCATGGGCGTGACGCTGACGGTGGACGACTTCAAGCGCATCATCAAGCGCCCCGCGCCGGTGGCTGCCGGCATCATCCTGCACTACCTGGTCATGCCGCTGGCCGCCTGGGTCATCGCCAAGGTGTTGCGCATGCCGCCAGACCTGACCGCCGGCATGGTGCTGGTGGGTAGCGTTGCCTCCGGTACCGCTTCCAACGTGATGATCTATCTCTCGCGCGGTGACGTGGCGCTGTCGGTCACCATTTCCACGCTGTCGGCGCTGGTGTCGGTATTTGCCACGCCGCTGCTGACGGAGCTGTATGTGGACGCTTCCATCCACTTCGACGCGCATGCCATGCTCATCTCCATCGTGCAGATCGTGGTGGTGCCCATCGCCGTGGGCCTGGTGCTGAACCTGTTTGCCGGCAACCTGATCCGCCGCATCGAACCCTACCTCTCGCTGGTGTCGATGGTGGCGATCCTGCTGATCATCTCGGCGGTGGTTGCCGGTAGCCAGGCCAGCATCGCCTCGGTGGGCCTGGTGGTGCTGGTGGGCGTGATCCTGCACAACGGCCTGGGTTTGCTGGGTGGCTACTGGGGTGGTCGCCTGCTCGGCTTCGACGAAGCGGTATGCCGCACCCTGGCCATCGAGGTGGGGATGCAGAATTCCGGTCTGGCAGCTGCGCTGGGCAAGCTTTACTTCACCCCGGTGGCGGCCTTGCCGGGCGCGTTGTTCTCGGTGTGGCACAACCTGTCGGGTTCGCTGCTGGCCGGTTACTGGCGCGGTCGCCCGCCGCGTGACTGAGCACTGTACTCGCCTGATATTCGCCTGATATTCGCCTGAAACGACGCGGCCCGCTCCCGGATGGAAGCGGGCCGTTGTTCATGGGCCGTTATGTGCCTACAATCGGCCACATTCATCATCCAAGGAAGGGACCATCATGCAAAAACGCCAGTTCATGCGCCTGGGCGCCACCCTGCTGGCCGCACCGGCCGCCCTGCCGGCGCTGGCTGCGGACAAGAAGGCCGGTGGGTCCGGGCCGGTGTTGCTGACCGTCACCGGCGACATCGGCAACAGCAATCGCGGCGCCCTTGATCCGGCGCTGGATCAGATGATGGCCAAGCAGAAACTGAGTTTCGACAAGGCCTATACCTTCGACTTTGCCGCCCTGTCGGCCCTGCCTTCGGTGGAAATCCACCCTACGCTGGAATACGACCGCCGTCGCCATAGCCTGCGCGGTCCCTTGTTGTCGGAGGTGCTGCGCGTCTGTGGCGCCCCCGCCGCGCTGCAGAACTGCGCCCTGCGCGCCGTGGATGGCTATGCGGTGCTGGTGTCCGCAGCCGATATTGCCAAGTACCGCTTCATCGTCGCCACCCACCTGGATGGCAAGCCGATTCCACTGGGCGGGCTCGGTCCGCTGTGGGCCGTCTATGATGCCGACAGCTTCCCGGAGATGACCGCGCGCCCCTTGCCGGAGCGCTTCGGCCAATGCCCGTGGGGCCTGTACCACATCGCCGTGCGCAAGGCCTGATGCAAGCCTCAGTGAAGGTGCCGACGCGCCTCAGACGTTGATGGCGCTGTCCGACTTCATCCGCTTGCGCAGTTCGAACTTCTGGATCTTGCCGGTAGAGGTCTTGGGCAACGGCCCGAAGTAAATCGCCTTGGGCACCTTGAAGCCGGCCAGGTGGCCACGGCAGAACTCAGCCAGTTCGGCCGCGCCGATGTCGGCACCTTCCTTCAGTTCGACAAAGGCGCAGGGGGTCTCGCCCCATTTCTCGTCCGGCTGTGCCACCACGGCAGCCGCCAGTACGGCCGGGTGACGGTAGAGCACGTCTTCCACTTCCACGCTGGAGATGTTCTCGCCCCCGGAGATGATGATGTCCTTGCTGCGGTCCTTGATCTTGATGTAACCGTCGGCATTCATTACGCCCAGGTCGCCGGTGTGGAACCAGCCGCCGGCGAAGGCTTCCTGCGTGGCCTTGTCGTTCTTGAGATAGCCCTTCATGCAGATGTTGCCGCGGAACATGATCTCGCCGATCTCTTCGCCATCGGCGGCCACTGCTTCCATGGTGTCCGGCGAGAGCACCGTCACGCCACTCTGCAGGTGGTAGCGCACACCCTGGCGCGACTTCAACACCGCCCGCTGGTCCACCGACAGGCCGCTCCAGTCATCCTGCTCGGCGCAGACCGCCGCCGGCCCGTAGACCTCGGTCAGGCCATAGACGTGGGTCAGTTCGAACTGCATGGCCTCCATCTTGGCCAGCACGGCCGCTGGCGGCGGTGCCCCGGCCACCATCGCCTTGACCGGACCGCGGATGCCGGCGCGCCAGCCCTCGGGCGCATTGGCCAGCGCCGCATGGACGATGGGCGCGGCGCAGTAGTGGGTGATGCCATGTTCGGCGATCAGGTCGAACACCAGTTTGGGATCGAACTTGCGCAGGCAGACGTTCACGCCCGCGCGTGCGGCGACCGTCCACGGGAAGCACCAGCCATTGCAATGGAACATCGGCAGCGTCCACAGGTAGACCGGGTGCTTGGGCAGGTCCCATTCGAGGATGTTGGACACCGCATTCAAGGCCGCGCCACGATGGTGATAGACCACCCCCTTGGGGTCGCCAGTGGTGCCGGAGGTGTAGTTCAGGGCAATCGCATCCCATTCGTCGGCCGGCATCTGCCAGTCAAACTGTTCGTCACCGCTGGCCAGCAGGGCTTCGTACTCCAGGTGGCCGAAGCGTTCACCCGCCACCGGTGGCGGGCCCAGTTCATCAAAGACTTCGACGATCTTCAGGGCTGGCAATTGCGTGCGCAACTGCTGTGCCAGTGCGGCGAATTCGCTGTCGATCAGCAGTACCCGTGCTTCTCCATGGCGCAGCATGAAGACGATGGATTCGGCGTCGAGCCGGATGTTGAGCGCGTTGAGCACGGCGCCGGCCATCGGTACGCCGAAGTGCGCCTCCACCATCGCCGGGGTATTGGGCAGCATGGCTGCCACGGTGTCGTTCTTGCCCACGCCCAGGCCTTGCAGGGCGCTGGCCAGTCGGCGCGTGCGGCGGTAGGTCTGGTCCCAGTCCTGGCGCAGTGCGCCGTGGATGATGGCGGTGCGCTTGCCATAGACGGCGGCGGCACGCGCGATGAAATCGATGGGGGTGAGGGCCGCGTAATTGGCGGTGTTGCGGCCGAGGCCGGTGTCGAAATCTGCCATGTCTGTCTCCTAGCGGCGGGGATGGTGGGGCGGCGGCCTTGTGCATTTTTTATCAGCCGCAGATCAGTTCTCTAGGGTAGCACTGAAGCCGGCTTGCGCTTTGTCATCACGACGACAAGGCTGACATGCGACAATGTCCGGCGTTTTCCTCTTTCCCCCAAGCCCCTCATGAGCAGCAAGATGGCGCAGCTTCTGCAGCAATACGACTGGTTCGCCGCCCTGTCGGCCGAACATCGTGCGCTGGCGGCCGCGACCACGCAATTGTCGCGCTTTGCCGCCGATGCCTTCGTGGCCCGGCGGGGCGAGCGCTCCGATTACTGGATCGGCGTGCATGAGGGTCTCATCAAGCTGGCGGTCTACAACATCGACGGCCGCAGCAGCACGCTATCTGGTGTGCCCGAGGGCGGGTGGTGCGGCGAGGGCAGCGTGATCAAGCGCGAGCCGCGCCGCTATGACGTCATCGCCATCCGCGCCTCGCAGATCCTGCTGGTACCGGCTGATACCTTCCATCGCCTGATGGCCGAGAGCCTGCCCTTCAATGCCTTCGTGATCGGCCAGCTCAACGAACGCATGGGCCAGTTCATCGCCACCGTGCAGAACGAGCGTCTGCTGGATGTGGATGCCCGCGTGGCACAGGCGATTGCGCAACTGTTCCATCCCATGCTGTATCCACGTACCTCCAAGGTGCTGGAACTGTCGCAGGAAGAGATCGGCCTCCTGACCGGTCTGTCACGCCAGCGCGTGAACCAGGCCATGCGCCACCTGGCCGAACTGGGGCTGGTAGAGATTTCCTACCAGAGCATCCGCGTGGTCGACCTCGATGGCCTGCGCGCCTTCGGCATGGCCTCGCTATGAGGCGGCGCAGCCTGTCACCGCAACGACAGTCTGGCGGCCAGGCCTGGCATACCATCGGTCGACCTTCCCGCAACTGAATTCCCATGGCCATCGTCACCCACCATCACCTGCAATTGCGCGAACTGCGTTTCGCCGCGCCGGCGCGTGTGCGGGTGTGGAAGGGCGCAGCCACGCTCAGGAGCGGCAATGTCACTATCGAACTGAGGGAGGGCGAGAGCTTCACCGTCCCGTCCTTCGTGCGCTTCTCCTGCCTGGCCCATCCCCGCATGATGGCGCAGGGCATGCGTCCGGCCGTCTGGTCGCTGGCGCTGGAGACGCAATCCCCAGCCGACATGGAAAGCGCGGCCGATGCCAGCAAGCCCCATGCACGTCGCCTGGCCGCCGCGATCTTCGCGCAACCTGCGGCCGACTGGCGTGCCGAGGGCATTGCCCGTGATTGGCAGATGAGCCCGGCGCGCTTGCGCGCCCTGCTTTTTGCCGAAGGGGAATCGCTGCGCAGCCTGGTGCGCGAGCAGCGCGTGGCCTGGGTCCTGGCCGGGCTGGCGCGCATGGATGATGCAGGCGCACCGCCTGCGGCGGCCGGATTTGCCTCGCTGGCGGCGCTGCAGCGGGCTTGCCAGGAAGCCATCGGGTTGCCGCCGGAGATTGCCCGCCGCGCCATCTCGCTGCTCAGCAGCACGCCCGTGCAGGTCGTACCGTCGCGCCAGGATGAGGCGCGCAAGCCGCGCTACCGGCCCTATTTCTGAGATTTCCGAGGTGCAGTCCGCCGCCCGGCGGCAAGTTTGCTACCATCTGCGCTTTCCCTCAATTCTGTGTGGCCCGCTGCGGGCCGATTTCTCATGAGCAAGTTCTGGAGCCCCATCGTCAGCCGCCTGACGCCCTACACCCCCGGCGAACAACCCAAGATCGCGCGCCTGGTCAAGCTCAATACCAACGAGAGCCCGTATGGCCCGTCGCCGCTGGCGCTGCAGGCCATCGCCCGTGAAGTCAGCGACAGCCTGCGCCTGTATCCCAATCCGGATGCCGAGCCGCTCAAGCTGGCCATCGCCCGCCGCCATGCCGCCGACGGCATCAGCGCGCGCGAGGTGTTCGTGGGCAACGGCTCCGACGAAGTGCTGGCGCATGCCTTCCAGGCCCTGCTGCAGCATGGCAAGCCGATCCTGTTCCCGGACATCACCTACAGCTTCTATCCGACCTATGCCGGCCTGTACCAGGTCGAGTATCGCGCCGTGCCGCTGGCCGAGGATTTCACGCTGCGCGCCGACGACTACATCGGCCAGGGCGAGGCCATCGGCGGCATCATCTTCCCCAACCCGAACGCGCCCACCGGCTGCCTGCTGGGACTGGACCAGATCGAGCGCATCCTGCAGGGCAATCCGGAGCGGGTGGTGGTGGTTGATGAGGCCTATATCGATTTCGGCGGCCAGAGCGCCATCCCGCTGGTGCAGCGCTATCCCAACCTGCTGGTGGTACAGACCTTCTCCAAGTCGCGCGCGCTGGCTGGCATGCGGGTCGGTTTTGCCATCGGCCACGCCGACCTGATCGATGCACTGGAACGGGTCAAGAACAGCTTCAACTCCTATCCGCTGGATCGTCCGGCGATTGCCGGCGCCACCGCCGCCATCGAGGACGAGGACTACTTCCAGAAGACCTGCGGCATGGTCATCGCCAGCCGCACCGCCCTGGTGGCGCAGCTCGAAGGCCTGGGTTTCCAGGTCCTGCCGTCGGCGGCCAACTTCGTCTTCGCGCGTCATCCACAACATGACGCGGCCGCCCTGGCGGCGGCGCTGCGCAGCGACGGCATCATCGTGCGTCACTTCAAGACCGAGCGCATCAAGCAGTTCCTGCGCATCACCATCGGTACCGATGCGGATTGCGCCACGCTGGTGGAGGCACTGGGGCGCCATCTGGGGCAACAGTAAGTCCGACGGTGAACGGCGGCCGGTCCGCCGTCCCCAAGCCTTAGCTGAGCGGCCGCTGGCGCCATGCCACCAGGGACCCGGCCAGCAGCATCAGTGCGGAAAACACCAGTCCGCGTTGCAGCCCGCCGGCACCATCGGCGATCCAGCCGACGATGGACGGACCGATGATCTGTCCGACCGCGAAGACGATGGTGAAGGCGCTGATGCCGGCCGGCCAGTCCGAGGACGGCAGGTTGTGGCGCACCATGGCCGTGGTCGAGGCCACCGCAGAGAGAAAACATCCCCCGAAGAGCAGGCCGGAGGCGAACACTGCCACCGTCGCGTCGGTCGTGGCCGGCAGCAGCGTGGCCACGCACAGCAGGCTGTTGAGGATGGCCAGCGACTGCCCGCCACGGAAGCGGTCCAGCATGCGCGCCCAGATGCGCGAGGAGGCAAAGGTGGCTGCGCCCAGCAGCGCAAAGAAGAGCGTGATGCGCGCCGGTGCCATGCCTTCTTCCTTGAGCAGGGCGATCACGAAGGTCATGTAGCCGATATAGCCGAGCCCGAAAAAGAGATAGCCGACCAGCCCATACTGCAGGGAGCGCGCCCGCCAACGACTGGGGCCGGCCGCCTGCGCCGGGCTGGTCGGCATCAGTGCTGCCGGCAAGGCCATGACGATGCTGGCCACCAGTGCCAGCAGGCCCAGCAGTATCCACGCCCATTGCCAGGGATGGGCCGCGCCCTGCGCCAGGGCGGCGTCCATCACGGGCGGCACCAGCAATGAGGCGGCGACGATACCGATGCCGGTGCCACCGTAGTAGAGCCCCAGCAGCAGGCCCGCACGTTGTGCATGCAGCGCCGCCAGGCGGCTGACCAGCAATCCCCCCGAGACGAAGATGAGCGCACTGGTCACGCCGGTGACCATCCGCAGCAGCAGTTGCAGCAGCGTGTCCGTGGTCAGGGCCGGCAGGAAGGACAGCAGCGCCGTTCCGAAGGCGCCTGCGATAAGCACCCGATGTGCCTGGTAGCGGCGCATCAGCATGGGTGTCAGCAGTGCCCCCAGCAGGTAGCCCAGGGCATTTCCGGTATTCATGCCGCCGGCCACCAGATAAGGCCAGCCGAGGTCGGCACGCATCGGCGCCAGCAGCAGGGCGTAGGAAAAGCGCGCCAGGCCCAGTGCCACGGCGGTGCCAAGCGACAGGGCCAGGGCAGTCAGGATGGGGTGGCGCAGGATGAAGGGCGAGGGCGCATGCGCAGCGTGGCTGGTCATGGGATGGCGTCTCCGGGCGGTCTTGTTATGGTGCCCAGTGTAGCCGATGCAGCAGGGAGATATGCGCTGAGGTGGGCGGAGGCGTTGGTTCAGTTGGCGATGGGGCGCCAGTTGTGTTCCTGTACCACGTGCAGACAGGCATCCACCACCACCGGGTCCAGGCGGCTGCCACGCTGGCGCTCGATTTCTTCCAGCGCCACGGCCATGCCCAGCGACTTGCGGTAGGGGCGGTCGGCCGACATCGATTCGACGATGTCGGCAACGGTCAGGATGCGCGATTCGAAGGGCAGGGAGTCGCCGCTGATGCCACGCGGATAGCCGCTGCCGTCGAGGTATTCATGGTGGCACCAGACGATCTCGGCCAGGTTGAAGGGGAAGCTGATCTTGTTGAGCATCTCGTAGCCGAATTGCACGTGGGTCTTGAGCACGCCATATTCGTCGGCCGTGATGCGGCCCGGCTTGGTGAGCAGTTCCAGCGGTATCCTGGCCTTGCCGATGTCGTGCACCTGGGCCGCCATGTGCAGCACGTCGATGCGCTCGGCGGGCAGGCGCAGATGCCGCCCGATCATGACCGCCAGCTCGGCGGTCTGGTCCTCGTGATTGGGCGTATAGCCGTCAGTGAGCCGATGCATGGCGATCAATGCATCGATGACTTCCTGATAGATCTTGTTCGGTTCTGAAACTGGCATTCCTGTCCCTGCGAGATTGCAGCCGCCGGCAGCGTCGGTCGCTCAGAGTGCGGTTCGATCCGTGATCTGCAAGGCGGCATGCGCCCTTCTTGCAAGCTGGCAGGTCCGTTGGCTTCTGAATGGCCACCCTGGGGGTGGCCCTGCACCGCGGTGTCCGACAGCGCATGACGATGCGCTTTCCCGGTTGTCGGATAATAGCGGTTTGCAATACTGAAACTCATTTCAGGAAAGAAATGATTTTTGCGCAGTTTACATTCCTGACTTATCGATGACAACCAAGCCGTCCCCTTCTCGTCCTGCTTCTCCTTCGCGCCTGATCTGGCGCAAGTTTGCCATTCCCCTGTTTTTCCTGCTGCTGGGAATCGTCTTTGCCACCTGGGCCGCACGCATTCCCGCCATCCGGGATCATCTGCAGCTGGACGCGGCCACGCTGGCGCTGGTGCTGTTGTGCGGCGGGATCGGCGCGGTCGGTTCGTTCCCGCTGGCGGCCTGGATCACCGGGCACTACGGCGCGCGCCACAGCACCCTCTACGCCGGCCTGGCGTTGCTGGTGTCGCTGCCGCTGCTGGGCCTGGCGCCGGGGCTGGCGAGCCTGATGCTGATCTGCACCCTGTACGGCGCAGCCTCCAGTTGCTTCGACGTCGCCATCAACGCGCTGGGTGCGCAGGCCGAACGCGATGCCGGGCGGCCCATCATGTCGATGCTGCACGGCTGGTTCTGTGTGGGGACCTTCTCGGGCGCGCTGATTGCCAGTGCGGTGGCGGGGCTGGGCATCGCACCGGTGTGGCATTTCCTGCTGGTGGCGGCGCTGTTCCTCTATCCCCTGTACGCGGCCTATGTGGCCCTGCCCGACGACCGCCCGGAACACGACCCGCAGCGCAAGCTCTTCGCGGTACCGCATGGCCATCTGGTGGTGCTGGGGGTGATCGCTTTTTGCGGGGCCATCGTCGAGGGTTCGGTGGCCGACTGGAGTGGCATCTACATGAAGGACCACATCGGCGCCAGCGATGGGGCCACGCCGCTGGCCTACGCCGCCTTCGCCGGCATGATGCTGATCATGCGCATGGTCGGTGACAGTCTCAAGGCCCGCTACGACGCGCGCAGCGTGGTGTGGGTCGGCACATTGGTCGCCAGTGTCGGCATCGCGCTGGCGGTGGTCGCGCCCGGCATGGCCGTGGCCATCCTGGGGTTTGCCATTGCCGGCACCGGCGTGGCGGCGGTGTTTCCCTTCGTCTTCAGTGCTGCTGGCCGACATGGCTCGACGGCACTGGCGGCGGTGGCCACGCTGGGCTACAGCGGCAGCCTGATCGGACCGCCGGTGTTCGGCTTCCTGGCGCATGGCTGGGGTCTGCAGGCGGCGCTGGCGCTGCTGGGCGTGCTGTGCCTGGCCATGGCCGGCTCCAGCCGACGCGCGCTGTGGCTGCAGTAGATGGCGCGGGCGCCTACAATAGCGCCTCTCTTGAAACAACGGATGCAAGGAATATCACGATGCGCAACCTGGTCCTGCTGCCGGGCTTCATGCTCAATGAACACCTGTGGGACGACATGCAGGACGATCTCGCCACGCTGGGGTCCCTGACCTTTGGCGACCTCGGCCAGGATATCGGCATCCAGGCCATGGCCGATGCGGTCCTGCGTCAGGCGCCGGAGCGCTTCGTGCTGCTGGGGTTTTCCATGGGTGGCTTCGTGGCCCAGGCAATTGCCCTGAAGGCGCCTGAGCGTGTGCTGGGGTTGGGGCTGCTCAACACCTCTTCACGCCCGCAGACCGAGCGTGAATCGCAAGGCACGCTGGCCCAGCTCGACATGGCCCAGCGTACGCCCTTCAAGGGCCTGACCTCGCGGGCGCTGGCGTCGTCCCTGCATCCGGCACGGAGCACCGATCGCACGTTGCTGGACCGGCTGCAGTCCATGGCACTGGCCAACGGCAAGGAGGTCTTCCTGCGTCAGCTGCAGACCCTGCGCGACAGCAATGCGGAAGAACTGCAACAGTTGCAGTGCCCGGTCCTCATCGTCAGCAGTGACGAAGACAGGTTGCGCAGCGTGGAGGAATCGGAAGAGATGGCGCGACGGATACCGCAATCGCGCCTGGAGATCATCGGCGATAGCGGTCACATGACGCCGATGGAAAAGCCGCAGGAATTGTTTGCCATCCTCTCGGACTGGATTACGCGTTCGGGTCTGTAGGTCCTTAAGTTCCAAATCCCCAAGTCCCGAAATCCCGCTCCCGCCCGGATGCGCGAGATGCGCGAGATGCGGGCATTGCGCCCGCACTTCGTCCCGCCTGCTCAACCTTCGTCGGGCTCCTTGCGCGGAGCGCCGGCTGCCCGGCCGCCCGCACCCTTGTTGACTTCGTCAAGACCGCCGGTGCCGCGCAGGTCGGTATCGACCTGGCCCTTGCGGATATCGTCGTAGGCCTGGCGGATTTCCGGGCGGTCTACCGCATGGCCGCTACGCGCCGGGTCCTGACGGTCTGCATTCTGGTCCTGCTCATGGGGCAGTCGGGGTTTGTCGTGTTTGGGATGACGATCTTTTCTGGTTCTCAGGAAGCTGGTCATGTTGGGGTCCTCGCATCAAATGGTTGACTCTTCTTTTGCCGCAGGGCCGGCACCAAGGAGCTTGAGCACAGTGGCTTACAAGCTCATCGGCTACCTTGCGCATGCAGGAAGCGAACAAATACGACCGGGCCTCGCACAAGAAGTGCCGCCAGTTACAAAGCAGGATGCAAAATAGGAATTTGTCCGACAGAGGATTCGTACAGCCCGCGCCGGAAGGGCGCGGCAGGGCGATGAACTCGTTCATTCGATGCGCCAGGACTGGGCGCGTTCCCCCGCGCTGGTGCAGGCTTGCACAAAAAGGGAAAGGCGGATGGGGTCACCCATCCGCCTTGTCTTGAACCACCACGACGTCGCGTTGCAGGTTCTTACAGCGCCAGTCGCGTACGTGCGGCGTGATATTCGGCCTCCAGCCGATCTACCATCTCGGCCACACCAGGCACGTCGTCCATCAGCCCCACGCCCTGGCCGGCGCCCCAGATATCGCGCCAGGCCTTGGCCTTGCTGCCGCCGCCGGAGCCGAAGTTCATCTTGGTCTTGTCGGCCTCGGGCAGGTTGTCCGGGTCCAGCCCGGCGTTGACGATGGACTTCTTGAGATAGTTGCCGTGCACACCCGTGAAGAGGTTGGTGTACACCACATCGGCCGCTGAGGAGTCGACGATGGCCTGGCGATAGGCCTCATCGACATTCGATTCGCGCGTGGCCAGCCAGCGCGATCCCATGTAGGCGAAGTCGGCGCCCATGGCCTGCGCGGCCAGCACGGCGTCGCCCGTGGCAATGGCACCCGACAGCACCAGCGGTCCCTTGAACATCTTGCGCACCTCGCCCACCAGCGCAAAGGGCGACAGCGTCCCGGCATGCCCGCCAGCGCCGGCGGCCACCAGGATCAGGCCATCGACTCCGGCTTCCAGCGCCTTTTCGGCATGGCGCAGGGAAATCACGTCATGCAGCACGATGCCGCCATAGCTGTGCACGGCATCGAGCATCTCCTGCGGAGGTGCGCGCAGGCTGGAGATGATGATAGGGACCTGATGCTTGACGCAGGTGGCCACGTCCTGGGCCAGACGGTCATTGGACTGGTGCACGATCTGGTTCACCGCAATCGGACCGACCTTGCGTTCCGGGTGCTGCGCCTGCCACTGCGCCAGTTCTTCCTGCAGCTGGGTCAGCCAGACATCGAGTTGCTCGGCCGGACGGGCGTTGAGTGCGGGAAACGAACCGACCAGCCCGGCCTTGCACTGGGCCGCTACCAGCGCGGGACCACTGGCGATGAACATGGGCGAGCAGATGATGGGCAGGCGCAGATCTTGCAATGCTTTGGGGTAAGCAGGGGCTGGTGGCATGGTCGTCTCTCGTTGGTTGTCGTTATATCAAGGCACAAGGCCGCTTTTGTCGGACGATTATAGGATAAAAGTCGAAAAAATATAACGATCGTGCTTTTTGTTGCGCGAATGGGAAATTTCAGGAAATTATTTATATGATTTACTGTCTTATCCCGACCATGTGCTATGTTTTCCACAAGCCTGGCGTAAAACAGGCCAAGCAGGCGCCACCGGGGGCGTGTTGCGGGTCCGGCTCAGCCGGAAGGGCCATGCCCGAGTTTCATCAGCCGTCAATTGTCGCAGGGGGGAATCATGCAAAACTTCGATCTGGTCAACGTCCTCATCATCGTCCTGGCTGCCGTCGCACTGATCGCCGGCGCTGTGCTGCACAAACGCGCCTTGAAGAAGGCGCTGATCGAGGCCGACAAGTTGCCGGTACGCGGATTGCGTCGTTATCGTCAGCAGTGAGCTGTGAGCAATCGCAATAAGGAATAAACAATGGCGCGGTGGCTGCTCAAGGCAGCCCCGCGCCATTCTGCTTGCCGGGTGTCAGCTGGTCAGTATGACCACTGCAGGTTGAAACCACCGGTCAACATCGCCGTCGGGAAGCCTTCCGGCTTGACCAGCGGTGTGGCCGCGAAAAGATCAAATGCCAGCCCGGCGACCTGCCCACGTAAGCCCAACACGGCACCGCTCAGGCGGCGACCGATCAGGTTTTGCGCCAGCGGCCCCGATACCGCGCCGGTATCGATGCCGGTGTACATTTCCTGCCCACTCTCTCCCAACGCCAGCGCGACCTCGTTGCGCAGGAACCAGCCACGTTCGGCTTGCAGCGTCAGTTCGCCATCAAAGCCGCGTACCGAATAGCGTCCACCGATGGCGAACTGGTCCTGCGTGGGCAATATGCCGCGGTTCCATTGGGCGCGCGCGCTCCCGCTGTAACGGAGTCGCGCCGATCCCAACTGCCAGGGAGCGTTCAAGGCAGCGTCTGCCAGCCATAGACCATAGCGGGTGGCGATCTGAGGCAGATCCAGCGGATCTTCGCTTTGCTTGCCCTGGCGATCCAGGGCGCGACGATGGCTCAGGTTGATGTCAGCGACTGCCGCACCGATGAAGTTGCGGTGGTGCACACCGATCTCCCAGGCCGACATGCGATGTTGCTGAGGCTCCAGGGGGATCCCGTCGATGAAATTAAAAGAGCGGCGCAGCAATAGCTTGCCAGCCACTGTGGTCTTGCTGGCCGCACCGCGCTGCACCAGTCGGGACAGCTTGAGCTCGCTGTTCTCTGCATGGCCGGTATAGATTACCGGTTCGAAGGCACCGGCCACGGTCTGGTGATACAAGCTGGTGGTACTGGTGGCCGACAGTAGCCAGTAGCCGAACGGCAGCGAGTAATGCACCGTATGCCCCCTGCTGCCGCGGTCACCATAGCGCCCCAGGCTGCGGTTCAGACTGACGTAGAAAAGATCATTGAGCGTCCACCAGTTGTCGTAGAAGATCGTTGCGCCCGCCTGATAGCGGCCGGTGGCCCTTGCGCCGCCATCATCCAGCGAGGCCGCAAGGCGCAGGGGTAATGCCTGTCTATACTGCACCACCAGATCGCTGTCGCCTGCTTGCGCGTCCGCGCTCTCGGAAGGCGAGATCTGAATGTCCGCCTCTGCCGTGGGCACACGCTTGAGGTTCTCCAGACCATGTTCGATATCACGCAGATTGAGCAGGTCCCCCTCGGAGAGCGGCAAGGCATTCAAGGTAGTGCCGCGCGCATCCGCCCCTTCAGCCATGCGCACCTTGTTTAACCGGCCCGGTATTACCGTCAGTATCAGCTTGCCTGCGCTCAGATCCTGCGCTTGTGCCAGTACGCGCGTAGTAGTGAAGCCGCGCTCGATGATGGCGTTCTGCACATGCGCGATCAGCGTCTGCAATCCCTGGCTGCCCAGGCATCGGCCCGATGCACCACCTTCACCAGCCTCAGTCGGGTCGAAGGGGACTTTGCGAGTGTCAATGAACAGTCAGGCATCCGGGCCGGTGATGAGGGTGACCTGCGTCGGTAATTTGTAGCCAGTCAGGCAGTGAGTCGGTTGTCGATCATATTCGATTCCAGCCAGGCTCGACGGACCGTAGCTGGAGGTTGGTACTGATGTGCGCTATGCGGCCTGCGCTCGTTGTAGAACTGACGCCATCTTTCAATCAGCACTTTTGCCTCTGCCCGGCTGCGGAACCACTCCCGGTT
>NZ_MUXB01000177.1:0-1087 GCF_001994935.1 Herbaspirillum sp. VT-16-41
GGGGTGCGGCGATAGTGCGGGTGGATGTGCGCGGTGCTCTCGGTGGTGCTGCCGGTGCGGAAGTTCTGGGCGTCCGACGATGACGTGGTGCCGACACCCCAAGGCTCGGCGAAGGGATGCCGGAACTGCGCGTTCACCAATTCGGCCAGCGCCGTCGAATAGGTTTCAGCGCGCGTATGCCAGGCTTGTAGCCAGGCGGGCTTGGCATACGTTGTGCCGGTTGATCGCGTCGGCCAGTATGGTGGTCAGCAGCAGGTTCTTGTCCTTGGCCAGGTCGCCCGATTTCAGGTGCGTAAAGTGGCGGGGGAAGACCGGCCCATCCTTCCCTCCTATAAGCAGATCGGTGTGTTGGGTCTGGGGCGATAGCTTCAAAAATTGTTATTTCAGGATGATCTAATTTAAATGTTTTATAATATAAAAGGTCTGTTGCGTTTGCTTGAGGGTCAAAATCAACAAAAAGCACTTTATTTTGATTGTTAGATAAATTCCAGGCTAGCATAACAGATGTTGTTGTTTTTCCTACTCCGCCTTTAAAATTTGCTATATTTATAACTTGGGTCATTTCAAACCACCTCGATTTTTTATAAAATGGATAAACGGGATAAATGACATTTAAGCCATTATACACTTATATTTATTTTAAGTAAAGGGATAAAAGGGATAAAAAAATTATCCTTTCCGAATTTATAATTCTGCAATTTCCAGTATCTTTTTATAACATTCCTTTAAATTAGAGAAAGCATATTTAAAGGAATGGCTGGAATGTGCCTGTTTTCAGTAATGAGCGTGGGCCCGCCGGGGGCTGGCCTGTGGCGCGGCGGGACGCTCTGCTGTGCTAGGGGAGGGGGGGACTCCGGGCGAAGAGGGTGCCGGTCACGGCCAGGCCGGTGACCGCGGCGGTGGCGAGCACCAGCAGGACGAGCACCACGGCCAGCAGGCGCCGGTGGCGGGCGTGGTCCTCGAGGTGGTCGATGCGCTCACCGGGGGGGGCGTCGAAGCGGGGGCGGGGATCGGGAGAGCACAAGTCCGTATTGAGGAACGTCGGATGGCGGCTTTTGCCTGACAAAAAACGATAGAACGCAGCAGG
>NZ_MUXB01000178.1:0-393 GCF_001994935.1 Herbaspirillum sp. VT-16-41
ATGTCCGTGGCGCTCGATGTGGCGAGCGTCTTTATCTACGACGAAGCGCATGCGTCCAACGTTGCGCAGCCGCTTGTCTCGCTGGGGCGGCTCGACGGCGTGCATCCGAAACTCGCCACGGCGATTCGGCTCATGGAGGGGCATCTCGACGCGCCGCTCACCATCGGTGCCATCGCCAAACGCTGCGGTCTCAGCGCCCGCAGCCTGGAAAAGATTTTTGCGAAGGCCGTGGGCGAGGGACCCGGCCGCTACTATCTGCGCCTGCGCCTGAAGATCGCGCGGCGGCTGATCACCGACACCAAAACCCCGCTGGCCGATATCGCCGCGCGTACGGGTTTTTCATCCGCTGCCGCATTCGCCCGCACGTTCCGCACCTTCGAGGGCAAGCCGCCG
>NZ_MUXB01000180.1:0-1709 GCF_001994935.1 Herbaspirillum sp. VT-16-41
CTGCAATCTTTTTAGGTAAATCGGTGTTATCATGGAACCCTAAAAATTTCTCGGATTGTGGTCCATACACATAAAGCGGGATATCTACACCGGTATGATTGGTGCTTGTCCAGCCAACACTCGCATGTTCACTTGTAACTGTATTAATTGCTAAAGCTGCATCCTCTGCTTCTTGAACTTTTTGGACTTGTTGTTCAGATAATGTAAGTCTAGTATGTCCTTCAACCACTTCACGAACATTAGAACGATCATCATTTAACTGGCTTGCCATGTAATCCCCTGTAGCTGTAACATTTTGTAATACGTCCAAATTCAATTCCATGGATCCATTTGCCCCAGTCGTCATTCCGCCTGTGTCATGATCACCGCCAACAACAACTAATGTTTTCCCATGGGTGAGATCGCACTCAACTGCGACGTGTGATCCAAGTTCCTGTCGTTCCACTCGGTGTTGTCGGACACCGTGCACCCCTTCCCTGATCAGCGGTCTGCCCGAGGACGGTTCTGGCACCGGGCGCCGCCCGATCATCTTCGCACGTCGAGGGGGGTGTCGCGAGCCGATGCAGGTTCTGTCCGACAGGATTTGACGATCACTTGACCACCCGCGCGTGCTGGGGCTCGGACAGCTCCCTCCCGGCGTCGATCTCGAGCTCGTCCTCGGCCCTCACGGTGAAGGTCCCGCCGGCAGAGGTGACGGAGTCCGCCGCGCCGCCGGGGATCTTCAGCGCAGGCTCCATCACGGCAGGATCACCGATGGCGCGGATCACGTACGGCGAGGGCACTACGGTGCCGTCCACCACGATGCCGCCGTCGGCCGAGGTGGTGATAGCGGTCGAGGCCACCACCCGCACCGGGCCGATCTGGAGGACCTCGGCTCCGGCATTGCGCAGTTCCTGCACCACTCCCAGCACAGTGCCGGTGGAGACACTCCCTGTGGGGTCCGCGATCGTGACCCGGACGCCTCGTCCGTGGGCGGGGAGCACGGAACAAACACCACAATTGCGCCTTGAACACATGCGCTTTCAGCGTGTGTTGACATCATATCGGAGAGGGAAAATGTACCGATATATACTAGCTTTGGCTGTGACCCTGGGGGGTATGCAGTTCGTAACGGTTCCAGCCGCACAGGCGCAGGAACGGCCCATCAGATGCGAATCACGCAGCTTCCGCTACAATGAGTGCGAGACCGACATGCGCCGGCCGCGGATCATCCGGCAGCTTTCGGGTTCGGCCTGCATTCCCGGCCAGAGCTGGGGCTTCAGCCGCGGCACCATCTGGGTGGACAAGGGCTGCTCGGCGGTCTTTGCCGACAGTGCCGAGCGTCCGCGCTGGCGGGATCAGAATGATCGTCCGCGTTGGCGGGATGATCGCAGCCGGGACCGCTCTGCCCGAGCGGCGCATCGTCATCGACCGCATCGCCTGAGACCTGCAGGGCCCACGAGGCCGCCCCACAGCCTGACGCAGAAGGGCCGGGACGTTCCCGCGGGAACGCCCCGGCCCTTCTGCAAGCGGGTGAGCCTGCAGCTCAGCGTGCGCGCAGCGCGGGCAGGATGTGGTGCACCATCAGTGGTGCCAGCCTGATGCTGCCCGTGCCCGTGCCCGTGCCCGTGCCCGTGCCCGTGCCCGCGCCCGTGCCGGCGCCTGTGCCGGTGGTGTCCAGGGGGATCCAGCGATGCTCGGCCAGCTCCGCCCGGACCGCGAGCGGTTCC
>NZ_MUXB01000259.1:0-393 GCF_001994935.1 Herbaspirillum sp. VT-16-41
GCAGGGAGCTCAGCAGCACCACGTGCTCGCCCTTGCGGCCGCGGATCACCGGGGCCAGCAGCTGGAAGCGGGTGCCGGTCTCCTGCTCCAGGAGGGTGTCGACGATCTGCTCGGCCGAGCTGGAGCGGACCACCTCACCGCACACCGGGCAGTGCTGGATGCCGGTGCGGGAGAACAGCAGGCGAAGGTAGTCGTACGCCGCGGTGATGGTGCCGACGGTCGAGCGGGGGTTGCGGTTGGTGGACTTCTGGTCGATCGAGACCGCCGGGGACAGCCCCTCGATGAGGTCCACCGAGGGCTTGTCGATCTGCCCCAGGAACTGCCGGGCATAGCTGGAGAGGGACTCGACATAGCGCCGCTGCCCCTCGGCGAAGATGGTGTCGAACGCCAGGG
>NZ_MUXB01000222.1:0-48764 GCF_001994935.1 Herbaspirillum sp. VT-16-41
CCGGCGAACTCGCTGATCCGCTATCTGGTCGAGCGCGGTCACACGGTATTCTGCGTCTCCTGGAAGAACCCCGGTCCCGAAGACCGCGACCTGGGCATGGACGACTACCTGAACGCCGGTCTGCATGCCGCCCTCGACACGGTCAACCGCATCGTGCCCGGTCGGAAAGTACATGGCGCTGGTTATTGCCTGGGTGGCAGCCTGCTGGCCATTGCAGCGGCCGCGATGGCGCGCGACGGCGACCCGCGCCTGGCATCGCTGACCTTGCTGGCGGCCCAGACCGACTTCAGCGAGCCGGGTGAACTGGGCCTGTTCATCGACGAAAGCCAGATCAGCCTGCTGGAGGCCCAGATGCAAGAGGCCGGCACGCTCAGCCAGACACAGATGGCGGCCGCCTTCCAGATGCTGCGCTCCTACGACCTGCTCTGGTCACGCGTGATCGGCCAATACCTGATGGGGACGCCGGCCCGCAACAGCGACCTGATGGAATGGAATGCGGACGCCACCCGCATGCCGGCTCGCATGCATTCGCAATACCTGCGCCGGCTGTTCCTGGATGACGATCTGAGTGAAGGCCGCTATCCCGTGGAGGGCAAGCCGGTCGCGCTCAGTGACATCAATACCCCGGTATTCCTGGTGGGAACGGTCCGCGACCACGTCGCGCCCTGGCACTCGGTCTTCAAGCTGCATTATCTGTGCCCTGCGGAAATCACCTTCGTCTTGGTCAGCGGCGGCCACAATGCCGGCATCGTCAGCCCGCCTGGGCATCCGCGCAGCCAGTTCCAGATGCGCACCCGGCCGGCCGGTGGCGCCTACTGCCCGCCCGATCAATGGGCCACAGAGACTCCCGTCTCCGAAGGCTCCTGGTGGCCCGCCTGGCAAACCTGGCTGGCGCAGCATTCGGGCGAGCCCACCACTCCGCCCCGTCTGGGCGGTGCAAAAGCCGGGCGGATGGACGATGCGCCCGGAGCCTACATCATGGAGAAATAGGATGGTGCTTTCGCTGGAAGGAAAAAAAGGCCTGGTGGTCGGCATCGCCGACAAGCACAGCATCGCCTGGGGCTGTGCCCGTGCACTGCACGCGGCCGGCGCCGAGCTGGCCGTGACCTGGCTCAACGACAAGGCGCGCCATTATGTGGAACCCCTGGCGGATCAGGTGCAGGCCACCATCATGAGCCCGCTGGACGTCAGTCAACCTGGCCAGATGGAGCATCTCTTCGAACTGATCACGACGCACTGGGGCAGGCTGGACTTCGTGCTGCATTCGATCGCCTTCGCACCGGCGGCGGACCTGCACGACCGCGTCGTGAATTGCTCGCCCGAGGGATTTGCCAAGGCAATGGACGTATCCTGCCATTCCTTCATCCGCATGGCCCGCCTGGCGCAGCCCCTGATGAAGAATGGCGGCAGCCTGATCACCATGAGTTATGTCGGTGCCGACGAGGTCGTCAGCAACTACGGCATGATGGGGCCGGTCAAGGCGGCGCTGGAAGCCAGCGTACGCTATCTGGCCAGCGACCTGGGCCCGGCTGGCATCCGGGTCAATGCCGTGTCGCCGGGGCCGCTGGCCACGCGGGCGGCCTCCGGACTGAATTGTTTCGAGGAGTTTCTGACCGACGCCGCCCGCCGTTCGCCCTTGCGCCGGCTGGCCAATATCGACGATGTCGGTGACCTGTGCAGCTTTCTGGCCAGCGATGCGTCCAGCGTGATCACCGGAAACACCTTGTATGTCGATGCGGGCTATCACATCGTCGCATGAGCCACCCCGGGCAAGCGCGAGCGCCACATCGCGGAATCCGCTCCGGCCCATTCCCAGCCGAGGACACCATGACCGAAGCATCATCAGGCAACCCCGCCAGCATCGCCAGTACCTCCAGTACCGCCAACATGACAGATACGCACGCCAGCGACGACCTGCTCGGCCTGATCCGCAACCGGGTCTTCGCGGAAATCGCCATCGGTGACACTGCCACCATCACCCGCACGCTCACCTCGGCCGACATCCAGCTCTTCGCGGTCATCTCCGGTGACGCCAATCCCCAGCACCTGGATGCCGCCTTCGCCAAGGAAAGCCGGTTCCACGGGCTGATCGCACATGGCATGTTCGGCGGCGCACTGATCTCGGCGGTACTGGGGACCCGGCTGCCGGGGCCAGGCACGATCTATCTCGGCCAGACCCTGCGGTTCCTGCATCCGGTCCGCATCGGCGATACGCTGCAGACCAGCGTCACCGTGGTCGCACGTGACGAAGCCCGGCACCGGCTGACGCTCAAATGCGCCTGCGTCAATCAGGACAATGTCATCGTGATCGAAGGCGAGGCCGACGTCATCGCACCCACCGAATCCATCGTGCGACGCCGGACCACCTTGCCGGAAGTCAGCATGAAGATGGGCGATGGCGAGCTGCAACAGTTGCTCGACCATACGCGCCAGCTGGGGCCGGTCAAGGTCGCCATCGTCCACCCCTGCGACGCGGCCAGCCTGTCGGCGGTACTGGACGCCCATGCCGCCGGCATCATCCTGCCGGTGCTGGTGGCGCCCCGGGCCAAGCTGCTGGCCCTGGCGGCGCAGCAGAAGCTGGATATCTCCGCGTTCCCCATCGAGGACGTTCCCCATAGCCACGCGGCGGCGGCACGTGCGGTCGAGCTGGCCAGCCAGGGACAGGTGGAGATGCTGATGAAAGGCAGCCTGCATACCGACGAATTCATGAGCGCCGTGGTGGCCAGCCCGGCGCTGCGCACCAAGCGCCGCATGAGCCATTGCTACCTGATGCAGACGCCCTCCTACCCGCGACCCTTCATCATCACCGATGCAGCCGTGAACATCGAACCGACGCTGGAAGAAAAGGCCGACATCATCCGCAATGCCATCGACCTGGCCCAGGCCATTGGCGTCAAGCTGCCCAGGGTGGCCATCCTGGCGGCGGTGGAGACGGTCAATCCGAGGATGCCGGCCACGCTGGACGCCGCCGCGCTATGCAAGATGGCCGATCGCGGGCAGATCACCGGCGGCGTACTGGATGGCCCGCTGGCCTTCGACAATGCGGTCTCGCCGGTATCGGCACGGGTCAAGGGCATCGCCTCGGATGTGGCGGGACAAGCGGACATCCTGGTGGTCCCCGATCTGGAAAGCGGCAATCTGCTGGCCAAGCAACTGGAATATCTGGGTGGCGCCGTCAGCGCCGGTCTGGTGCTCGGCGCGCGCCAGCCGCTGGTGCTGACCAGCCGCGCCGACTCACGCGAAACAAGGCTGGCCTCCTGTGCCGTGGCGCGCCTGGTGGCGCAGCACTACCGGGCCATCCCGCCCTGATGGGAGGGGCAAGTTTCCCCGCCTTGACGTTCAGTCCTGAACGACGTACTGAACGACGAAGTAGAAAACGACATAGATGATCAAGAGTGCCATGCTCGCCAATAGTGGAATAGTCAATATTCGCATTGTCTGTCCTGACGTCGGTGACCCAGGGCAGGAACCGCGCCCGAGCCGAACTAGCTGCCGTCCATGATGGGCGACATGCGCGACGAAGAACTGATGCAGATCAGATAAATCGGCCGAAGCAGTATCGCTATGCACATCGAGGGAGGTTCGGATGCGAGAGTCGAAGGATGATTACCAAGGCCTGTTACCTTCCGAAGTGGCGCGCATCCTTGCCGAGGACGGGCCGAACGTGTTGACATCCGAACGGCGCCGGATGGGACGGGCTCTGATCAATGTTCTGAAGGAGCCGATGTTCGTGCTCCTGCTGTCGGCCGCTGCCATCTATCTGGCCCTGGGCGATCTGCGCGAAGGCTTGTTGTTATTGTTCATGGTTGCGCTCACCGTGGGGCTGACGCTCTATCAGGAGGGAAAGACCGAGCATGCGCTGTCCGCCCTGCGCGTGCTCAACAGCCCGACCGCACGGGTAATCCGAGAGGGGCGGACGGTGCGCGTGCCCAGCCAGGATCTGGTGCGGGGCGACCTGATCCTTCTGGAGGAAGGCGCCCGGGTGCCGGCAGACGCGGACGTTCTTGAGGCCACCAATCTGCAGATCGATGAATCATTGCTGACCGGAGAGGCTTGCCCGGTGGAAAAGCGCGGCCCACCAATGACACCCGAACTGCATCAGCCCTCCCCTGCGCAAACCGACAGCGCGATGCTGGTGCGATCAGGCACATTGGTCGTACGAGGCAGTGGTATCGCCCGGGTGAGCGCTACAGGCGCCCGCAGTGAACTGGGAAAGATCAGCAGTCTGCTGCATGAGCTGGTCGAGGAACCGAGCCCGATGCAGCGGCACGTGGCTCGTGCAGTCAAGGTGTTTGCCGTAGCCGGCCTGGCGCTGAGCGCCCTTCTCGTGGTTCTCGAAGGCTATGCCCATGGCCGCTGGACCGAGGCCCTGTTGATGGGAATCGCCTTGTCGATGTCGCTGCTGCCGGAAGAGCTTCCCATCATCCTCACGGTCTTTCCTGCCATCGGGGCATGGCGCATGGCGCGGGCCAATGTGCTGACGCGACGCCTGTCGGCGGTCGAGGCCCTGGGTTCGATCACGGTCCTGTGCACCGACAAGACCGGAACGCTGACAGAGAACCGGATGCGTGTCGTACAGGCGATGAGCGCCGGGCACCATCTCTACTTCGATGAGAGCGACGTCGGCATCACCTCGCCGCAGTGGCGCACGCTGCTGGAAACCGCAGCCCTGGCGAGCAGCCAGCGTCCCACCGACCCCATGGAGAAGGCCTTTCATCAGCTGGCCGGGGAAAGCGCCAAACGCTTCGCACCGCCAGCGGTCACGCAGCTGCTGCAGGAATACCCGCTCAGTCCCGAGTTGCGGGCGATGACGCTGGTCTGGAAAGGCGATGCAGACACCCCCTTGCTGGTAGCGACCAAGGGGGCGCCGGAGGCGATTGCCACCTTGTGTGGCCTGACACCGGCAGAGGTGCAACAGATGCAGCACGATGTCCTGCACCTGGCCAGCCATGGCTTGCGCGTGATCGCAGTGGCCAGCTGCAACTGGAGCGGTCCGCTACCGGCCTCGCAGACCGGCTTCGCGCTGCGCTACCTGGGCCTGCTGGCACTGGCCGATCCCCTGCGAGAGGCCGTACCGGCTGCGATCCAGGCCTGTCATCGGGCCGGGATCAGGGTCATCATGATCACCGGCGACCATCCTGGCACGGCCCAGAACATTGCGAGAGAAGCCGGCATCAGTGCCGACCGGATTTTGCTGGGCGATGAAGTCCAGGCCATGGATAAGCACGAACTCTCCTGCCGGCTGCGCACCACCAGCGTCTTCGCGCGCATCACGCCCCAGCAGAAGTTGCGCATCGTGGCGGCACTGAAGGCCGACGGCCAGATCGTCGCCATGACCGGCGACGGCGTCAACGATGCGCCTGCGCTCAAGGCCGCGCATGTCGGTATCGCCATGGGAGGGCGCGGTACCGATGTCGCCAGGGAAGCCGGCTCGCTGATCCTGCTGGACGACAATTTTTCCTCCATCGTGGAGGGCATCCTGACGGGGCGGCGGATCTTTTCCAGAATGCGCAGTGCGATGACCTACGTCCTGTCCATGCATGTGCCTATCGCCGGCATGGCATTGCTGCCTGTCATCTGCGGCTGGCCCTTGATCCTCTATCCGATGCAGATTGCATTCCTGGAGCTGATCGTCGACCCTGCCTGTACGCTGGCCTTTGAGAATGCGGCAACGGACGGCAGCGAGCGCAGTGCGCCGGGGCGCAATGGCAACGCGCCGCTGCTGGAAATGCGCACCCTCCTGCTGGCGGTGATGCAGGGCGGTCTGGCCCTGGGGTTCGCGGTCTGCGGCTATGCCTGGTTTCTGGAACGACTCGCGCCAGGCCAGGCCCGTGCTGCCGGGTTCATCGTGCTGGTCGTGCTCAATCTCAGTCTGATGTTTTCGGCGCTGGCCCCTGGACGCCACTTCCTGCAGGCGCTCTACCCGAGCAATGGTGCGGCACTGATTATTTCGGCGCTCGCCGTGACCATGCTGCTGGCGGCCTTGTACGTTCCGGCACTGACCGAGGCCTTCCATTTCTCGTCATTGCCGTTGCCTGAGCTTGTCATGGCATTTGCCTGGGGCGTCCTTGCCTTCCCTGCTTATGAATGCGCAAAGTTCCTGATCGCCCGGTTCAGACGTTCTCCACCCACCGTAAGCGAAAACTGAGCGCTGGTGTCCGCCACATCGGCCATATCGGCCATATCGGCCGCATATGACTGGCCCAAGCAAGCTAATGCGAAATGCGCAGTTTGGCTTGCCTGCCCGGAGCTCTATGATGTGCTCATCCCGGCCATCCGGCCTGCGGCATCCATTCTCCCGGACACCATCGACCTCATGAGCACACTTCCCTCCGACCTCCTGCAGCGCATTGCCGACGGCGCCGCCCAGCGCGATGCAAAGCGTGAACAACCCTTTGCCCTGATCGAAGAAATCAAGGCCACCGGCTTCGGTGCAAGGCGGCTCGACGCCGATTACGGTGGCGGTGGCGCCACTTTCGTTCAGACCCTGGAGACCGCCATCGAACTGGGTGCCGCCGATCCCAATATCGCCCACATCTGGCGCAATCACCATGTGGCCCTGGAACGCGTGCTCAACGCACCACTGCAACATCCGGGCGTGACCGCACTGCGCGAGCGCGTGCGTGCCGGCGACCTGATCGGCGCCTCCCATACCGAACGGGGACAGGCGCAGATCGGCGGCGCCGGTGTGCTGTCTACGCGTCTGGTCCGCCAGGGTGAGCACTATGTGCTCAACGGCCAGAAGTTCTATTCGACCGGTTCGCTCTTCGCCGACTGGCTGCACGTGACGGTGTCGGTGGAAGACGGCCGCCGCGCGGTGGTCCTGCTGCCCCGCCAGCGCGAAGGCGTGCAGACCGTGGACGACTGGTACGGCATGGGCCAGCGCCTGACCGGCAGCGGCACCACCAACTTCGAGAATGTCCTGGTGGCCCCGCACGAAGTGCTGCTGCCGGATCAGGTACCAGCGCGCCAGGCGGTGCTGGGCTCGACCATTGCGCAACTATTCCTCACGGCGGTCATAGCCGGCGTGGTCAGCGCAGTGGCACGCGACGCCAGCGCGCTGCTGTCCAAACGCAAGCGCAATTACTACTACGCCCCCACACCGGCGGCGGCCGATGACCCTATCCTGCTGAGCGCCCTGGGCGAACGCGATGCCGATGCCTTCGCCACCCGCGCCATCGTGCTGGCCGCCGCCAGCGAGGCCGACCGCGCCTATGCCGCCCTGAAGAGCAATGCGGCCGATGCCGACGACCGCCTGCAGGATGCCGCCGCTGCCGCCGCACGCGCCAAGGTGGTGGTGGATCGCATCGCCCATCACGCCGCCACGGCCCTGTTCGACATCGCCGGAGCCTCGGCCACCCTCACCTCGGCCAATCTGGATCGTCACTGGCGCAACATCCGCACCATCTCCACCCACAACCCGACCTCGCACAAGGCCTTTGCACTGGGCAACCTGAGCGCGAACCAGGTCCGCCTGCCGACCCAGGGATTCTTCTAAGAGCGCGGGGGCGTACGCTACGCCCTCGCGTTTTCCCCTTGCCTCGGCTGATGCCAACAAACCGACGTAACTGGCAATGGCGGTAAACGTTCCAATTTGGTTTGATGTTCTATAAAGTAGACAAAAAACCAAATAAGGAACACATCGCTGTGGCAAACATGTCGGCCAGCAATCCGCCTGCGACAGAGGCAAGGCAGCCGGGCCAGGGTGTAGCCGCGGGCGTGCAGCGCAAGGGGTGGAGCAAGGGGTGGCGTCCATGGCGCCTCCTGCTCCTGTTGTGCTGCCTGCTGACCCTTTCCGAGGGCCAGGCCAAGGTGCTGTCGGTCGGCGTCTACCAGAATCCGCCCAAGATCTTCTTCGACAGTGCCGGCACCGCCTCCGGCCTGCACATCGACCTGCTGCGCCAGATCGCCAGCCGCGAGGACTGGCAACTGCGTTTCGTGCCCTGCGAATGGCAGACCTGCCTGCAATGGGCCGAAGAAGGCAAGATCGATATCCTCCCCGATGTGGCCTGGACCGAGCAGCGTGAAAAAATGCTGCAATACTCCGCCGTGCCGGCGCTCTATAGCTGGTCCATCCTGTATCGCAACCAGTCCGTGGTGATCGATTCGGTGTTCGATCTCAAGGGCAAGAAGATCGGCCTGCTCGACAGCTCGGTGCAGGCCAGCTATTTCCGCGCCCTGATGGATAACTCCGGGATCAAACTGACCCTGGTGCCATTGAAAAACGTGGAAGAAGGTTTCCGCATGGCCGCCGCCGGCGAGATCGATGGCATCATCGCCAGCCAGCAGGCGGGCGACATGCTGGCCGACCGCTATCGTCTGGCCGACACCAGCATCGTGTTCCAGCCGGTCAAGCTGTATTTCGTCAGCAGCAGGCAACAGCCCCCGGAGACCCTGGCGGCCATCGACCGCGCTCTGTCCCAGTGGCAGGCTGATCCGCAATCCATCTACTTCGATATCCTGCGCAAATGGGGCCGTGGCGCGACCTCGCTGCCGACGTATATGTGGTGGTTGCTGGGCGGTGCCCTGGCGCTGCTGGTCTGCGCCTTGCTGATCGCCGCCTACCTGCGCCGGGAAGTCGCCCGCCGCACCGCCAGGCTCAGGCAAAGCGAAGCCTCATTGCGTATCGCTGCGGCGGCCTTCCATTCTTCGGAGGCGATCTGGGTCATGGGTGCCGATCGTAGCGTGCTCGATGTCAACGCCGCCTTCACCGAGTTGACCGGTTATCGACAGGGCGACCCTGACCTGGATGCCCAGGGGATGCCGCCCTGCCGTCAGGAGCAGGAAGACCGGGATTTCCGGACCAGCCTGTGGGCCCTGATCCAGAGCCAGGGGAAATGGCAGGGCGAGCTCTGCGTACAGCGTCGCGGTGGCGACGAATTCCATGCCGTCCTCACCCTGACCGCGGTGAATGACCCCGCCGGTGGTGTGAGTCACTATGTCGGGACGCTGCTGGACATCAGCAGCCAGAAGCGCCTGCAGGAGGAAACCCGTCAACTGGCCTTCTACGACCCGCTCACCGGCCTGCCCAACCGCCGCCTGCTTCTGGAGAAGATCCAGCCCGCCAGCCACCGTGGCCATAGGGCTGAGAGCGGTCAAGGCGTTGGAGGATTGTTCTTCGTCGACGTCGACAACTTCAAGGACCTCAATGACGCCATGGGCCACACTGTTGGCGACCAGCTTTTGCAGCAGTTGGCGCAGCGTCTGCAGAACCTGGTCGGCCGTACCGGCATGGTGGCGCGTCTGGGCGGAGACGAATTCGTGGTGCTGCTGGATGGACTGCCGGCACAACAGGCCCAGTTGCTGGCCAGCCAGTTCGCCCAGCGCATCATCGATGCCATGCAAGCGCGCTTCGACTTCCATGGCGTCGGCCATTTCGCGACCTGCTCGGTCGGCGTGGCATTGATGCAGGATCCGCATGCCAGCGTGCAGGACCTGCTGCGCCAGGGTGATCTGGCCATGTACGCGGCCAAGAAGGCGGGACGCAATACCTTCTGCCTGTTCAACCAGGAAATGGAATCGGCCCTGCATTTCCGCACCGGCCTGGAGAACGACCTGCGCCGCGCCATCGAGAACGGAGAGTTCAGCCTGCACTACCAGCCGCAGCGTGACCAGGCCGGTCGCCTGATCGGCGTGGAAGCCCTGGCGCGCTGGCACAATCCCTTCCGGGGCCCGGTCCCGCCTGGCCTCTTCATTCCCGTGGCGGAGGCCTCCGGCCTGATCCTGCCACTGGGACATTGGGTGTTCGAGCAGGCCTGTCGCCAATCCGTGCGCTGGAATCGCAGCGACAACGGCAGTCGGCCACCGGTGGTCATCGCGGTCAATGTGAGCGCGCTCCAGCTGCGTCAGCCGGATTTCGTGCAGGACATCCTGCGCACCATCGAAGAGACCGGCGCTCAGGCTGCCCACCTCAAGCTGGAGTTGACGGAGTCGGCCATGGTGGAGGACGTGCAAGCCACCATCGACAAGATGCTGGAGTTGAAGCGCCATGGGCTGACGCTGGCGCTGGACGATTTCGGTACCGGCTATTCCTCGTTGTCGCTGCTCAAGCGTCTACCGTTGGACCAGCTCAAGATCGACCAGTCCTTCGTCCGCGAATTGCTGGCCACCCCCAGCGATGTCGCCATCGCCAGGAGCATCATCGCCCTGGCCGATGCGCTCGGCCTGGAAGTCATTGCCGAAGGCGTCGAGACCCGCGAGCAGCAGCAATTCCTGGCCGCCCTGGGTTGCACCCGCTACCAGGGCTACCTGTTCGGCAAGCCGGTACCGGCCGAGCAGTTCGACGGCAGCTATTGATCACACGGGATAGGCCATGACGGCCGGCGGCCGGCAGTGGCGACGTTCAGTGGGCGGCGCTGCGATCGGCCAGCATCAGGTATTCGGCATGCAGGTGGGCCGCTTCCAGTACCTTGCGGTATTTGTCCCGGTCGGCCGGGACACTGGCGAGTTCATGCTGCAGCAGCTGTCCGATGATCTCGCTGGCCTCGGCCGCTTCGGTGCCGGCCGTCTGCATCGCCAGCAGGCAGTTCCTGACGGTGGCGCGCACCAGTTCGGCGACCGGTTCATCCTGTTCGGACATGTCGCACAGCCGGACGATGATGCCCAGATGGCGGCGTGCGATGCTCATGGCGTTGGTACACATGGTCCCCTCCTTATCGTGGATTCACGATAGGACGGCAACCACGCGCACGCCATCAGGGGTTTCCTGATTGCAAGCCCGGCAACAGCAGCCAGGCTTCAGAGCGCCTGCAGCAGGACCCCGCTCAGCGCCAGGATCACCACCACCGCCAATGGCGGCAGGCGCCAGGCCATCAGCAGCACCATGCCGGTCACGGCCAGCGCAAAATCGCGGGCATTGAACACTGCACTGGTCCACACCGGGTTGTAGAGCGCCCCCGCCAGCAGGCCGACTACGGCGGCATTGGCCCCGCGCATGGCGGCCTGGGCCAGCGGCCGTTGCCGGAAGTCGTCCCAGAACGGCAGCGCGCCCAACAGAAGCAGGAAACCCGGCAGGAAGATCGCCAGCAGGCATAGCACGGCACCTGCCACGCCATTGGGGAAGGCTTGCATCACCGTGCCGAGGTAGGCGGCGAAGGTAAAGAGCGGACCCGGCACCGCCTGCGCGGCACCATAACCGGCCAGGAAGACATCGTTGGAGACCCAGCCGGGGCCGACCACTTCGGCCTGCAGCAAGGGCAGCACCACATGTCCACCGCCGAAGACCAGTGAGGCCGAACGATAGAAGGCATCAAACACCGAAACAGCATGCAGCCCGGACCACGTCGCCACCAGCGGCAAGCCGACCAGTAACAGCAGGAAAGCAGCCAGGCAGGCCAGGCCGACACCGCGCGACACGCCGAATCCCAGTTGCCCCCGGCTGGTCACGGCAAGGCCACGACAGAACAACAAGCCGGTCACGGTACCAAACAGGATGGCGGCGATCTGGCCCACGGCGCTGCCGGCGCCGATCACGATCATCAACGCACCCAGCGCGATGCTGATGCGCTGGCGGTCGGGCGTGATGGTGCGCGCCATGCCCCAGACCGCCTGGGCCACCACAGCCACGGCCACGATCTTCAGACCGTGCAGCAGACCGGTACCGAGGACACCCGACATGCTCCCAGCGACCAGGCCAAAGACCAGCAGCAACAGCGCCGATGGCAAGGTGAATGCCGCCCAGGCTGCCAGGGCGCCCCACGGGCCGCCACGCAACAGGCCCAGGGCGAAACCGACCTGGCTGGACGCCGGGCCGGGCAGGAACTGGCACAGCGCGACCAGATCGGCATAGCTGCTTTCACCAATCCAGCGGCGGCGCACCACGAGCTCGTCGCGGAAATATGCCAGGTGCGCCACCGGTCCGCCAAATGAAGTCAGCCCCAGCTTGAGAAAAACACGCAGTACCTCGCCGGCACTGCCGCGTGCTGCGCGGTCATCCTGGTATATCGGGTCTTCGTCGTGCGTCATTGCGCAAGAACTCACTTTCTGCATCTCGATGGTGTCTGCACCCCGCAGGCTGCGGTGTCGGCAGACTGGCTATCATAATGCAGTCGCTCGAACCTACCAACGCCATGTGCAGGCGGCGGATAGGCGGTGCCGCGTTTCGCCGCCCGAACTCCCTCCTAAACACAAACACTTCTCATTCGTCTATCAGAGAGCGCGCCATCCGGCACGCGCCAGCCCGGCTGGCGATCCCTTCTTGCGTATTTCGCTCTCGACCATGACCAACCGATATAACAACAAGCTCCCTTGCTCTCCCCTGCGCCCCCGCCTGCTGGTGCAGTCCCTGCGACTGGCCCTGCTCGGGTTATCGGCAACTTCCTCCGCCTGGGCGCAGAACGACCCTGCCAGCACGGCCTTGCCGCAGGTCACCGTCACCGCAACCGAAGAAGAAAAGGCCACCGGTCCGGTGCACGGCTTCGTCGCCCGGCGCAGCGCCACCGCCACCAAGACCGACACCGCCATCACCGACACCCCGCAATCGATCTCGGTGGTGACGGCCGACCAGATCGCCACCCAGCAGGCGCGCACCGTGGCCGAGGCCCTGGGTTATACCAGTGGCGTGCAGGTATCCACGGGGGCTTTCGCCATCGTCGATACGGCTTCGCTGCTGCGCGGCTTTGCGCTCAACAATGGCGGTTCTTTCTATCGCGATGGCATGCTGACCTCGTCCAATGCCAGCTACAGCCGCTATGCGCCCGAGCCCTATGGGCTGGAGCGCATCGAATTGCTGCATGGCCCGGCCTCGGTGATGTTTGGCCAGAATTCGCCGGGCGGACTGATCAACGTGGTCTCCAAGAAGCCGACCACCACCGCGCTGCACGAACTGCAGGTGCAGGTGGGCAGCTTCGACCGCAAGCAGGTAGCCGGCGATTTCGGCGGCGCCCTGGATGCCGCCGGAGTCTGGTCCTATCGCCTGACCGGCCTGGCGCGCGACGCCGGCACCCAGGTCGACGGGACCGTGGACCGCCGCCTGTTCCTGGCGCCGGCCATCACCTGGCGCCCGGACGAGCGCACCGAATGGACCGGCCGCTTCGAATACCAGCGTAGTGAAGGCCTGTCCAACAACCTGTTGCCGGCCAGCGGCACGGTCAGCCCCAATCCGAACGGCCAGATTCCCACCAGTACCGCGCTGGGACGCACTGGCGACAACAACGAGCGCTACGAGAACTGGTCGCTCAGTTCGCTGTTCTCGCACCAGTTCAATGAGGTCTGGAGCTTCCGCCAGAACCTGCGCTACACCGACTACAACGGTACCCGCAACAACCTGCGTTTCGCCGCCTTCTTCCCCGCCACGCAGTCGGCAGTGGCGGCGCTGCAGCGCTGGCGCCTGGGGACCGACTCCAATACCTTCACCGCCGACCAGCAGCTGCAGGCAGACTTCGGTACCGGCCCGCTCAGGCACAAGGTCTTGATGGGCCTGGACCTGCACCATACCGCCGGTACCGTGCGCGGCTACGTCAGCCCCAATACTGCGGCCGGCTATGTGTTCTCCAACATCTACACCACCAGCTACGGCAACCTGCCGGCGGTGGCCGAGAACTACAACCTGCGCACCCAGGATGACCAGATGGGCCTCTACCTGCAGGACCAGATCCGCATCGCCGAGCGCTGGATCCTCTCGGCCGGGCTGCGCCATGACCGCTCCGACCAGAAGGTGAGCAATGCCATCGCCCGTACCGTCACCGACCGCAGCGACCGCGCCAATACCCGCAACCTCGGCCTGGTACATGAGATGGCGGGAGGCTTCTCGCCCTACCTGAGCTACACCGAGTCCTTCACGCCCACCACCGGCCTGAGCTATGGCGGCGCCATGCTCAAGCCGGAACGGGCCAAGCAGTACGAGACCGGCATCAAGTACGTGCCACCGGGGACCAATGCGCTGTTCACCCTGGCAGTGTTCGACCTGCGCCGGCAGAACGTGGCTACCGCCGACCTGGCCCACGCCGGCTACTCGATCCAGACCGGCGAGGCACGCTCGCGCGGGGTGGAACTGGAAGGCAAGATGTCGCTCGCTGATGGGTTGAACCTGACCTCCAGCTACAGCTATACCGATGCAAAGGTCACCAGCAATACCTCCAGCAGCAGCGCCACCAGCACCGTGGGCAAGGCGCTGCCGGGCGCGGCCCGTCACAATGCGGGGGTACTGGTGGACTATGGCTTCCAGCGTGGCGCCATGGCCGGCGCCCATCTCTCGGCCGGGGTACGTTACATCGGTCGCTCTTATGGCAATGCCCTCAACACCTTCGAAACCCCGGCGGTCACCTTGCTGGACTTCGGGGCGAGGATGGACCTGGGTCGCATCAACAGCGAGTGGCGCAATATCGAGCTGGCGCTCAAGCTCAACAACGTGACCGACCGGGTCTATGCGTACTGCTCCGAACTGTGTGAATACGGCGCCCGTCGCACCGGACTGCTCCAGTTGACCACCCGATGGTAATGCGCCCCACCCTGGCCGGCCGGGCCAGCGCCTGGCTGTGCCGCCACGCACCTGATCGCCACACGCTGGTCCTGTTGCATCGCTGGAACGGCCTGGTGCTGGCCCTGTTCCTGCTGGTGGCCAGCCTGACCGGTAGCCTGCTGGCCTTCGAGGACGAGCTCGATCTGTGGCTGGCGCCGGAGTTGCACCTGGCGCATCCGGCCCCGGGCCAGCCGGCCTCGGCCATGCTGGACCCGTACGCGTTGCGCGAACGGGTGGCGCTGGCGCTGGGGCCACAGGCCGATGTCAGCCAGTTGATCCTGCATCCGCAAGCGGGTCGTACGGTACGTTTCCTGGTCGGCCCGGCCATCGACCGCGCCACCGGCAAGCCCTTCCGGCTGGGGTATGACGAAGTCCTGGTCAATCCCCATACCGGGGCGATCCAGGGGCTGCGGGACCGCCAGAGGATCAGCCTGGAACCCTCCGCGCTGATGCCGCTGGTGTTCAACCTGCACCACTCGCTGGCCTTGCCGCGCGTGGCCGGGGCCTTGGTGATGGGTGTGGTAGCCACACTGTGGACGCTGGACTGCCTGGTCGGCATGATCCTGACCTGGCCACGGGGTCGACCTTTCCTGGCGAAATGGAAGCCGGCCTGGCTGGTCAAGTGGCGGGCCGGTTTCTATCGCGTCAATCTCGATCTGCATCGCGCCTTCGGCCTGTGGTGTTGGGTGTTGCTGCTGATGCTGGCCTGGTCCAGCGTGATGTTCAACCTGCGCGACCAGATCTATCTGCCGGTGATGTCGCGCCTGCTGCCCTTCGATTACAGCTGGCGCCCCGCGCCGCCCCTGGCCCATGCGTCACCACTGACGGCGGGACCACCGATGTCCTGGCCGCAGGCGCATGCCATGGCACGCCGGGCCATGGCCGGTTTCGCCAGGGAACGCGGACTGCAGATCGACTTCGAGGAAAGACTGAGTTACGACCGCCGGCGCGGGGTGTATGCCTACATGGTGCACAGCAATGCCGACCTGCGCAGCGACGTTGGCAATACCGGACTGCTGATCGATGCCGCCAGCGGTCAGATCCGTGGCCACTGGCTGCCGACAGGCGACCGCAGCGGCAATACCTTCAGCAACTGGCTCGGCGCGCTGCACATGGGCCATGTGTTCGGACTGCCCTGGCGCATCGCGCTGGCTTTGCTGGGATTGGCGGTGAGCCTGTTGACGGTGACCGGCGTGGTGATCTGGTGGAAGAAGCGCGGCGCGCGTCAGCCACGCTCCCCGGGGGCGGGAATGAATCCCAGCGCCAGCCACAGGGTGCGGGCTTCGCGATAGGCGGCCAGATGGGCGGGGTCGGTCTGCAGCCATTGCTGCAGGGCCTGCTGTTCAGGCTCGTCGAGCCCGTCCTGTTCGTGCTCGCGCATCACCCAGGAGACGGCGGTCTGCCACGACAGGGAATAAGCGGAAGGCTGGGACATGGAGGACGGATCGATGGGACGAGGCGCAAACACCGGAAAAAAACACGCCACCCAACAGGGCGGCACGAGTGCGCATCATAGCTTATCGCCCCGTCCCATGGCAGGTCGCGCCGGCTTGCAGCTGCGCGCGGCAACTGTCCATGGCGTCGCGGATCAGGAAGTTGACCAGCGTGGCCGATATCCCCAGTTCGGCGGCGATCTCGCGCTGGCTCATGCCACTCAGCCGATACAGTTCGAACACCCGGCGCGTGCGCGGCGGCAGGCTGGCCAAAGCGTGGCTGATCAGCGCCAGCGTCTGGCGGCTGATGGCGATGGCTTCCGGTCCCTGCGCCTCTTCGTGAACGGCCTGGCCCTCTTCCTCGACGGCGAAGACATCGCTTTCGAAGGCGCTGCGGCGATGACGATCGATGGCCAGGTTGCGCACGATGCGCAGCAGGTAGGCCGAGGGCTGGCGGATATCGAATCCGGCCGGGACTTCGCTGATCTTGAGGTAGGCATCCTGCACCACGTCCTCGGCGCGATGCGGACAGCCCAGGATGCGCAGCGCCGCATCACGCAGACGCCGCCTTTGGCCGATGAAATGCTCGCGCAGGTCCGATGCAGTCGCATCGTGGTGAGGTATTGCCTGCCTGTCTTGCATGGTGATGGATCCCCTTTCCTCTGGCTACCAGCGATAGCGGGCGCTCAACAGCGCCATCCGTTCTTCGGCCCAGAAGCAGGTCAGGGTCGGCTCGGCCAGGCAGGAGGTGCTCTGGCGGTTGGTCAGGTTGCTGATGTTGAGCGCATAGCGCCAATGCCCCTGGTCCAGCCGCAGCATGGCGTCCAGCAGCAGTACGGCGGCATTGCGCACGCTGTTGTCGGCATTGGCATAGTTGCGACCGACATAGCGCACGCCCCCTCCTATCCCCCAGCCGGACCACACCGGGCCTGGGCTGTAGTCCAGCCACAGGCTGGCTGCATGACGTGGCACCAGCACCGGTGACTTGCCCTGCAAGGCGGGATCGACATGGCGCGTGTTGATGGCCTGGGTATAGGCGTAGGCGGCCGCAATGTTGAGACCTGGGTGCAGCCTGCCCTTGGCCTCCAGTTCCACCCCGCGCGAGCGGACCTGGCTCTGGGTGAGGTAGGCATTGGTATGTTGCGGGTCGGCGGTGAGCACGTTGTCCTTGCTGACCTGGTAGAGCGCGGCGGTATAGAGCAGGCGCTGCCCCTGTGGCTGGAACTTGAGACCGACTTCCAGTTGCCGTCCGTAGGCTGGTGCAAAGGGCTGGCCCGCGGCGTCCTGGCCGGCCTGCGGCAGGAAGGCGGTGCTGTAGTTCAGATACGGCACCAGAGCGGGGTAATGGGTCCAGGCCAGGCCCAGGCGATGGCTCCAGGCCTGGGCGCGGCTATCCAGGCGGGACGGCCCGATGTCGTTGCGAGTGCTATCGGTGACGCGATCATGGCGACTACCCAGGGTCCATACCCAGGCGCCATCGCGGATCTGGTCCTGGACATAGACGCCGGTCTGGCGCATCTCTTCATGCAATTGCGCATAGAGGGTGGAAGCCAGCGCTATGGGCATGCCATAGACCGGCTGCGCCAGGTCCAGCGCGGGCGCGGTTCCCCGGTAACGTTGCTCGTCCTGACGCATCTGCATCAGGTCCAGCCCCAGCAGCACGGTATGGTCGAGCGGCCCCTGTTGCCAGCGGCCTTGCAGGCGGGTATCGATCTGGGTGCTGGTCAGTTGCGTCTGGTAGCGGGCGCTGCTGCGCGAGAGCACGCTGCCGCTCAAGCTGCCCGGGTTGAGGACCGAGTAGTCCGACCGCAGCGCCGCGTGGCGGAAATTCTGCTGCAGGCGCCAGGTCGCATCCAGCCGCTGATCCAGCATCCAGCCCAGCGACCATTGCTCGCCCCGCTGATGATCCGTACCGGGGTCGCCGACCAGCGTATGGGTCAGGCTGCCGTCGGGACGTACCGCCGTCCAGCGGCCGCTGCCACTGCGGTCGCGCAGGTAGTCGGCCAGCAGGATCAGATGGCTGTCGCCGCCCAGCTGCAGCTTCAGCGAGGGCGCCAGGTACAGACGATCGTTGGGCACGGCACTGCCATTGCCGTAGCTGAACTGGGTATTGCTGTCCAGCGCCAGGCCCACCAGACGGCCCTGTACCCGGCCGGCATCGTCCAGGGTAGCACTCAGGTCGGCCGCCAGCTGGCGCCGCTGGAAGCTGCCGATACCGGCCTGTATCTCGTTGGGCGCATCGTCTCCGGCCACCTTGCTGATACGGTTGACCACCCCGCCCGGATCGGCCTGCCCGAAGCTGGCCGACGCCGCTCCCCGCAAGACTTCGACCCGTTCCAGCCCGTATGCCTCGGTGCGGAACGTGCCAAAGCCGGCCACCGGCTGGCGCAGGCCATTGAGGTAGTTGCTGGTGTTCTGGGCATTGATGAAACCGCGCAGGTTGAAGTAGTCGTAGCCGCGTGGATCGACGCCATGCGTTTCGGTGTTGGCGCCGGGCATGTAGCGCAGCACGTCGAGGATGCTGTCGGCGCCGCGTGCTTCCATTTCGGCACGGGTGACGACCGACAGCGATTGGGCAATTTCCAGCAAGGGGGTGACGGTGCGGGTGGCGCTCTGGCCAGCGGCAACGGCGTAGCCTTCGCTGCCCTCGGCGAACTCGGCCTGTTCGCCACGACCGTCGATGATGACGTCCTTCAGACGTTGCGTCTGCTGGCGCACCGGCATGGGCGCGCCGCCTTCACCCATGCCGGTGCGCCATTGCAGGCCATAGCTGCCATTGGCGGCGCGTACCGCCTGCAGGCCGCTACCGGCCAGCAACTGCGCCAGGCCATCCTCCACCGCCAGCGTAGCGGCCAGCGCCACTACCTGCCGGCCCTGCACCATGTCCGGCGCATACGACAGGGTGATGCCAGCCTGGCGGGCGAAGTGGTTCAGGGCCTGTTCCAGCGGTCCGGCGGCGATCTCGTAATGACGTCGGTCCTGCGCCATGACCCCGGCCGGCCACAAGCTCAGGCCGCCGAGGGCCAGCAGCAGCGCCATCAGCGCCATGCGCGTGATGCCGGCGATGCGGGAGTTCTGGGACAGGAATGGAGTGGAGGGCATGCGCAAGCGGTTCGATTCGTCGGGCTACACTGGGATGCCGAACGAGTCCTCCAAAACCCGTAAGCGGAAGCGAAAAAAATCCGGCCCGGCCCGATCAGCTCGTGCGGCTCGCCACCAGGCCCGCTGCCTGGCACACTAGCCGGCCGCCGCCAGCCTCACCCAGAACCGCGTGCGTCGCTGCACGACCACCGGCAGTGTCCGGGCCAGCGAGTCCAGGGCCGCATCGCTGTCCTGCAACTGGAAGACGCCGGACACCCGCAAGTCGGCCACCGTCGGATCGCACAGCAGCCAGCCATGGCGATAGCGCGCCATCTCGACAAGCAGGTCGCCCAGCCGCATCTGGCGCGCCACCAGGGTCTGTTCCAGCCAGGCCGTGGGGTCCATGGCGGCCGTCACGATGGCCTGGCGCGCCAGTTGCCCCTGCGCATCGATCTCGACCATCTCGCCTGGGAAGATGACCTCGCGCATGCCGCTGGCCGTCTGCACCGCCACCTGCCCCTCGATCACCGTGAGCCGGGTACTCTGCGCCTGCTGGCGGACATCGAAGCGCGTCCCCAGTGCCTGCAGCAGCGCTTGTCCAGTCCTGACCCGCAAGGGTCGATACTGCACGGCCTGGGCATCCTTGCCGGTATCGACGAAGATTTCACCCTGGCGCAGCACCAGCAGCCGCTGCTCCTCGTCGAAACGGACTTGGATGTGGGAATCAGTGTTGAGCGCCAGATGGGTGCCGTCGCTGAGGCTGAGCCGACGCTGGGCGCCGGTGGCCGTGGTGTAGCCATCGGCCTGCAACAGCTCCGGCAGGTGCAGCAGGCCCGCCTGGCGCGCCGCCAGCGACGCCACGGCCAGTCCCCCCAGACCCAGTGCGACACCGCCCAGCCAGCGACGGCGTGACTGCCGCTGCTGGCGGCTGCGGGACAGTCGCTTGAGTGGTCCCTGCCATTGACCTGCCGGAACCGGCAGGGCCACCAGGCGCTGGAACTGTTCTTCAGCAGCCATCAGATCACGCCATACCTGCGCATGACAGGGGTCGGCACGACACCAGTGCTCAATCTGCGCCTGCAGGTGGGCATCCACACCGTGGCGCCCGGCGTCAGCCCGCAAGCGGACCAGCCAGGCGATGGCCTGGTCGAGGACCAGGGGATCGACTGCGGGTGTGTTGGAGCTGGCTGGCGGCGAGGCAGGCATGGCGCGGGCACAAATGCAGGCGGCTAACCCTGGAGCGACTGCCGCATCAGGTAGCAATGGCGGATCGCGGCGGCCATGTATTTCTCCACGCTGCTCAGCGACACTCCCATGCGGGTGGCGATCTCGGGATAGCTCATCTGTTCCAGGCGCGACAGCAGGAAGGCCTCGCGCGCCCGGGCGCCCAGGCCTTCGAGCATGGCGTCGATGGCCGCCAGCAGTTCGATGAGCAGCATCCGCGCTTCCGGTGAGACCACCTCCGGCTCGGGCAGACTGGCGATGGCCTGCAGGCAGGCACGCTCGACCTCGTCACGGCGCACCTTGTCCACCACCAGTCCGTGCGCGATGCGGCTCAGCCAGGCACGCGGTTCCCGCACCTCATCCAGCGCACGTGGCTTGCCGAGCACGCGCAGGAAGGTGTCCTGGGCCAGATCGGCGGCGTCGAAACTGCTGCCCACCCTGCCCCGCAACCATTGCTGCAGCCAGCGATGATGCTCGCGATAAAGCATCTGAAAGCGCTCGGCATCGGCGAGAGGCGGGACGGACATGGCGGTGACAAGAATTGACTTAGATAATAATAATTCTCATTTTAATCTGGTATATGAAGTTTTACAACGCGCGCCAGGCCCGCTGCATGCGCTGCCTGCGTCGTGTGCTGCACGTACATCATCGATCTCCCTCTCCATCCCGACCGCACATCATGCGGGTTTTGACAAATCGGCAGCAGTCGGACTGTCACAACATGCCGTTGCGACCGTGCAGAAAAAAATTCTGTGCGGTTTGCTCACCCCAGTTCGGAAGAAAGCTCGGCCATTGCTCCGTATGCTCAAGCTGTCGCACTTGTTTTCATCTGCAGTCATCTCTCCCCCCTCCCATCGCCACCTACTTTCTGGAGCAGGACATGTCTTTGCAGCACTTCAAGGTACTCACGTTTGATGTCGTCGGCACGCTTATCGATTTCGAGGGAGGCATGCTGGCCTACCTGCGCGAGGCGGTTCCCGACAGCAAGATCTCTGACGAAGATTTTCTGACGGCCTACCGCGCCGCGCGCAGTGATGGCAATACCGGTTGGTATCCGGACGACCTGGAGCGTTGCTGGCATGTCATCGCGCCCGGTCTGGGCCTGCCAGACAGCGCCGAGCTGGCTCGCGGCCTGCGCGATTCGGTCGCGCGCTGGCCTGCCTTCCCCGATTCGGTACAGGCCCTGCAACGCCTGCGCAAGCACTTCAAGCTGGTCACCATGACCAATGCACAGAGCTGGGCGCTCCAGCATTTCTCCCGCACCCTGGGGGAGCCATTCGATCTGTTATTGAGCTGCGACGATGCCTTGTGCGAGAAGCCTGATCCGCAATATTTCGCCTATGCGCGTGGCCGCTTCGAAGGCCAATGGGGCTATCGCACGGCCGACAACCTGCATGTGGCGCAGAGCCAGTACGGGGGAAACTGAGCAAACGGAGAAATTTGTACTTTAAGCCTTTTGGATCTATGGCTACCCTATTCGATGATGCCGCGGTTATTAAGAGCACTGGTTAAATACTGTTCTGCCGCATACGCTGGGAAAGATCCTCTGCCCTCTCACGTCATTCGCTATATGAGGGTCGGCCGGGATTCCTGAAATTTTGGCCAAAAACCTCCTAAGCCATTGATTGAAAAAGCTTTTTCAATCTATCGCCAACGTCCCGTATATTTTCTTTCTGAATCCACGCGCTGAATCGGCCTCTCCCGCCTTGGGCATCCGGGTGCCACAGGTACAGTCAAAAAAAGCCCCGCGCGAGGCGGGGCTGTGAATTACCAGTGGAAGATCGGCACTGGCAAGGGGTTCTGTTTGGCATATTGCTAGCTGAGCAGTCCTACGGGCAGCGGCGTGATATCCATGTGATTGCCTACCACGCTTGTAGTAGCCGCGGAAACGCGGCGGAAATCGCTGCCACTGAGCTTGAAGATGCCGACTGTCCGCTGTAGACGGCTGGACTGTTCCTGCAGCGATTGTGCTGCTGCGGCGGCCTCTTCCACTAGGGCAGCGTTCTGCTGCGTCACTTCGTCCATCTGGACGATGGCCTGATTGATCTGCTCGATACCATCACTTTGTTCGCCACTGGCGGCAGTAATTTCGGCCACCACATCGGTCACCCGCTTGACGCTGGCCACCACCTCGCTCATGGTCGCACCGGCCTGCTCTACGAGACGGCTGCCATTTTCCACGCGCTCGACCGAAGTATCGATCAGTGACTTGATTTCTTTGGCTGCGGCAGCGCTGCGCTGTGCCAGAGTACGTACTTCGGAGGCCACAACAGCGAATCCGCGTCCTTGCTCGCCAGCCCGCGCCGCTTCTACGGCCGCATTCAAGGCCAAGATGTTGGTCTGGAAAGCGATGCCATCGATGACCGTGATGATATCCACGATCTTGCGCGATGCTTCGTTGATCTCACCCATGGTTTGTACCACCTGCCCGACAACGCTGCCGCCCTGCACGGCCACCTCTGAGGCAGTGGCTGCCAGGCTGTTGGCCTGGCGGGCGTTGTCGGCATTCTGCTTGACCGTGGAGGTCAGCTCTTCCATTGCCGAAGCAGTTTCTTCTAGAGCGCCAGCCTGTTCTTCAGTGCGCGAGGAAAGGTCCAGGTTGCCGGAGGCAATTTCGGAAGATGCAGTGTTGATCGTGTCACTGCCCGAACGTACCTCGCTGACGATACGGTGCAGGTTGTCATTCATGGACTTGAGCGAGGCCAGCAGCATGCCGGTTTCGTCCTTGCTAGTCTCACCGATTTGTACCGTCAGGTCGCCTTGCGCCACAGCGCTGGCCACGTCCACTGCTTCATTAAGCGGACGGGTGATGGATCGCGTGACCCACCAGGCAGCAATGATGCATAAGACGATGGCGACCCCGGACAGGCTCAGCATCAAGGTTATCGCCGAAGCGGCAGTCTGGTTGCTCTCGGCGACACCTTGCTCCATAAGCGACTTCTGCAGCGACACAAACTGGTCGAGCACCTGGAAATATTTGTCTTGTGCCGGGATTACCACAGTGAAGAGATGCTCGATAGCGACATCTTTCTGTTGCTGCTTGATCAGCTCGCGCAGCTTGTCGCGCGGCCCATTGTAGGCCGCACGTGCTTCTTCGACGGCCTTGAAGATATCTCGCCCCTGCTGGGTCGACAACAGCTTTTCGATCTTGGCCATTGCTTCGGTTGTCTTGGCACTGGCAGCTGCGCTACGATCAAGGTAACGCGTGGCTTCTTCGAGGTTGCGCCCAAGCAAAGCATTGCGCAGGTTGCGGGCAGCTGCATTGACATTGTCGCGTATATCCCCGGCCAGTGCGATCTTGGCGTAACGATCTTCCACCAAGATATTGGAGGCCTTACTGATGCTGCTAAGGCTCTGCAAGCCGACACCCGTGATGAGGCACATCACGGCAATGAGTACCGCAAAGCAAGCTGCAAGTCGTGCGCTGATCTTGATGTTCATTCCGAGCCCCTGATGGAGTGTGATAAGGAAAAGACTCAAAGTCTGTATGCAGCCGCATTACCGCACTATAAGGAATATCCTGATGCTCGCGGGCAATGAGTCTGTCGTTTTGCCTGAGCCGATGTCTGCTCCCTGCGGCACTAAAAAGCTGACGCTCAATCCTCTTGAACGTCAGCTTTTGATTAGACTTGAGCCTAGACCAGAATCCTGCTCATGACGGAGAGCGGGATAACAGAGGCATGGACGCAGCGCTACTTAGAATTATTTGAAGCAACCGTATCACAACCCGGGAAATCACCTGCTGGCTCGATATTGCCCTCAATTCTGTTTCCCGCCACACCCGATAAAATGTCAACGAGCCAGATTAGTCGGAGTGATCCCGATCCGGCCGGTGCCATGGATCAATATGTGTCATCAGGTTAAGTACCCGATGGCGCTGCATTACTCGCTGCCTGGCTAAGACAGCAATCTCGTGCCCTGCCTCCACACTAATCAGTGCATCGACTTCGATATGGGCGTCGACTACGATCATGTCTCCCATCTTTCGGGTACGTACATCGTGAATTCCATTTACTCCGGGAGTATCCAGGAGGGTGCTCCGAATCGCATCTACCTCGTCTTGATCTACGGCGCGATCCATCAGATCGTGAAGTGCCTCCCAACCGAACTCCCAACCCATCTTGATAACCATGACACCTACTATCAAGGCCGCAATGGGATCGAGGATTGGGTATCCGGCCAAATTGCCTACAATGCCGACTCCAACGACTAAAGATGATGCAGCGTCGGACCGCGCATGCCAAGCGTTGGCGACCAACATGCTAGATTTCACTCGCTTTGCGACTCGTAGCATGTAACGGAACAGGAGCTCTTTAGCCAGTAACGCTCCACATGCTACCCACAATGCCACGACGTGAACTTCTTGCACACTTTCGGGGTTCTCAAGTTTGACTATTGCCGACCAAAGCATGCCGACGCCAACGGTAAGGAGTAATACGCCTAACACGAGTGATGCAGCGGTTTCAAATCGATGATGCCCGTATGGATGCTCCTCGTCAGCATCCTTTTTGCTGTGATGGTTCGCGAATAGCACAACGAAATCAGCAACCAAATCTGAGAGCGAGTGGATGCCATCGGCAATCAGACCTTGAGACTTGGAAAATATCCCGACCATGATTTGCAACAACGTCAGCATAAGATTTACGGCAACACTAACCCAAGTACTCTGCGAGGCGGCCTTCGCGCGGTCCAGTTGGGTATGTTCAGTATCTTCGGTGTCGTCAGAAAAATCGTTGTAATGCATAAGTGACAATTGTTGGAGTTTTTGAAGGAACGATTATGCCCGAGCAATCTTAGCCTGGACTTAGCCCCTTGACCGAAAACTGACGGCTCCAATGCCGCCTGACTGGTATTACGATGGGACGGCATTGGTTGAAACCTGACCTTCGCGTGTGGATGCTTGCCCACGCCAGGTGTCTTCCCTCAGTTGCGCCCAAGATGCGCTCAACTGCCGCGATCCAAATGAGTCTCCGCCAAGAAGACTGCCAGGGTCGACGCGGCGCCGACCGCGAGCCTTGCGTGGCGAGCCTGTAACCCTTTCGCTCCAGCAGCCTTGCCATGACCGGTCCCATAGTGGTTGCGAAGCTCTGCCACACCTTGGGTGATTGTGGCTAGATTGCTGAGCAGCCGCTTGATGGTATCGGCGGCCTTGGCTTGATCTGGGATGTTCGCCGGGGTGAGATCGAGTTCCTTAACCGCCAGCTTTACTAGTTCGGGGATGTCTGCATTTTTTGAGAAAGCAACGCTACGTTCTTCGAGGATCGTCTTGCAGCAAGTTTCGACGAGCTCCTTTGCCGTGCCGATTGCCAAGCCGGGGTCATTGACTACGGAAGACTCCATCCTGGTGATCTGCTGGGCGACATATCCAAGATCAGCAATGGCGAGAGCTTCGCGGGCGGCTGCGATTCCAGGCGTCTGGAGTAGGCCGACATCACGACCTACGAAAATTGGCCTCCCAGACATCCTAGTCTTCTCGACAAGCTTGAAACCGTCATTTTGAAGATATTGGTTAAACATCTGCAAGATCCGCTCGACTTCAGTAGGGTCGGAGCGAACCACAGGATGCAAGGTCTCGCAAAGAAAGCGGAGGAATGTCTCATCGTCGCCGTGGGCCAAGTTAAAGCGGCTGTCGTAAAAAATCCAGTCGTCGTCCCAGTCGAAGTTATTGACTCGATGCTGCCAGATGTCACCAGCTGCGTCGGTGAATCGCGGGTCCGTTGAAGGCATCGCCGACAGGTCGTATATCCGCGAGAGGAATCCGGATTCTTCCAGACGGCCACACCAACTAACCTTCTCGACGGACATGGCATCAATAATGTCGCGGCGGGTAAGTTCAGAAATCTTCACGACTACTCCGTAATGCGGTTGAGATTTTTCCTTGATCAGCAGCCTTCCCAAGTGGCCGCCGAAAATTTCACCATTAGAGGGTCGGCCGTGAGTCTGGAAATTTTTGCAGAATTTTAGCTAAATAGTTGATTTGATTGTTTTTTTAAATAAAGCGCCAGTCTTCTTGCGAGCCAGCCGAGATAACGAAAAATTTCGGATATCAGCGTAAATGTAACTAAGCCGCCTCATGGATGTTGGGTACGACGCCCCATTTGGGATTGGGTTTCAAAGGCATTGATCGTCGAATTACGACCCGAAGAGGACGTAAATCTTTCTTCGCAACAAATCGTTTCCGCCGGAATGCGCGTGGCCCCGTCATGCGGAAAATTTCTCGTTCTTCTCGAATGCGCTCACGTAGTGGATTCATAGAATTCTAGAGTTCCCATTTACATCAGGCTTTTGCTTTGTGGGCGCTTAACCTGCAGCATCACCCCTTGTGGGGAGCCGGCTCCGAGAAAGCAAACGTTTGGATAAAAGCAGAAAAGTAATTAGCGACCGATTTTTATATTCAAGTTTGATCTGTAGGTCTGACCTGCTCCACTAGCTTTCGCGTTGACGGGCTACGCGATCCAGTCGGCGATGTGTCATCGACACAAGACTCAGAAGATCTTGCGCATCTTCTTTTGTCATTTCCCAATGAATCTTTGCCTCGTGGGCGGCGGGGTTTCTAAACATGCCAAAGGTACCCTTGAGGAGATTCATGAAGCCCTTTTGTTCGCTTCTCTCATTCTCGTTTGATAGCGAATTTATCCGGAGCATAGGATTGTCACCACCAAAAGCTAGATCGACAAGTTGCCCACCATCCAGGGACAGGCCCGTGAGCGAGCGAATCCTCGAAAAGACACTTTTCACAGCCTCCAAAACGGCATGGAAGTAATTGCGAACAAGAAGCTCCTCTCTGCAATATTTCAGGACCTCGTCATGAACTTTTCGTAGCACCATGTCGGCACGAAGTTCATCTGCTCGCCTTTGAGCTTGCGAAATAGTTGAAACCTTCTCTGTACTAATCAATTCCCCTGATTCATTAACCGCCATTTCGACAAAAGAAAGCGCTTGATTCAGTAGAACCCGCAAAGCCTCAAAACGACTCGGATCTTTCAGGTGCCGCTCGGGTCTCATTGATTTCCGGATAAATGCCAATATTCCTACTCTGTCTTGACGCATATTTTGGTCGTGAACGAAAGCGTTAAATATTCGCGTCCGTTTGTTTTGCCCTTGGCTGATGTCTCTAAATCTACATTCGAGGATTAGGTAGTCGATCTCCGAGTTCGTTAGCCCAATGCTCGTATCACCCAGAGCATTTGAAATAGCAGTCAATTGGCTCGCAGTAAATATGAAAGTCATTTCAGGGTCGATCCAGATTTCCGGACTTCTTGCATCATGGTGGCGAAGTAAAGTTTTGAGTGCTATGGATAATAATTCTGACGATACCGGACTGGTTACGTAATGCCGCGAACTCGATGCGCGTGTATGACACTCTTAGCCTCTTGCAGGACCTCTGCATAAATGTCGGCAGAAGACTCCAGAATTTTCTCAATTACACGCGGATGCTCTTCTGTGCTGACCGTAAATTCGATTACCCCAAATCGGTTTGCAATCTCGGCGACGGATGCTTTACCCCAGGAATCTTCGGCCATGCCATCAGGATGAAGGACGACACTGTGGAAATACCCTCTTTCATCGCGCTTAGTGCCTTCGAATAGCGGCGAGAATTTTACTGCTAATAGAGCTGCTGGCTTCAGGCCAGTCAGCTCATGCAACGCTTCCGCATACGCGGCGCAGTTGCCATAGGTGTATTGAGCCGCTTTGTATGCCGGAATATACGGTTCGACTCGACGCGGAATTTCTGCAACGTAGTGAGGATTTGCCTGGATCTCTAAAGTGGCGCGAGCGATCAATGCCTCATCAGGTTGACTTCTCAGAGGCAATGACCGGAGTTTCGCCTCGTCATAAAAACGGGTATAGACACAACCATTTCCAAATCCATTCTTGCGGATGATCTTGAAAAGGATGCCCTCATTGAACTCAACTATATTCTTGACGCCTCGCACGTCAAAAATTCTGTCCTGATTGTCTGCGACGTATACCCTCAACGGTGTAAGCTGGTCCAGCGGAATATCCTCTCGCCGTTCGGCGGACACCGACCACCAATCCACATGGAGAAGCCAGCCTGTAAGTCTGGCCAAAGCTACAGCGAAATTGACGCAATCATTTGCCTCCCACTCCCCAATAGAGCGCGGATTAAAGGCGGTGCGCTGTTTGATCTTCGCTTGTCCCATATATCGTCCTTATTAATGGCTCAATAATAAATTTTCATCTGTCTGGTGTCATTAAATTCCCCACAATGCGCTCCTGGCGGAGCCAAGCTGGCATGCTAAACCGGCAATTTGTCGCCAGATGTGCGCTCTTGCTTGCGCATCGTCCGCAGTCTCTTCTACGGCCATGATGACCAGCTCAAGGGGCGTTTCGTCTAGGAAAGTGCCGATGTTGGAAGTGTAGTCCGGCGAGCAGCTTCCAGTCTGCAACACACCACGCAACAGGTCGGGCGAAATTTCGGTTCGATAAGACACGCTAATATTCTTCGCTGCCATCCAGAGCCCGCGCTTGGTGAGCCGAGCTGAGGTGCTCAGTCCTCCGAAAGAGAGACTAAGCAATTGCAGTAAAGCGGCCAACTGGCTATAGCCCATGTCGGGAAGAGTTCCGTTCTCCAAAGCGATGAGGGTCTGGGCGTCCATGCCGCTGAAAGCGGCCAGTTGCTGAGACGAAAGGCCCACTTCTTGGCGGCGAGCTCTGACAGCGCCCCCGATTTCAGGGAGCCTAATCATGGCGAACACCTTCATGGCTATTTGACACCGCAGCAGCCGTGTTATCTGGACGCTGCGCGAAGATCTTATCAATCCACGCGGCCTTGTCCCGCTCGGCTTGCTCGGCCTTGCGTTCTGCAATGGCCAGTTGACTCGTCAGCATTTCAACCTGGTTGCCGGCGACCGCTACACCGGCCCTGGCCTCGATGAGCGCCTGCTGCGCCATGTCGAGTCGGCGCTCTGCGTCGGCTCGGGCTACGGTCAATTCCTGAAGTTGAGCGGCTTGCTGGTTTCGCTCCGAGCGAACCTGATCCAATTCAGCGCGCGCTTCCGACAGGGCGTCGCGAAGTCGTTCTAGTTCGCTCACTTGGTGCGCTAACGTGGCCTCCTGTTGGCCAAGCTTCATTTGCTGGGCCTCCTGGCGCCGCTGGCCCGCGATATTTTCCTGTTCAAGGCGCGCAAGACGCTGCTCGAAAGCCTGCCGCTCCTCGGCGCGCTGGCGCGCGGCCGCCTCCTGGAAGTGCTCGAACTGGGTGCGGGTCTGCGCCAGTTGCTGGCTCAAGGCATGAGCCTCGGCGGCACGATCAGTCAGCCGCTGCTGAAGGCCGGCATTCTCAGTCTGTGCGGCCGTGAGGACAAGCGCATTGGCCTGCAGATCCTGCTGGCATCTCGCCAAGGTTTGCTGAGTCTGGTCGTGTTCTCGGGCTAAGGTGGTGTGGGCCAGGCGCAGTTGGGCTTCGCCGGCCAGGGCTGCCTCTCTCTGGCTACGCATCACCGCCTGCGCTTGCTCGTGTGCCTCGTTGGCGGCTTCCAACTGCTTAACGACATCATCCTGAAGCCGCTGGTAGACGCACTTGACGGCCTCCACCAGATCGACTGGCAAGCCGGTGTCGCCGCCGGCAACCACTTCCTGATGTTCGGCCTTCCAGCGCTTGAGCATGGGAGCGATGGTGCTCTTGCTTCCCGTATCTCCGAGTGCTTCGCGAACCGTGTCGATGGTGGGTGCTTTTCCAGCAGCGGCCAGCTTGGAGGCCGCTTTGGCGACTTGTGAGTAGAGGATGCCGGCACGGGCCATGAGAACTCCATCAAATAAGATATCGTAGTACGTTATACGTAATAATACGTTTTAATACAATTCATAATTTATGGAAAAGTCCACCTTATAGTACTCTATAAAGTCGGTTATCGAATGTTATAGTGCGTCATTCCTCGTTTATGCCGTCGCGTTGCGGTACATTAGCCAAAATGAGCGACAAATTGCCATCTCCTAAAATTATCACCGCCATTGGCGGTGCTATAGCTGCCGATACGCTTTTACCTGCGGATGCTGAAGCGGCTCACAGGAATTTCCTCGCAGCGGCCACGTCCGAAAATACCCGGCGCACGTATCGTTCGGCCATTCGACATTTCCTGGCTTGGGGCGGGATCTTGCCGGCTGACGAGAATGCAGTGATCCGCTACCTGCTGGCACACGCTAGCAACCTCAATGCGCGTACTCTGGCGTTGCGCCTGACGGCCTTATCACAATGGCATCTCTATCAAGGCTTTGCTGATCCTGCGAGCACGCCCACAGTCCGCAAGACACTGAAAGGTATCGGGCGAACTCACGGACGTCCAAAAAAACAGGCCAAGGCCCTCCCGGTCGAAGATCTTGAAAAGATCATCTTGAAGCTGGACTCCTTAGATACCCTCAAAGCCAAGCGGGATAGCGCGCTGCTACAACTGGGATTTTTTGGCGGTTTTCGGAGAAGTGAGCTAGCAGGCTTACAGATTTCTGATCTCGCATGGGAACCGGATGGATTGATCGTGATGCTGCAGCGCTCCAAGACTGACCAGCAAGGCCAGGGGATCGTCAAGGCAATCCCCTACGGCACCGGCCCGTGCTGCCCAGCGACCGCTCTAAGAGGCTGGCTGGAGACCGCGGGAATTGGCGACGGAGCGGTATTTCGCTCCATCAACAAATGGGCGATGCTAGGCGAGCATGCCATCCACCCCGCCAGCATCAATGCGATCCTGGCTGATTGCGCAAGTATGGCGGGCTTGGACTACGTGCCGGATCTCTCCAGCCATAGTTTGCGTCGAGGCATGGCAACTAGCGCTTACCGCGCCGGGGCAGACTTCCGAGATATCAAGCGTCAAGGCGGCTGGCGCCACGACGGAACGGTACAGGGCTATATCGAAGAAGCTGGCAGATTCGAAGAAAATGCAGCAGCTCACCTGCTAAAAAGGCGCACCAGCTGATTGCACCGGATCCAAGCGGGATACACCCACTTGGCGTGAGCCTCGGCCAGCCGCGCGTTCTTCTTCGCCGAGTAGTGAGGAGTTATGCCAGTGCAATCCATCCGTGAGAGCACGGAGAAGCCCAGCAAGATGATGACGGCGTTGCCCCCATACCGGCCATTCAAATTTCAAATGGCCGGCTTGCTACTTTAGGCGTGCGTATCGATCATCGTGCCCAGGGTTCCCGACATCGGCTTGGCCTTTTCGACTTCACCCGGGCGGCTATTGTCATGATCCCCGTCACTATCGACTTTGCTGGCGTTCTGGCGCGGATTGGCCGCCACAACATTGTTGTAAAAGCTGCTGGAGAGACTACTGATCGCTGAAGTCATGGATAGCTCCTTTAGTTGATGGATGTTGCCAGATAATAACTCTGGCAGCATGAGCCTATTGACCAAGACTTAGCCAGACCTTAGGCCGCCTCGATATCTGCTATCTAGCTTCTGCGGCAATGTTTTACTGCTTAATGTGGACTCAGTCTCGGCTAAGTTTTCCGGGATACATTTCCACATCTCTCAATCTTCATGATCATTTTACAAAGAACGATGCGCCGTGATTGATGCAAGCCATCATCAGGTTGAGCGCCCGCTATCGTTCACTACCAAAGCACCGCTATGGAAAATATCAATAAGATTTTCTTCTTGTGGTTGAACGCCGCTGCCCATCCCCCTCAGTTTGCCGTTGACCTGGCCACGGTCATTGCAGCACTCCAGATCTGGATCATTCCGCTTACGATTGCCCTGATTTGGCTGCGCGGTGATGCGTGTCAGCGCAGAGCCATGCTTGCAGCGACCGCAGCCGGTCTGACTGCATTGATGACAAATCAATTGATAGGCATGATCTGGTGGCATCCTCGGCCGTTCATGATCGGATTGGGACACACACTAATCCCACACGCCGCCGACTCTTCTTTTCCCAGCGATCATCTGTCTTTGTGGTGGGCGGTAGCCTTCACTTTCCTATTCACCCCTTCGCTGAGATTCTCTGGGATTGTTCTCGGCTTGCTGGGCATACCGCTGGCATGGGCACGTATCTATCTCGGCGTGCACTTCCCGTTCGACATGGCAGGTGCCGCCTTCGTGGCGATGCTTAGCACCACCCTCATTCACCATCTTCCTCATGGGTTTCTTAGTTCCACCTACAACGTCGCGATCCGTATTCATTGCCGCATATTCTCTAGGTTCATCGTGAGAGGGTGGATTCGTGGCGCCACCTAAGTGAGAGCTAAGTCCAAGGATTAAGACTTCTCACTCAACATCTGATTTTCATGAGGAGAGCAACATGGACAGTCAACAAGTCAAGCTCCACCAGTACTGGATGAACAAGGTTCCCGAAATCGGCTTGTGGTTCTGGATCATCAAGATCATGTCCACTACGGTAGGCGAGACCGGGGCAGATTTTCTGGCCTTCAATGTTGGATGGGGCCAGGCAATCACCAGTGCGATCATGGCAACCTTCCTTGTCACCGTTCTTTTTGCACAGTTGAACACTCGCCGTCATATCCCTTGGCTCTATTGGATGAGCGTGATACTGATCAGCATCGTGGGCACCCAGATCACCGATCTCATGACCGATAGCCTGGGTATTAGCTTGTATGTCAGCACCGGCATCTTTTCGCTGTTGCTAGCCCTGATCTTCTTAGTGTGGTATCGCGTCGAGGACAGCCTTTCCATTCACCATATCGTGTCACGTCGCAGAGAGCTTTTCTATTGGGCCGCCATCCTGTGTACCTTCGCTCTGGGCACCGCCGCCGGTGACCTGGCAACGGAAGCATGGGGCCTGGGATTTGCTTGGGGAGCGGTGACCTTCGGCACGCTGATCGCAATCACTTACCTCGCCTGGCGTCGGGGTGGCAATGCGGTTACCAGCTTCTGGATTGGCTACATCTTGACAAGACCTTTCGGCGCAGCGCTGGGCGATCTGCTGACACAAAACAAGGCAGACGGCGGCTTGGGAATGGGAACAATGTGGACCAGTGCATTGTTCCTCGCGGTCATCATCATGTTGGTAGCCGCCGCCCAGGTCGGTACCAGCAGGCAGCGATCAGCCTGAACGTCAGGCGGGCGATGAAACATTAGCTCGACGAACTGCCGCTTCTACAATCAATGTCGAAAGAAGATAGATGAAAACATATTCTGAAAATGTATTGGCAAAAGTGCCCGAAGTGACTCTGGGATTCTGGCTCATCAAGATCGCAGCGACCACGCTTGGTGAGACCGGAGGTGACGCGGCTTCCATGTCGATGAACCTCGGCTATCTAACTAGCACGGGCATCTTCGCAGCGCTGTTCCTGATCGCTGTGGCGTACCAGATCAAGTCCAAAACCTTCCATCCTTTGATCTATTGGGCCACGATTATCGCCACTACCACCGTCGGTACCACGCTGGCTGATTTTGCGGATCGCTCCTTGGGGATCGGTTACGCCGGTGGCACCACCTTGTTGTCCGCGCTTTTACTGGGGTCCCTGTTGTATTGGAAGCGCACGCTCGGTTCTGTTTCTGTGAACACGGTAAGCAGCCCGCGAGCAGAAATGTTCTACTGGATCACGATCATGTTTTCGCAGACATTGGGCACGGCACTTGGGGACTGGACAGCGGATAGTGCAGGACTGGGCTATACCGGCGCGGCTGCGGTTTTCGGTGGACTGCTCGCTTTGTTGGTGTTGGCCTACTACGGAACAAAAATCTCTCGCACACTGCTATTCTGGACGGCATTCATATTGACGCGGCCACTGGGAGCCGTGGTGGGCGACTTTCTCGATAAACCTTTGAGTGCCGGTGGCCTGGCTCTGAGCCGCTACGGTGCATCCATCGCATTGCTGGCATTCATGCTGTGCGCCATGCTGGTCTTCCGGCAGAGAGCGGCAACGGCATCACATTGATACCATTCGAATGGAGGCGACATGCGAGTACTGCTGGTCGAAGATGACGCGATGATTGGTGAGGCGATTCAGGCCGCCTTGAAGGATGCATCGTACGCGGTAGACTGGATCAAGGACGGACAAATCGCCATCACGACCATCACTGGCCAACACTACGATATCGCTCTTCTGGATTTGGGCTTACCTGGCAAGGACGGGTTAGATGTTTTGAGGAGCATACGCGCAAAAGACATACCAATTCCTTTGCTCATCATCACGGCGCGTGATGGCCTTGATGATCGCTTGCAAGGCCTAGATGGCGGCGCAGATGACTACGTCCTCAAGCCGTTTCAGATGGCCGAGCTGCTGGCCCGCATGCGCGCGGTTTTGCGGCGCAAGGGTGGAATCGCTTCTCCTTTACTCACCAATGGACTGCTATCGCTCGACCCGGCTAGCAAGGAGGCAAGTCTGCGAGATGGAGGCTCGATACAGTTGTCCAACCGTGAGTTCGCTCTGCTCCAGGCATTATTGATGCGTCCGGGAGCAATTCTGTCGCGCAGCGAATTGGAAGACAGAATTTATGGCTGGAACGAGGAAGTCGAAAGCAATGCGGTCGAGTATTTAATCCATTCCTTGCGCAGAAAGCTTGGCAGCGACATCATCAAAAACGTCAGGGGGGTAGGATGGATGGTCTCAAAAGCCGGCTGAACGAATCGGTTCAGTTGAAGCTCTCCGTCATGCTTTGCTTGGCGATTTTAATAGTAGCCATAGTAGCGGGGGTATTTTCATTCGTTTCCGCGCTAGATGAATCGCACGAATTACAGGACGATATGCTTCGTCAAATCGCTCACCTGATGGAGCGTCAGCGACTTTCGCCTGCTTCTCCTGTGCCAGAGGTTAGTTACGCTTCTTCGAACGAAGAGTCTCGTGTCATTGTTCAACATCTTGGTTATTCCGCCAACAAAGCGGAAATAGATGCTGAAGAAGCACTTCCTCTTTCGTCCACGTTGACGGATGGCCTACACGACATTGATGCGGCGGGAGAGAATTTTCGTGTGCTGGTTCAGACGATGCCCGGCGGAGAACGCATCGCTGTCGCCCAAGAATCTGATTTTCGCAACGAAATCGCCAGAGACGGTGCGCTGAGAACCATCATGCCTTTCTTGCTTCTGGTTCCCGTCCTGTTGTTGATCGTCGCCGATCTGATCCGAAAGATGTTCCGTCCCATTGCGGCATTATCCAAGGAAGTGGACCAACGCCAGGATGAGCAATTGCATCCGGTAGAGGCAAGTCATTTCCCTGTCGAGGTAAGACCGTTTGCAGTAGCGATTAATCGATTGCTCGGTCGGATAGATCAATCCATGGCCTCGCAGCGGCGATTCGTCGCGGACGCTGCGCATGAACTGCGCTCTCCCATGACGGCCATCTCTCTGCAGGCGGAAAGGTTGGAAGAGGCTGACATGTCCGAACAGGCAAGCCAACGCTTGCGCGCATTACGGGAAGGAATCGACAGAGGCCGTAACCTCCTCAATCAACTGCTAGCGTTGGCAAAAGCCCAATCATCCGTTTCCGCCGTGGCTACGCCTATCTCCGTTCAGTTCATTTATCGCCGCGTGTTGGAGGACCTGATGCCATTGGCCGAGTCCAAGCAAATCGATATCGGCGTGGATGGTCAGCGAGATGCCCACCTGTTGGTTGACGAGCTCGATCTGTTTTCGCTCCTCAGAAATCTTGTTGATAACGCCGTTCGCTATACCCCGAATGGTGGCAAGGTGGATCTTGCAATCGAAGTTGACGATAAAAGCGTGGCCTTGATTGTCGAAGATAATGGGCCAGGTATCCCGGTGGCCGAACGAGCGCGCATCTTCGAGGCATTCCACCGGTTGCTGGGCAGCGGTCAGATCGGTTCTGGGTTAGGTTTGTCGATCGTGAAGGCCATCGCAGACAGGTTGGGTGCAAGCATCACGCTTGGCTTTCGTGACGAATCTAGTCAATCCGGCCTGCGCGTGACGGTCAATATTCCGAGTCAATTAGTGAGCCAGATAGAAGTCGAAGTCAGTGAAATCTAAGGAGCTATTATGTCGAACAGTATTCAAGAACAATATTCGCCCGTTGCCAAGTTTTTCCATTGGATCACGGTGCTGCTCATCATCGCCCAATGCACCATCGGCTGGACCATGGCAGATGTGGATGATCTGCAATCGCCCGAAGGATTGGTCAGTCTCCATATCTCGGTCGGATTGCTGATCCTCCTGGTCATGCTGGGCAGACTGGTTTGGCGCCTGATCAGTCCGGCGCCGAAACCGCTCCATACGCGTGTGACCCTCACCGTAATTGCAGCCAAGTTCGTGCACGGCGGACTCTACCTTCTTCTCGCCATCTCACCCATCCTGGGTTGGATGAATGCTGCAGAGCGTGGCTGGAACCTGTCCTTCTTCGGCTTGATGCAGCTGCCCGCAATCTTCCCTGCAAATTCCGATTTGCTGGCCACGATCGGGGATTGGCATATTGCGTCGGTCTGGGCACTATTAGCGCTGATCGGCTTACATGTATGCGCTGCTCTCTACCATCAAATTATTCTGAAAGATGGAACCCTTACTCGAATGCTTCCCTCAAGCAATCGATAGCCTACAGTCTGCTCATTGAATGCTTTTTGCTTCAATGAGCAATTCATGCAAAGTCGCTTCATATGATTGCTGGGTATCTACCCTGTGCCCTTAAGATGATTTTTCACTTAGTTAGCTTAGATGAAGTTTTCGACGCATCACTTTGGGTATTCGCCCTATCAGGCATCGCTGGCAGCATCATAGGAGGCTATTTCCTGTATAAGTGCTGGGATGGACGATGTCCGTTATTGGAAGCTATCCAATCGCATTATGAATCAGCGCTCAACAATGTGAAAATCGAACGGCCATCTCAGGGCTACGGTGAATTAGAAGGAACTTCACGGAAAGCATAACAATTTGCTCTGGCATCATTGAGGGCATGATGCTCAGGCAGCTTATGTTCCTGATGAAACTCATAACGCAATAGCTCATTGATGCGATCAGCAACGAGGCGGCGCTTGCACCATGGAGGCACGCGGCCATCCAGGGCGTTATAAAAGAGGTCCCAATCAGTCTGGTAGTCGTAGCAAATGAAGACCTCTTGATCTTTCGGCCTTACCAGCCTGAGCCAGTTGGTCATCTGGACATAGAGATCGTCCTTGGTCATTTCGGCATGGGGTGCGTATCCTAAGAGTGGAAGCACTGCTGCCTTGACGAACTCGCTGCATTCGCGCACCTCGTAGCGAAGCTCGGCGTAAAACTCTTCGCCACTCTGTGCCACCAAGCCGATACTGATCAACTGCGGATCAAGGAAGTCAGTGAACTCCGTATCGATAAAGACGTTGAACGACACCGTGTACTCCCTCATTAAACAACCGCGCTGCCTTGGCTTTGGCCCGAAAGCGTGGCATGCCCCAATACCCAAGGCATCAGCTTAGCAATGTTGACTGCGTCGTCCAGTCCACGATGATGCTGCCCCTCCAGCCTGATGCCGGCTAGCGCGCACGCCCGAACCATGCCAACTTCCTTGCCAATGCGCTGGGCCTTTGCAAAAAGCCGTTTGGCATTCTGGTGGGGCATGGTCAAAGGCATGGCGATGCCATGACGCTGGACCTCCCTGGTCAACTGTTTGTGATCGTAAGCTCCCCAGCTCATCCAGACAGCATCGGTCGATACCATGTCGTTGACGAAGGCTTGAAGCGCCTGTGCTGCGACAGGGAGCAAGGGGGCCTGATCGACTTCTTCTTGCGTGATACCGATCAATTGTTTGCAAAATGGCGTGAGTGTCGGTCGCACCATCGGTTTGACCAGATGTTGAAAGCGTTCGAGCACCACGCCGCCTTCAGTGGTCCAGCAAGCGCCAATTTCAATGATTTCCATCTCTTCCGGCGCAATGCTGCCGTCGTCCGAACAGGTCGCTTCCAGGTCAACTACAAGAATTCTTGCCACGTGATCCTCTTGATTAAGGGGGAGCCGACGATGGAGGAAAATTTCGCATGCGAAATTACCGCCTTTAGTGACTAAAGGATCTGTTGATTTCGCAGCTTGAGCCGGCTCATTTCGGGCTAGTTGGTAGCTATCAGCTAGCTGAGAAATGTTTGCTGCTGAATTTGCGGCTGATCCGCGTGGAAAATATTCGGCCGTTCATCGGGCGCGATGGCCGGGTGGTGACGGCAATCGCACCGTCATGAATGGACAGGAACACACGTTGGCCTATCTTCCAGTCCGTCAACGCCTTCGGCCATGAGACTTTGCCGCCGCGTTCGAGGATGGTGGAGTAGGTTTGACGTTTTTTCATACAAGCCAATGTTGTTCAATTTTTCGGTTTTGATCAGAGCCGATCACGTTCTGCTGTATTTCGTGCTGCAGTTTATAGCATCTCGTGGACACAATTTATTCATGTCGTGATCTGCGTTGGCTTACGGAAGTAACCACGCGCAAGAGTGTGAAAAATTGCCATTGACAACCATTCAGCGTCTGATGCAATGTCCCGTTGCTGGCCGGGACAGGCGTTTTACAGCTAGCGCGACACGCTGCTTGCGGCGGTCAATCGTCCAACGAATTCCGTAGCGTACAGTTTTTTCCATTTTGCACATCGGGGGAAAATTTCAAATAAAAATCGCCAATTAGTTTCGTCCGCCCAGGAGAGGTTGCCACGAATCTCTTCATGCCGAAAGCAGTGTCTACTTCCCGCCTTAAGAGGAATTCACCGACATGCCACGCCGCTCCATTCTTTCAGCCGCTGAACAGGCGAGCCTGATTACCTTCCCCGAGTCACAAGACGAGTTGATTCAGCACTATACGCTCAACGACACCGATCTGGCCCTGATTCGTCAACGTCGAGGCGATGCTAACCGGCTTGGCTTTGCCGTCCAGCTCTGTATGTTGCGGTTTCCTGGATATGCCTTCGGCAACGACCGGGAAGTGCCAGCCCATGTGGTGCAGTGGGTCGCACGTCAAGTGCGAGCAAATCCGGACATGTGGGGCGACTACGCTCAGAGAGATACCACGCGAAGAGAGCACCTCCAGGAGCTGCGAAGCTATCTGTCAGTACGTCCGTTCGGGCTGGCGGATTATCGCTTCCTCGTCCATCAAATGACAGACTTGGCGACGCAGACAGATAAGCCGATCGTTCTCGCTGCCAACGCATTACAACAGCTGCGCAATCGCAGCGTAATCCTGCCTGCAGTATCTGTGATCGATCGGATATGCGCGGAGGGGATCAGTCGCGCGAACAAGAAGATCTACCGTACCTTGACAGAGCCGCTCTCCGATATCCATCGGCGCAGCTTGGACGCGCTGCTGACAAACCGTCCCGGCACCGGCGTGACGATGTTGTCTTGGCTTCGGCAATCACCTCGAAAACCAAATTCCCGCTTCATGATGGAGCACATCGAGCGGCTTAAAGCGTTCCAAGCAGTGAATCTGCCAGAGGGGATCGGTCGTTACGTCCATCAGAATCGGTTACTCAAGATAGCGCGTGAAGGCGGTCAGATGGTGCCGCGCGACTTGTCCAGATTCGAAGATCTGCGGCGTTACGCCACTTTGGTAGCGCTTGCCATCGAGGGGATGGCGACCGTGACCGATGAAATAGTGGATCTTCACGACCGCATACTCATGCGCCTGTTTAATGCGGCCAAAAACAAACACCAACAGCGGTTCCATCAGCAGGGTAAGGCCATCAACGAAAAAATCTTGTTGTACACCCGCATCGGCAAGGCACTGGTAGAAGCTAAGCTGGCAGGTATGGACCCGTATGACGCGATCGAGGCCGTATTGCCATGGGATGAATTTGCCAAAAGCATCGATGAGGCCGCGCATCTTGCACAGCCTGAGTCATTCGATCATCTGTATTTGATGGGAGAACATTTCAATACCTTGCGTCGCTATACCCCAGAATTTCTGGATGTATTGGAGCTCCGGGCGGCGCCAGCCGCGCAGAGCGTTCTCGACGCGATTGAGGTGGTGAAAGAGATGAACCTCAAGGGTGCCAGGAAGGTGACCGAAGATGCTCCAGTCGACTTTATCAAGGCACGCTGGCGCCCCTTGGTCCTCACAGACGATGGAATCGATCGTCGCTTCTACGAAATGTGCGTCCTTGTGGAATTGAAGAATTCTTTACGCTCCGGGGACATTTGGGTCAGAGGCTCTCGCCAGTTCAGGGATTTTGAAGACTATCTTCTGCCGGTCGAAAAATTTACCGCCATGCGACGGGATGCGGAACTTCCATTGACAAACCGCCTGGCACTTCTCCAGGAGCAGCTGGAAAAAGTGAATCATCTGGCGCTTGCGCAGGAACTACCCGACGCCATCATTACGGATTCCGGACTAAAAATCACCCCGCTTGATGCGGCGGTACCAGAGTCCGCCCAGGCGCTGATCGATCAAGCAAGCGTGATCCTACCTCGGGTCAAAATTACGGAATTACTCATGGAGGTTGATGACTGGACGGGCTTTACCCGGCATTTCACCCACCTGAAGTCCGGCGAGGTCACAAAAGATCGTACGTTATTGCTCTCTGCGATCTTGGCAGACGCAATTAACTTGGGCTTAAACAAGATGGCCGATTCCACACCCGGCACGACCTACGCCAAACTCTCATGGTTACAAGCTTGGCATATACGGGATGAGACCTATACCGCCGGACTGGCCGACTTGACCAATGCTCAATTGCGCAATCCCTTCGCAGCGAACTGGGGTAGTGGGACGACATCCTCTTCCGATGCTCAGCGATTTCGCGCCAGCGGGAAGGCTGAAAGCACCGGGCATGTCAACCCAAAATACGGTACCGAACCAGGACACCTTTTCTATACCCATATTACCGACCAGTATTCGCCGTTCTACGGCAAGCCTATCAGCGTCGGCGTGCGCGACTCGACTTACGTCCTTGATGGCTTGCTTTACCACGAGTCAGAACTCCGCATCGAGGAGCATTACACAGATACCGCTGGCTTTACGGATCACGTCTTTGCATTGATGCATTTGCTCGGATTTAAGTTTGCGCCACGAATTCGAGATCTGGCCGATACCAAGCTGTATGTGCCATCAAGAGAGCAGGACTACCATGCGTTAAGGACGATGATCGGAGGGACGCTTAACATTAAGCATCTACGTGCCCATTGGGACGAAGTATTGCGGCTCGCCACGTCAATCAAGCAGGGTTCCGTGACTGCCTCCTTGATGATCCGCAAGCTCGGTAGCTATCCTCGCCAAAACGGACTTGCTATTGCATTGCGGGAATTCGGGAGAATTGAACGGACGCTATTTATTCTGGAGTGGCTTCAGGATGTCGAGCTGCGCCGCAGAGTACATGCCGGCCTAAATAAGGGCGAAGCCAGAAATGCCTTGGCACGCGCCGTCTTCTTCAATCGTCTGGGGGAGATCCGCGACCGCAACTATGAGCAGCAGCGTTACCGTGCAAGCGGCCTCACGCTCGTCACTAGCGCCATTGTGCTTTGGAATACCGTATATCTGGAACGCGTCATTGAGGCGTTGCGAGCGCAAGGAAAAGATATTGAGGATGCACTGTTGTCATTCTTATCACCGCTGGGCTGGGAGCACATCAATCTGACTGGAGACTATCTCTGGCGGCAAAGCAAACGACTGGAAATAGGGCAGTATCGGCCTTTGCGAAACGCTGAAAAGCCTTAGCGTACAATTTTTCCCGTTTCCTCAATTTCCCCCACCCCAGACGACGCAAGGCCGCCCACTGCTCGCCGGTCTCCACCCCTTCCGCGACCACATCCAGCCCCAGGCCTTGCGCCAGGTTGACGATGGTCTGCACGATGGACCAGGCATGCGGCGTCTGCAGCATGTCCTGCACGAAGGATCGATCGATCTTCAACTGGTCCAGCGGCAGTTTCTTGAGATAGCTCAGCGACGAATAGCCCGTACCGAAATCATCCAGCGAGAAGCCAAGGCCGGTCTCCTTGAGCATGGCCATGCGCGTGATGAGCGTATCGACGTCGGTGAGCAGCATGCTTTCGGTCAACTCCAGCTTGAGCCGGCGCGGATTGGCACCGGTGCGCTCCAGGATGTCCAGCACACATTGCGCGAAGTCAGGCTGGCGGAACTGGCGCGCGCTGACATTGACCGCGATGGTCAGGTGGGCCGTCTGCGCATCGCCAGCCCAGGCGGCCAGCTGCTCGCAGGCAGTGGTCAGCGCCCATTGTCCGAACTCCACGATCAGGCCGGCCTTTTCCGCCTGGCCGATGAAGGCCGCCGGATACACCATCCCGCGTTGCGGATGCTGCCAGCGCATCAGCGCCTCTACACCGGCGAGGCTGCCGTCGGCACGCACGATGGGCTGGTAATGCAGGCGCAGTTCGCGCCGTACCAGGGCGTGACGCAGATCGTTTTCCAGCATCGCCATCTGGTCCAGCACTTCCTGCATGGAGGGACAGAAGAAGCGATAGGTATTGCGCCCGGCGGCCTTGGCCTCGTACATCGCCATGTCGGCCTGGCGCAGCAGGTCATTGACGGTATGCCGGCCGGCCCCGAACAGCACCACCCCCAGGCTGGGCGTACTGCGCACCTCACTGCCCTGCAGTTCGTAGCCGGCATTGAGCGCGGTGAGGATCTTGCGGCAGACGCATTCGGCATTGTTCTCCGCTTCCTCGATCTGGCTGCCCAGGTTTTCCAGCAGGATGACGAATTCATCCCCACCCAGGCGGGCCACGGTATCGATTTCGCGCGTGACCTGCTGCAGGCGCATGGCCACCAGTTCCAGCAGGCGATCACCGGTATCGTGACCCATGGTGTCGTTGAGGCCCTTGAAGTTGTCCAGGTCGACGAAGATCACCGCGCCATACTGCCCGGCGCGCGCATACCGCGCCACCGCCTGTGACAGGCGATCCAGCAGCAGGCGCCGGTTGGGCAGGTCGGTCAGGCCATCGTAATAGGCCAGGCGCGCAATCTCCTCCTCGGCCGCCTTGCGTGCGCTGATGTCCATGCGCGTGCCCACCATGCGCAGCGGACGGCCGTGCGTATCGCGCTCGACCAGCTTGCCGCGGCACTGTATCCAGACCCAGTGCCCTTCCTTGTGGCGCATCTGGTATTCGGCCTCGAAGCAATGGCGACTATCGGCCAGATGCAGGCGCAACGCATGATCCAGGGCCGCCATGTGCTCCGGGTTGACCAGTGTGCGCCATTCGCCCGGGGCGTCGAACTGGCGCTCGGGCGGATAGCCGAGCATGGCATTGGCACGCCCGTCGACGCTGCGCGTATCGGCCTGGATATGCCAGTCCCACAGCCCCAGATTGGCCCCGGACAAGGCCAGCTCCATGCGTTCGGTCATCTCCGCATGCTGCAGCTCGCGCTGGTGGGTGAGCACCTGCACCGCACGCCGCCGTCCCTGCAACAATGCCAGCACCAGCGCCGCCGCCAGGGCGAACAGCAGCCACATGAGCAGGAACGAATGTGCCGGCTCATGCCAGCCGGCATTGATATGGTCGACGCTACGCGAGAGGCTGATGACCAGGGTCTTGTCCAGCCCCAGCTCGCGGCTGGTGATGGTCCGCTGCACCATCATGCGCGCCTGGCCCTGGGCGTCCTTGCCGGTCTGCACGCTGGTGATCTCGCCACTGCGCAGATGTTGGCGCAGGAAATCGTCCGGCCCCGCGCGGCCCTGCCCGGCCTGTCGCATCTGGGCCGCATTGGCCGGCACGAACAGCAGGCGCCGCCCGTCTTCGCCAGTGATGGCAATGCTCATGTCGTCCGCGTAGAGCGCCGAACGCATCACGGCATCGAAGTATTCGGGATTGAGGATGGCGCTGACCGCGCCCTCGACGCGGCCATCGGCCGTGGTGATGGGCAGCGACAGCTTGATGTTGAACACGCCCGGCGTATTTTCGAAGGGCTGCGAGACATACATCACCTGCCCCGACGACATGCGCGGGATCTGCGAGAGGAAATCGCGGTCGTCCAGACGGCGATCGGCGATGTCGTCGGCCGAGCGCACGATATGGCCGCTGCCATTGAGCACCACGATGGCGCGCACACCCGGCATGGCGCGCTTGAGCGATTGCAGTAGCAGGCTCTGGCAATCCGCATGACAGCTGGCACCGTCGGCCTGGGCATTGCGGGCACTCTCCAGCGCATTGCGCACGCCCTGGAACTGATGGGCCAGATTTTCTTCGATGATGCGGGCCTGGGTCTGCATGCGCGTGGTCTCGTCGGCATGGATCAGACGCCGCTCGGACCACACGAAGTTGGCGATCAGCAAGGCCGAAAAACCCAGTGCGGCCGCATAGGCACACCATTCGATCATGGTGCGACTGTAGCCATCGCCTCCCTGCCTGTTGGTTCTCATGATGCGGTTCCTTCCTCACGCCATTGCGGGCGCCATTGGGTCGATTGGAACGCAGTCTAGGGTCGGCACCACGGGCGCGGTACATACACAGCCCGTCAGCCAGGGGGAACACAGTTCGCAGTCGCGGAAAAACCACCACAACAGCCGCAAAAGCAGTACAGATGCGGCCCTGCGCGCTACAGCACAGCACGCCATGGTGTGGCGCGCAGGCCGCAGGCTTTCTATCCTGCGTCCATCCCGGCTGTTCCCGGCCCGCGCCAGATGAAGGGAAACCGACTACGGAGGAAGAATGGATATCGAAGTGATGGGGCAATACGAGATCGTGCTGGAGGCGTTTTCCAACCTGTCCAATACCGGTTGGATGCCTTTCGTCACCATCTACCGCGGCCGTTCCAGTTCGCGCCGCAGTATCTGCGTGGTCCAACGGCAGCGGGTGGAGACCAATCTGCCGGCCCACAGCCGCGAACAGGCCATTGAAGCAGCACGGGCGTTCGCGGCGCAGCGCATTGGCAAGGGCCGGCTCTAGGGCCTTTGCGGATTCATCTACATATTCCGGGCGTTGTGGCCGATGACATGGAACCCCCGGTGTGATTACCCCGGGCCTCGAATATCTACGGTAGGAAGGCATTAGATCGAAGCAGGAAGCGAGATAGACCAGACAGTCGGCCGATACTGGCCGACTTTTTGGACTGTCTCTCGCTTCTTCACCCTTCTACGATCATGCCCACCACCCACCGCAAATCCCGCGTCCCCATCAGTGAAGCCTCGCCCATCAGCTGGGGCAGTGCGCAATGGCTGCTCGAAAGCGAGCACGACAAGCACGCTCCCATCCACCGCTGCAACAAGCTGACCATGCTCTACTGCGGCGAGGAAGGCTTTCGCAGCATCCTCAACGACATCAAGCAAGCCCGCACCAGTGTGGAGATCATCTGCTGGGGCTTCGACCCGGCCATGGAGCTGGAGCGTGAAGGAGGTCAATGGCCACGTGGCGAGAGCTGGGGCACACTGCTGCGCAATGTTGCCGCAGGCCGCTACAACGGCGGCAAGCCGGTGCAGGTGCGGCTGTTGTCGTGGTACGGCTTCATCGGCAGCTCGCTGGCCAAGAACATGCCGGGGTTCCGGCAGTCCAGCCCCTATGAACCCAACGTGCGCAACCTGTACCGCATGGGTAGGCAAGAAAAGTTGCCCCCGTCGGCCGACGATCCCCAGGGCATGCGCGAAGCCTTCAACGCCCAGTGGTACCACGAAGCCGAACAGGGCCTGATCGAAAATCTGAGTCTGCGCACTCGCGATGGCGACGTCAGCGCGGTGCTGGGCAGCCTGTCCGAGGAACCCGGCAAGCGCGGCCTGCTGGAGACCGTCGGCATGGCCGTGGTCGCCACGGATCACCAGAAGACCATTCTCATCGATTACGAACACGAAGGCGGTGTGCATGCGGTCGGGTATGTGATGGGCCTGAATTCGGTGACCGACTACTGGGATACCGAAGAACACCTGTTCCACGATCCACGCCGCGGCGAGTCGTGGGAAGGTGGTACCAAGGATGGCCAACCTGGCCTCAAGCCCTACCAGGACTATGCCTGCCGCATCCAGGGAGAGGCGCTGGTGGGCATCAGCAAGAACTTCACCGATGCCTGGAACCGCGCCAAGGGACGAGGCTCCTCGCTCAAGCGTGAGCACGACGTGCATCGCCCGCCTCCTGGCCTGTGGGAGCCCCTGAGAGGCCAGGCCACGGTCAATGCCCAGATCGTGCGCAGCCAGCCGGAAGAAGGCGACAAGACCATCAAGCGCCTGTATCGCCAGGCCAGCAGTTTTGCGCGCAGTTACCTGTATGTGGAAAACCAGTATTTCCAGTACACCGAGTGGGCGCAGGAACTCAAGGAAAACCGTAACAACTTCGTCCAGGGATGCCAGCGCGCCGGCCTGAGCCTGGACGATGTACCGGTGCTGCATGTGATGGCGGTGATTCCGGCCCCGGAACTGGCGCAGATGGTGCCACGTACCTACGACACGGTACGCGCCCTGGGCCATGGAGAGTCCATGCCCAATCAGGACAAGCTGATCGAAGACGAACTCCAGAAGCAGCGTGACTGGGAGCGCTATGCCAGCGAGAAGCGCGCCAAGGGTGAAGTGCCGAACCCCATGCTCAAACCGGCAGGGCCCTCGGCCCTGGCCCAAAGCGCTGCATCGACCGGTACCAGCAAGGAGAACGTCAGCGAGCAACTGAAGACATTGGGCATGCGTACGCTCATCGGCACCTTGTGGACCTACGACCATGCGTGGCGCTCACGAACTCCCTTGAAGGAGGGTGAGTCAGCCAGGCTGGGCGAGCGCTATCGTGAAATCTATATCCACAGCAAGTTGATGGTGATCGACGACTCCATGTTTACGGTGGGCAGCGCCAACCTGAATCTGCGCTCGATGGCAGTGGATGCGGAGATCAATGTGGCTTGCGATGATCCTGCGATGAGTGCGCAGATCAGGAAGCATGTGTGGGGGAGGCATACGGGTGGGAAGCAGGATGGGGGTGGGGGGAGTCATAGTGAAATTGCCAATGCGGTTGAGAAGTGGGAGACCCTGATGGGCGAAAACTCAAAAAATAGAACTCGGGGCGAACCATCTATCGGCTTCCTTTTTCCCTTTAAAGATGAACGCGTCAGCAAGTTTCGGCTTGCATAGGCTATTGATGAAAGTACCCATCAAACTCCTGATCCTCAATTTCTTTTTTTCTACAGAATTTGCCTGCTCCATGGAAAATCCGTCACGAAACATGCCACTTAAGGCATTTGATCCTCACCGCAAAGATTTTGTCTGCAAGTATGAAAGTGATGTCGTTCCAGGAATCGACGAACAAGCGGAACAGTGGTTCCAGGAAGGGCTCGCCCTGACGAGTCATACCTTATGGCCAAACCAAAGGGACTACGTCAAGGCCGTTCGGCTATGGCAACAGGCGGCCGAGAGGAACCACTGGAAGGCCATGCTCAATTTAGCCAATGCCTATGCCCACGGATTGGGAGTCGCGCGTGATAGGGAGCGGGCAGTAAAGATAGTGGAGAGCGCTATGCTACTCGGCATACCAGCTGCATTTGATGTGATGGGGACCTATCACATGCATGGCATAGGCGTAAAACAGGATGTCAGTCGGGCCTATGCATTTTGGGAATTGGCAGCTGATATGGGTAGCCCAAGCGCCATGGCGTATCTGGGCGAAAAACTGGATGCAATTTACGATAGTCCCCCTAGTTTTTGGGGAAACCGCAAAGTCGCGCTAAAGATCCTAGAGTGCGGTTTTCAACAAAGCAACGCCGAAGCAGCCTTTCAGTTGGGTGCCGCCATCAGAGGTGAAAATGTAGAATTTGGTCTAAATAATGAGCGTGCGTTACGCATTTTGCAGGAAGGTGTGAGGCTCGGAAGCGTCAAGTCAGCAAATTACTTATTCAGTGCATTTGATGATGGCGAAAGATTGGCTGGCGGTGCAATGGATAAGAATCGCTCACAACGATACTTTGTTCTCCTTGACGCTTTAAGACGCAATCCCGACCTCCGTTTCCCCAACCTGGACAAGATTCTTCCACTTCCCCCCGCCAAGCTCCCCATGTGGAACGGCGACCGCAACACCCTGCTCGATGCGGCCAAGCCAATTCTTCCCCGACCCACCGCACCACCTCCGCCCCAACCGAACCCAGCCTGGCTGCTTACCGGCCGTGCCCATATCGAACCGGGCCGGCAACTCCCCGAGCAACCACAACGCCAGATCGTGCCGCAGTATGAAAGCACGGCCGCCCCCGAGACCGGCTACTGGATCGCCCGCCTGATGCATCCAGTCAGCAAGCGTCATCGTGCGTGGGATGCGCAGCAGCTACCGATGCGCTATCTGAAGGGGGAGCTCTTCGATCGCAGCCGGACCGGCCTGCAAGATGAAGATGGGCGCATCCGCTTCCATTATCTGGGCGAGGCCATCGACCAATTGCCACCGGCGCCAATCAAGGACGATCCCCGTGTGGCCCGCCGCGCAGCGCGCTATAGCGATATCCCGAAAACGGAGCGCTACTACAGAAGCCATTCACCTTGCCCGCGCACGGGCATATGGCGTCCTTATCTACCGGATACACATCCCTTGCATGCTTCCTTCAATCGCTGGGATCGGCAGGCCTATGTGAGAAAGGGCATGCCGTTTCCTGCCGTGGTCACGGACCGCCCCGGTATCGAAGAGAAGGACATCCTCTGGCAGTGGCTGGCCAATGCCAATGAGGTACACAACGGCCTGGAGCACGTGACGTTGACGCCCGGGGAAGATGACGACGCGCTTGGAATAGCCCCTTGAATCTCAGGACACGAAGACTCTCTTAAAATAGAGGATAGTCTTATGACCAGTTTTACGA
>NZ_MUXB01000148.1:0-828 GCF_001994935.1 Herbaspirillum sp. VT-16-41
GGTCAGACGGTCCACAGTCTACGAGGTTGACGCATTGCGCTTTTATTAATGATACGCCGACCGCCGAGAGCTGCCCACTGTCCCGGAACGACGCGCTTCCGATCTGCGACCATCCGCTACTACGAGAAGGAAGGGCTACTGCCAAAGCCAGCGCGAAGCGGTGGCAACTTTCGGTTGTACGGTGAGGCGCACATTGAGCGCTTGCAATTCATCCGTCATTGCCGTTCGCTCGACATGACGTTGAGCGAGATTCGCGCATTGCTGGGTCTGCGAGACAACCCGATGCAGGACTGTGGGGAGGTCATCACGCTGCTGGAGGCCCATATTCAACAGGTGGAAATGCGTGTGTCCGCGCTGTTGCAGTTAAAACGGCACTTGGTCTATATTTTACACCCTTGTTATTCCAGAAGTTTGAAAATGCAGGGGCCAACGCAGCTAATGAAGTTCGTACTCAGCTTCCTGTATGGTTTAAAGATAACACAAGGGTTAGCAAAGGAGTAGCTGAAAATATATCAATCGCTGTAGCTTGGGCAATTCGCGGTGCTGATTGGTTATTTTTTTAGGAGTGAAATAGTATGGAAAATGAAACTGTTAGTGAATGGTTAGGAAGTAAAGGATTATCTAATACTGATATTGATTTCATTGAAACAATTTTGACTTTCACATCCACAGCAATTGTACTAGAGTCTAAAACAGAAGATATTAACAAAAAATTTCAAGCGACTTTTCCGGAAAAGAAAGCAAAAATCATGCCTGATTTAACCTACCAACAGTTTGAAGAAATATTACAAGATAATGGTTTGTCAGTCAATTTAAGCGAACTGTTGA
>NZ_MUXB01000189.1:0-391 GCF_001994935.1 Herbaspirillum sp. VT-16-41
TTAATTCCTAATGCCAACTTTTTTATATCAATGGCTATTTCAGGGTTATCAGCTTTAATCGGTGGTTTGATTGGAAATAAAATAAGATTTTCCCAAAGGAAAGCGAAGAAAATTAATGCAAAATGATTTAATAGTGAGAATTCTCAGGGAAGAGTTATTGTATTAACGAGGGCAATAATGAAATAAAATTGTACTGGAATTAGGAGAATATTATGAAATAATATTTCATGTAATAAGTATAAGTAACGGGGGTTTGAAAAATGGGGATAAAAAGGAAGTTAGGAATATTAGTTTTAATGTGTGTTATTGCTGCTTTTCCTTGTATCTGGTTTGCTCATCGAGTGCCCTACCGTGGAGGTTGGCGAGTTCGTTCAGTTTGGCAGCACTGTAA
>NZ_MUXB01000181.1:0-390 GCF_001994935.1 Herbaspirillum sp. VT-16-41
CGCTCCAGCCTCGCGCGCACGGAGGCGATGCTGGTCACGAGCAGCACTCCGGCGCTGGCCGGGGTGGTGGTCCAGGTGTCGCCCCGCTTTACCAGCAGCCTGGAAGTGGGGCCCTCGAGGCAGTAGCCGTCGGTGGAGGTGAACAGCACGCGGCCCGCGCCGCGGCGCACCGCCTCACGAGTGGCGGCCATGTTCACTGCGTAGCTGAGGGTCTGGGCGCCAGCCAGCAGCCAGGGGCTGGTCTCGGCAACGGCGGTGGACAGCCCGCGGTCCAGAGTGACCACGCGGATGCCGGCGCGGTAGCGGCTCCAGTCGTCTGCGGTGCGGGCGTGGACCCAGGCGGTCGGGGTGCCGGTGCCCTCGACACCGCGGGTCATCATCACCCGCACG
>NZ_MUXB01000062.1:0-389 GCF_001994935.1 Herbaspirillum sp. VT-16-41
CGAGCATCGATGGCGTCCTGCCATTTCCGGTCGCGTTCCCAACAATCAAAGCTCGTCATGCTCAGCGTTTTCAATCTCGTTCTCCCATTTTTCGGCCTGATCTTTCTGGGATTCCTGGTTGCCCGCATCAGTCGTCAGCCACTGGAGGCGTTGGGATGGATGAACGTTTTCATTGTCTATGTGGCGTTGCCGGCGCTGTTTTTCCAGATCCTTTCAAAGACACCTGTCGCTGAGCTGACTCAGTGGGCCTTTATTATTGGCTGCACCGCATCAACACTTTGTGTTTTTCTGGTGATGTTCGGCTTTGCTTTTTTCAGAACGCGCAAAATAGACGAAAGCACCATTCAGGGGCTCGCCGCCGCCTATGGCAATATCGGCTATATGGGGCC